>NZ_JBIASW010000003.1:428762-567972 GCF_042891215.1 Streptomyces sp. NPDC001914
AGCCGAAGCCGAAGCCGAAGCCGAAGCCGAAGCCGAAGCCGAAGCCGAAGCCGAAGCCGAAGCCGAAGCCGAAGCCGAAGCCGAAGCCGAAGCCGACTCGGCCCTCCCCAGCACCGAGCCCAGGCGATCAAGCCCCGGCCCAGCGCCCGCGACTCGGCGCCGCGACTCAGTGCCCCGCAGACTCCTCCGGCCGCGCATGCCGCGGCAGCAGGAACGCCAGCAGGAACGTCAGCGCCAGCATGCCGTCGACGATCCACAGCACCGTCTGCATGACCGAGCCGAAACCGGTGCGGAAGGCCGAGGACGCGGTGGCCTGCAGCGCGGCCGGGATACGGGCCCCGTCCTCGGGCGAGGTCACGGCCGCCCGGGTGTCCTTCTCCAGGCGGGTGCAGGACGCCGGGGTCGCTTCGAAGTCCTTGGCGGTGGCGCGGTCCGCGGCGCAGGTGCGCAGGCCCGCCACGATGCGGTCCTGGGCCTCGGGCGCGACGTGCGCGGCGGTCAGCCGTCCTCGCAGATCGTCCGAGCGGTGGTCGACGGCGGTGGCGATCCCGCCGCCCAGCAGACCGAAGAACACCGTGCCGAGGATGGCCACACCGAAGGCGCCGCCGAGCTGCTGCACCGCGGTCATGGTGCCGGACGCCGAACCCGTCTCGTGCTGCTCCACACTGGCGAGCACGATGTCGAAGAACGGGGCCATGAGCAGGCCCATCCCGATGCCCGTGACGAGCAGCGACGGCAGGAGCTGCCAGGGGCCGACGCCGGATCCCACCTGTTCGAGGGTCAGCCACACGCCGAAGACACCGAGCGCCATGACGAGCGCGCCCGCCTGGAGCACGGTCCGGCCGAAGCGGACCACACCCTGGGCGACACCGAAGCCGACGATCATGCCGCCCGACCAGGGCACCATCACCAGGCCCGCCTTGAGAGGCGAGTAGCCGAGGCCGATCTGGGTGTAGAGGTTGAAGACGAGCATGAAGCCCTGCATGGCCGAGAAGAAGACCAGCCCGAGGATCATGCCGCCGCTGAAGCCGCGCTTGCGGAAGAGGCTGGGGACGACCAGCGGGTCCTGGCCGGCCTTGTTGCGGCGCGACTCGTACAGGGCGAACGCCGCGAAGACGACGACGGAGGCGCCCATCATCACGAACGTCCACACGGGCCAGTCGTACTCACGCCCCTGGACCAGCGGGAAGATGAGGAGGAGCGCGGCCACGGAGACCAGGATCATGCCGGGGATGTCGAGGCGCGGCTTGCTGTCGGAACGGCCCTTCGGCAGGTAGCGCACGGCACCGAGGATGGCGGCGGCGCCCAGCGGCAGGTTGATGAGGAAGATCATGCGCCAGCCGGTGCCGAAGTAGTCGGCGTCCACCAGCCAGCCCGCCAGGATCGGCCCGCACACCGCGGACAGACCCATGACCGGGCCGAACATGCCGAAGGCCTTCTGCGACTCCTTAGGCGGGAACATCTCCTTGATCATGCCGAGGCCCTGCGGCAGCATCACCGCGCCGAACAGGCCCTGCACGACCCGCGCGCCGATCAGCATCCCGGGCGACACGGACACCGCGCACAGCAGCGAACCGACGGTGAAGCCCGCGGCGCCGACCAGGAACATCGTGCGGCGTCCGTGGATGTCGCCGAGCCGTCCTCCGGTGACGAGCCCGACGGCCATGGAGAGGGTGTAGGCGGCGGCGAGCCACTGGAGCGTGGAGGCGCCGCCGCCTAGGTCGGCCCGCATGGAGGGGCCGGCGATGTTCGTGACGACGGCGTCGAGGAGGTCCATCACCTCGGCCGCGAGGATCACGAACAGCGCAGCCCAGCGCCACCGGTAGGGCGCTGGTGAGTCGATGGGCGTCTCGGCGGACGCGACACCGGTGGTGGACATCGGGAACTCCTCGCGAAGAGGCCGCGCCGGAGTCGACCGGGGCGCGGTGGGGCGGACGGGTGTGACTGCCCGGCTTGCCGTCTTGGAGGAAGAAGCACGAGACGAGACGCCGGTGAACGCCGTTCACCTTAACAGAACAGTGCTCATCAAGAGAACGGCGTTCATTACGATATAGCGCAACTCCGCGACAGCGACAAGATATATCGCGTTGAGTCGAGGTGAACGCCGCTCTCCCGGAGAGAACACTGCTCTCCGGCGGCCTAGACTGTGGTCATGAGCGACGCGGCCGCCGGCACCCCCGATTCACCCCCGCCGTCCCCCTGGGAGCGTGAGCGTCCCGCCCGCGCTCGTGTCGCCCCGGCGCGCGAGCCGCTGTCGCGCGAGCGCATCGTCGAGGCGGCCTTCGTCGTGCTGGACCGGTCCGGCCTCGACAAGCTGTCGATGCGTCAGGTGGCGGCCGAACTGGACGTCACGGTCTCCGCCCTCTATGCCTACGTCCGCTCCAAGGACGACCTCCTGGAGCTGATGTACACCCGGCTCTTCGCCAGCTTCACGCTGCCCGAACCCGACCCGGAACGGTGGCAGGACCAGGTGCGGGACTACGCGCGTTCCTGGCGCCGGCGCCTGCTGTCCCACCGCGACATGGCCAGGATCTCCATGGCGCACGTCCCCTTCACCGCCGAACTGCTGCCGTACGTCGAGGCGTTGCTCGCCATCTTCCGTACCGCCGGACTGCCCGACCGCATCGCGGCCGAGGCCGGTGACCTCATCTCCACCTACATCGACGGGTTCGTCCTGGAGGAGGGCATGTGGCAGGACCGGGCCGCCCAGCACTCCGGCGGCACCCTGGCCCGCCCCGACTGGCGCGAGATGGCCGACGAGATGCAGAACTACTTCGCGTCGCTGCCCGAGGAGCACTTCCCCCACCTGCGGGCCCTGTCCGGGTCGATGGTGACGGAGTCCTCCGACGAGAGGTTCGACATCGGCCTGGAGATCATCCTGCGGGGTCTCGCGAGTTATCTCCCGGACCGCGGGGCCTGAGCCCGGGGCGGGTCGTCGTGGACAAGTCCCGCCCCTCTCGGCTCAGTTGTTCCAGCTCTCGTCGTACGGATCGCGCGGCGTCGGGACCGGCCGCGCCGAACCGACCTCCAGATACGGGATGATGCCGCCGTTGACCGGGTCCGTCGTGCGCTTGGCGGTGTAACGGCCGGTGACTTCCAGCCAGGTGTCGGGCCGCAGGACCGGGGGAGTCCGGCCCGACAGGCCGATCTTGACCGGCTGGGCGTCCGCGGCGCAGCAGTTGAGGGCCATGCGGACGAGATACGGGGCGCCCTTGCGGTCGAGGGCGACGAATCCCGTGATCTTGACCTGACGGCCGCCGAGGGAACGGCCGTGGTCGTACGCCGCCCTGCTCGCGTAGTCGACGAGGCCGAGCGTGACCGGGTCACCGGCGGGCAGCTTCGCGTAGCCGAAGGGCGCCTGCAGCGCCGTTCCGGTGCGCATCGCGCTGTACGAGCCCAGGGCCGGCGGGGCTACGAGGATGAGCGCGAGCAGGGGGAGCACGAGGAGCCACGAGATCCGCGGCTCACGATGGCCGTGGCCGTGGCCGTGGCCGTGGCCGTGGCCGTGGCCGTGGCCGTGGCCGGGGTCGGGGTCGGGGTCGTGGGTGTGGCCGTGGCCGTGCTCGCCCCTGTCGAGGGGCTCGTCTCCGTGCCCGTGTCCGTCGCCGGTCAGGGGTCCGTCCCCGTCCCCGTCCGCGCCCGCGCCCGCGTTGCCGTGCCCACCCCCGTCTGCCGTCCCGTCCCGGTCCGCGTGGTTGTACCCGGCGCCGCCCTTCGCAGGCGCGTCCGCGGGTCCGTGCCCGGCGGCGCGCCCGGCGTCAGGCCCGGTGCCGGCGCGCCCGGCGTCGTGCCCCGTGCCGGCCCGCCCGGCGGCCGCCCGGTGCTCCCGTATCTCGTACCAGACCGTCGCCAGGGCCGTGACGACGAGCACCACGCCGGCCGCGAGCAGCAGGGGCCGCAGCCCCGCCTTCACGTACCGCAGATAGAGGTCCGTGACGCTCGCGTGCAGCACCGCCGCGCCGACGAGGAAGAGGACGGCCGCCTGAGCCTGCCGGTTCACAGGAGCACCGCCCCGATCAGTACGGACATGAGGACCGCCAGCGTGAAGGTGGCGGGCGCGAACCGGGTCGCGAAGCCGCGGCCGAACGTGCCGACCTGCATGGCGAAGAGCTTCAGGTCGATCATCGGTCCGACGACCAGGAACGCCAGCCGGGCGGTGAGCGAGAACTGGGTCAGCGAGGCGACCACGAACGCGTCGGCCTCGGAGCAGATCGACAGCAGGACGGCCAGGATCGCGAGGGCCAGGACGGACACCACCGGGTTCCCGGCCGCGGCGTGCAGCCAGCTCGCCGGTACGACGGCCTTGAGCGTGGCGGCGGCCATCGCGCCGAGCACGAGGAACCCGCCCGCGTGCATGATGTCGTGCCGCACGGACCCCCAGAACGCGGCCCCCCGGCCCTGGCCCTCGTGCGCGGGGCGGGCCGGCGGGCGCAGCCAGTCCGTGCGGCCGAGACGCTGCCACAGCCAGCCCATCGCGCAGGCCACCAGGAGGCTGGCGACGAAGCGGGCGAGAACCATCTCCGGGTTGCGGGGGAAGGCCACCGCGGTCGCGGTGAGCACGATCGGGTTGATCGCCGGGGCGGACAGCAGGAAGGCCAGGGCCGCGGCCGGAGTGACGCCGCGTCGCACCAGCGCCCCGGCGACCGGCACGGAGGCGCACTCGCAGCCGGGCAGGACCGCGCCGGCCATCCCGGCGACCGGCACCGCGAGCGCCGGCCGCTTCGGCAGCGCGCGGGCGAAGAACGACGGCGGGACGAACACCGCGATGACCGCGGACAGCAGGACGCCGAGGACCAGGAAGGGCAGGGCCTGGACCACCACCGCGACGAACACGGTCATCCAGCTCTGCATCACCGGTGCGGACAGCATGCCGCGGATCGGCCCCTGACACGCGACGACCAGCAGCAGGAGCATCGTCAGGGCGAGCGGGGAGTCGAAGTGCCAGCCCTGCCGGTCCTGGCGGCCGCCCTCGTCCTTCCGCCGGACCGGCGGCGGGGCTTCCTCGGTGATGGTCACGCTCGACGTACCTCCGGTCGGGGAAGGGCGCGGCTGCGGATGCCCTTCCGCCTTCAATACGCCCGCCCGGCCACAGCTTCTCACCGCGTGACCAGGGGATTGCCCGCGCCCGGGGGATTCTTGACCTCCGCCTGACCGGGGCGGGCGGTGCTCACCGTGCGTCGCGGACGTGTGCCGGGCCCGGGGCGCCGGTACGCCCCGCGCGTCGCGGTCGTTGTCACAACTCTTTACGTGGCTGTCACGGGCCTGTAGCTTCCGGGCCGCAAGCCCTTTCAGGAACTTGCCGGTTCTTCTTGCAAGGCAACGCCTCCACCGCAACTCCCCCTCCCCGCACGCGCATTGGAGCCGCCCCATGAACCGCAGACGTGGACGCCCGCCCCTGAGAGCACTGATGGCCCTCCTGACGGTGACCGCACTGTTCGGACTGACCCCGCCGGACACGGGACCGGTCCCCCTGGAGAGCACGGCCGCCACCTCCACGACGGCGACCGTCTTCTACTACACGAAGACCAAGAACTGGCCGGCCACCTACCTCCACTACGCCCCGGACGGCGGTTCCTGGACCACCGTGCCGGGCGTCCGGATGGAGTCGGCCTGCACGGACTGGGTGAAGAAGACCGTCGACCTCGGCTCGGCCACCGGGCTCCAGGCCACGTTCAACAACGGAAGCGGCACCTGGGACAACAACGGCGGCAACAACTACGCCCTGGGCACCGGCACCATCACCGTCAAGGACGGGGTGATCGCCCACAGCGACCCGTGCGCCGACACCGGTACGGGCACCGGCAACCAGGCCACCGTGTACTACTCGACCGCCACCTCCGGGTGGACCACGGCCAACATCCACTACGCCCCGGCCGGCGGCTCCTGGACCACGGTCCCCGGCGTCGGCATGGAGAGCGCCTGCACCGGATGGTGGAGGAAGACCCTCGACATCGGGACCGCCACCTCGCTCAAGGCGGCCTTCAACAACGGCAACGGCGTCTGGGACAACAACAACAGCGCCGACTACACGATCCCGTCCGGCACCACGACCGTGAAGGACCGGACCGTCACCGCCGACGCCAAGGACCCCTGCGCGGCCGAGGCTCCCGACACCCGGGCGCCGACCACACCGGCCGGGCTCAAGGCGACCGCCACGAACACCTCGGTGGTGGTGACCTGGGATCCGGCCACCGACGACACCGCCGTGACGAAGTATCAGCTCACGCGCACGGGCGGCACGAAGGGAACCGTCGTCACGGATGTCGGCTCCACGGTGTACTCCGACACGGGACTCGAGGAGAAGACCGAGTACACCTACACGGTGAAGGCCGCCGACGCGGCCGGAAACACCTCGCCCGCCTCCGCGGCGGCCACCGTCACGACCGGGGAGAAGGCCCCGGCGCCGGCCGCGGGGACACCGCTCGGCACCGACCCGCGCAAGGACCCGATCTACTTCGTCCTCACCGCCCGCTTCTACGACGGCGACAGCTCCAACAACCGCGGGGGGAGCCAGGACGTCAAGTCGGGCAACGCGGCCAACAACGACCCCATGTTCCGCGGTGACTTCAAGGGTCTCGTCGACAAGCTCGACTACGTCAAGGCCCTCGGGTTCTCCGCCGTGTGGATCACCCCGGTCGTCCTCAACCGCTCGGACTACGACTACCACGGCTATCACGGCTACGACTTCTACAAGGTCGACCCCCGACTGGAGTCCGCCGGCGCCTCCTACCAGGACCTGATCAACGCGGCCCACGCCAAGGGCATGAAGATCTACCAGGACGTCGTCTACAACCACAGCTCCCGCTGGGGCGCCAAGGGCCTGTTCACCCCCACCGTCTACGGCGTCCGCGACTCCCAGTGGAGCTGGTACTACGACGAGAAGAACGACAGCTTCGAGTACGACGGACTGACCGTCGAGCCCAAGTCGGGGAAGTCGTATTACAACGGCGACCTCTGGTCGACCGCCGAGCCCTCCGGCAACACCTGCGTCAACTGGGGCAAACCCACCGGCGGCAAGAGCGCCGAGGGCTACACCCTGTACAACTGCCAGTGGCCGAGCCCCACTTCGGGCATGTTCCCGAAGGCCTACTACCACCAGTGCTGGATCGGCAACTGGGAGGGCGAGGACTCGCGTTCGTGCTGGCTGCACGAGGACCTGGCCGACTTCAACACCGAGAACACCACGGTCCAGAACTACCTGATCGGCGCGTACGACAAGTACATCGACATGGGCGTCGACGGATTCCGCGTCGACACGGCCGTCCACATCCCGCGCGTCACCTGGAACCGCCGCTTCCTGCCCGCCGTCTACGACCGGGTGACCCAGCGGTTCGGCACGGAGGCGGCGAAGAACTTCTTCGTCTTCGGCGAGGTGGGCGCCTTCGTCAACGACAAGTGGAACCGCGGCTCGGTGAACCACTCCGCGCAGTTCTACACCTGGAAGGAGCGCAAGGACTACAGCGCCGACGACGCGACGGCCGCCATCGAGCAGTACACCTACGAAGAGCAGCTGGGCACCGGCAACCAGCCCACCTCCACCAACGCCTTCCTGAGCGGCAACAGCTACCACACCCCGGACCGCAGCCAGTTCTCCGGGATGAACATCATCGACATGCGCATGCACATGAACTTCGGCGACGCGCAGAACGCCTACAGCAACGGCAAGGACTCCGACGACTCGGTCAACGACGCCACGTACAACGTCGTCTACGTCGACAGCCACGACTACGGCCCGAACAAGTCGAGCACGCGCTACGCCGGCGGCACCGACGCCTGGGCCGAGAACATGGCACTGATGTGGACCTTCCGCGGCATCCCCACCCTCTACTACGGATCGGAGATCGAGTTCCAGAAGGGCAAGCAGATCGACTGCGGGCCGACCTGCCCGCTGGCGACGACCGGGCGCGCCTACTACGGCGACCATCTCGCGGGGAGCGTCACGGCCTCCGAGTTCGGCAAGGCCGACTCCGCGAGCGGTGAGGTCGCGACGACCCTGGCACAGCCGCTGGTCAAGCACCTTCAGCGGCTCAACCAGATCCGCCGGGCGATCCCGGCCCTGCAGTCGGGCCAGTACTCGACCGACGGCATCAGCGGCTCGATGGCCTTCAAGCGCCGCTACACCAGCGGATCGACCGACAGCTTCGCCCTCGTCACGGTCACCGGCGACGCGACCTTCACCGGCATCCCGAACGGCACCTACACGGACGCCGTCACCGGTGCCGTGAAGACCGTCTCGGGCGGCACGCTCTCGGTGGCCGCGCCCGGCAAGGGGAACCTGCGGGTCTACGTACTGAACGGCCCCGGAAAGATCGGAACGGACGGCCCCTACCTCAAGTGACGCGGCCGTCGGAGACGTACGGAAGCGGCGGTCACCGCGGTTCCGCCCGGGCGCCCCACGCCCGGGCGGAACACCGTGACCGCCGCTCTCGCGCCCGGCCGGGAGCCGGGATGAATGGCCCGGTTGGCGTTGGGTACGCGACCGAATGACACGCCCGGGAGTGAGATCTGCCCGGGTGGCCGCCCGCCCGCCACGATCCGGGGATATCTGCCATGGACACGCCCTTGAACAACAACCACCCCAGCGCCCCCGCGGCGACGCCCGCCCAGGAGGCCCTGGACACCCTCGCCGCGAACACCGAGGACACCGCGGCGCTGGAGACCCTCGCCGGCAGCGACGTCCTGGTGCCCGTGCCGGACGACGCCTCGGACGCCGACATCGCCGACCCCCACGCCGTGGCCCTGCCCATCCTGGACGATCCCGAAGGCGGACAGGTCGTCCCGGTGTTCACCTCGGAACTGGAACTGGCCGAGCTCCTGCCCTCCGTCTCCCGCTACCGCCTCGTGCCGCTCGCCGCGCTCGCGGCCCAGTGGCCCTCGGGCGACCTGGACCTCATCATCGACGCCGCCTCCCCGCACGGCCTGACGCTCACCTCCGAAGGCGTACGCACCCTGCTGGTGCGCTAGCCGGGCCCTCGGCCACCCGACGCGGGCCCCGCACCACCGCCCCGGAGGCCGCGGGGCGGTCCCGCGGCCGAAGGATGTCCGGATCCGTTCCTCGGCGAGGAGTGGCCCGGCCCGTCCGGGCGGGGAAGATCCCTGGAAAGCCGCCGCGGAGGAGTGGGGTTCCCGTGAGAGTCGTCCTGCTGGGCACGGCCGCCGCCGGCGGCTTCCCTCGGTGGAACTGCGTCTGCGCGCAGTGCTCGGCCGCCCGCGACGGAAAGCTGCCCGCCCGCACCCAGGAAGGCGTCGCCGTCAGCGGCAACTCCCGCGACTGGTGGCTGCTCAACGCCTCGCCCGACATCCGTACGCAGCTCAACGCCACCCCCGCGCTCGCACCCGGACCCGGGGGCACGCCCGTGCGCGGCGTCCTGCTGACCGAGGCCGCTCACGCGACGGGGCTGACCGGGCTGCACGGTGCCCCGGGGCTGATGGTCTACGCCTCGCCTCCCGTCCTCGCCGCGCTCTCCCCGCTGCGCCCGCTCCTCGACCGCCCGGCCGCCTGGGCGTGGGCGGACAGCTTCACCGAGGGCGGATTCGTGCTGGCCGGAGGTCTGGTCGTCAGCGCCCACCCGCTCGGTTCCCGGATCCCCGGCCACGTCCCCGGGGCCGCCGCCGACGACCGCTGGGTGACGGCGTACCGGATCGAGGACCTGGCCAGCGGGGGCGTGCTCGTCTACGCACCCTGCCTGGGGAGGTGGACACCCGCCCTCGACGAACTGCTCGACGGGGCCACCTGCGTCCTCCTCGACGGCACCCGCTACGCGGAGGAAGGGACGGACACCGTGGTACGGGCGCCGCGCGGGCGGGCGGCCGCCGAGTGGCACCTCCCGGTCTCCGGCACGGACGGCAGCCTGGCGGCTCTGGCCCGGCACTCCGGCCCGCGCGTCGTCTACACCCACTTCGACAGCGCGAACCCGCTGCTGGACCCGGCCACGGACGCCCGCGCGGCGGTGACGGGTGCCGGTGCCGAGATCCTGCCGGACGGAGCGGAACTCGTGCTCTAGGCGGGCCGGTGGCCAGAGACACGGGAAAGCCGGCGCAGGCTGATCAGCCGCCCTGGTTGCGGGGAGCGGACCGCTCGGCCCGGCGGGACCGGACGACCGTGGACCCCTTGGCTCCGGGTGGAGCGGGCGCATGCGGACCGCTCGGGCTTGCAGGACCCGGCCGGTGCGGGTGGCTCAGGTCTGGAGCATGCGGGCCAGTACGGAGCGCTGCAGGGGGAGCACCTCGGCGTGCAGATCGCGGCCCTTGCGGGTGAGCGCGACCCACACCCCGCGGCGGTCCTCCTGGCAGACGGTGCGCTCCACCAGACCGTCCTTCTCCAGCCGGCCGATGAGCCGCGACAGCGCGCTCTGGCTCAGATGGACCCGGTCCGCGATGTTCTGCACCCGGCAGTGGTCGCCGGGCTCCGCGACCGTCTCGGCGACGAGGATGTCCAGGACCTCGAAGTCACTGGCTCCCAGGCCGTGCGGATGCAGCACGCGGTCGATCTCGCACATCGTGCGCGCGTGCACCGACAGGATGTCCCGCCACTGGTCCTCCAGGCGGGTACCGGGCGTCTGCGTTGCCATATCTGAACGGTAACAGAGATCCGGCCACTAGTTGAGTGTGCAATTAGTGTGCCCGCATTCAGTTGACCGGGTCCTCGATGAGCCCGTACATGTTGCCCTCCGCGTCCTTCACCGACGCGACCTTCCTGCCGTTGCCGACGTCCTGGAGCTCCTGGAGCGTCTCGGCGCCCGCCTCGATCAGGGCCGCCAGGGTCGCCTCGATGTCGTCGACGTGCCAGAAGGGCACCGGGCCGGTCAGGCCCTTCGCGTGGCCGTTCGGGTCGAGTCCGACATCCTGGCCCCCGTCCTTGAAACCGACGTAGTACGGCTCGTCCACATAGGGCTCCACCCCGAGCAGCAGGGTGAACAGGGCCTTGGTCTTCGCGACGTCCTTGACGGGGTAGATGATGGTCTTGACTCCGGCGGTCATGGCGACTCCTGTGCGGTGCGTCGCGGCCGTGTCGGCCGCTGTCGTGCCGCCGGTGTTCCGGCGGCGCTTTCACGCTAAGCCGGGAGAGCCGGGTACGGCTTCTCGAATCCTGACCGGTGCGCGAGGGGCCTCCCTGGTGCGCCGGTGCGCGCGGAGCCTCCCGCATGCACCGGCGCCCACGGCACGCGCCTCAGGTGGACTCGCGGCGGACCAGCTCCGTCGGCAGGATCACCGCCGCCGGATCCTCGCCGCCGATCTGGGCGAGCAGGACCCGGACCATCTCGGAGCTGATGCGGTCCCAGGGCTGGCGGATGGTCGTGAGGGCCGGAGTGGCGGCCGTGGCGGCGGGGGAGTCGTCGAAGCCGCCGACCGCGACGTCGTCCGGGACCCGGCGGCCCGCCTTGCGCAGCGCGGCCAGCACGCCCTGGGCCATCAGGTCCGAGGCGACGAACACGGCGTCCATGTCCGGAGCGCGGTCGAGGAGCAGTTCGGCGCCAGCCTCACCGCTCGCGCGGCTGTAGTCGCCGGAGGCGATGAGCCGGTCGTCGGCCTCGACGCCCGCCTCGGCGAGCACTTCCCGGTACCCCGCCAGACGTTCGACACCGCCGGGGGTGTCCAGCGGTCCGGTGACCATGCCGATCCGGCGCCGCCCGAGGGAGAGCAGGTGCGTGACCATGTCCCGGGCCCCGTCGCGGTCGTCGGCGGCCACGTAACTCACCTTGGAACCCAGCCCGATGGGCTTGCCGCACGCGACGAGCGGCACGCCCGCCTCGCGCAGTTCCTCGGCGACCGGGTCGCCGGAGTGGCTGGAGACCAGCAGCACTCCGTCGACATGGCCGGCGGTGATGTAGCGCGTGATGCGCCGCCGCTCGTCCTGGGTGCCGGCGAGCATCAGCAGGAGGGGGACGTCGTGCGCGGCGAGGGCCTGGGTGCAGCCGCGCAGCAGGACGTTGAAGTTCGGGTCCTCGAAGAACCGTTCCTGGGGCTCGGTCAGCAGGAAGCCGACCGAGTCGGACCGCCCGGTGATCAGCGAACGGGCGTGCCGGTTCACGACGTAGCCCGTCCTGCGGATGGCGGCGTTGACGGCCTCCGCCGCCGAGGGGCTGACGTAGTGCCCGCCGTTGAGCACGCGCGAGACGGTGCCCCGCGAGACACCCGCCTCACGAGCGACGTCGTGGATCGTCGGCGGCTTGCGCCGGCCCCCCGTGTTGCTCATGGTCATGACTTTACGGCTCCGGACAGCAGGTCGAGGCTCCAGAAGCGCTGGATGACCAGGAACAGCGCGACCAGCGGGACGATCGCGAGCAGGGCGCCGGTGATGACCAGGGTGTACAGGGCCGGGGTGTTGGAGCCCTGTTCCAGAAGCGTGAACAGGCCGAGCGTGATCGGGAACTTCTCGTCGTCGCTGAGCATGATGTAGGGGAGCAGGAAGTTGTTCCACACGGCGACGAACTGGAACAGGAACACCGTCACCAGACCGGGCACCATCATGGGCAGCGCGACCCGGGTGAAGATCCGCCACTCACCCGCGCCGTCCATCCGGCCGGCCTCGACCACGTCGTCGGGGACGGCCGCCGCCGCGTAGATCCGGGCGAGGTAGACGCCGTACGGGGACAGGACGAGCGGCAGCAGCACGGAGGCGTACGAATCCGTCAGGTCCGCCTTGGCGAGCAGCAGGTACTGCGGGATCGCGAGGATCACCGGCGGCATGAGCACGCCCGCCATGAGGACGCTGAAGACGGTCTCGCGGCCCCGGAAGCGGTAGACGGCCAGGGCGTAGCCGCTGATCGCCGAGACGCCCGTCGACAGAAGGGCGCCGAGACCGGCGTAGAGCGCGGAGTTGCCCATCCACCGCCAGTAGATGCCGTCGCGGTAGGCGTTGAGGTCCCTGACGTTCTGGGTGAACCCGGTGCCGGGCAGGAAGGTGAAGGTCGAGAACAGCTCGCGGCCCGACTTGGTGGCCGCGATCACCACCCAGGCGACGGGCAGCAGACAGTAGAGCGCGCCGAGCAGCAGGGTGAGCGTGGGCACCAGCGCGATCCGGCCGCGCGGCGACGGCCCCTGGGCGGTGCCGGGCGTCGTCCCGGCGGCCGGCGCGGCCTTGCGCAGGGCAAGAGAACTCATCGTGCTTCCTCCTGCTTGGTACGGGAGTTCGCGGCACGCAGGAAGCCGAAGGACAGGACCAGCGTGACCACGGCGATGATCACGGCCTCGGCCGCTGCCGCGTAGATGTCACCGGTGTTGAACGCGTCCCGGTAGACCTTCATGAGCGGACTCCAGGTCGTGGAGACGGAGTTGGTGAGGGGTTTGAGGGTGGTCGGCTCGCTGAACACCTGGAGGGTGGCGATGATCGAGAAGAAGAAGGTGAGCACCAGGGAGGGTGCCACCATCGGGATCTTGATCCGCAGGGCGGTCTGCAGCGGGGTGGCGCCGTCCAGCTTCGCCGCTTCGAGCACCACGGCCGGGATGGCCTGGAGCGAGGTGTAGATGACGATCATGTTGAAGCCGGTGCCGCCCCAGACCGCGATGTTCGACAGCGCGATGTACAGCGGACCGCCGTCCAGCAGGTCGGGCTGGGGCAGACCCAGCCTGTCGAGGACGAAGTAGAAGGGGCTGACGTCCGGGAGGTACAGGAAGCCCCACAGCAGGGCGGCCACGACACCGGGGATGGCGTACGGCAGGAAGATCGCGAGCCTGGTGAAGGGGGCCAGGCGCACCTTCTCGGCGTCGAGCATGAGCGCGAAGAGCAGCGCGAGGCCGAGCATCACCGGCACGACTATGGCGCCGTATCCGGCCACGCGCAGCGCGCCGTCGACGAGTTCGCTGTCGGTCAGCGCGTCGGTGTAGTTCCCGAGGCCCGCCCAGACCTCGGCGCGGGCACCGGCGCCCAGGCCGAGACCCTTGACCTGCACCTTGTGCAGGCTCAGCCAGATCGCGTAGCCGATGGGCAGCGCGAAGAAGAGGACGAAGAGGATCGTCGCGGGGAGGAGGAAACCGTACGGGGCCCCCTTGACCCCGTACGGCTTCCGGCGTGCGCTGGTCACTGAGCGACCCCGAAGCCCTGCTTCTTCAGGTCGGCGACGGTGGTGTCCTGCATGGTCTTGAGGGCGGCGCCGAAGTCCGACTTGTTCTTGGCGGCGGCCCCGAAGGCGTCGTTGAAGGTCGTGTAGGCGACGTTCACGTTCGGGCCCCACGCGGACGGGGCGGTGGTCTTCGCGATCTCGGACGCCTTGGTGTAGAAGTCCGGCTGGTTGGAGAAGAAGGCCGGCGGCTGCGCGAAGGCGTCACCGCTCTGGGCGCTGGTGGACGCCGGGTAGATGCCGCTCTCCTTCGCGAGCGCGGCCACCGCCTGCGGGTCGGTGTTCAGCCAGGCGGCGAACTTCGCGGCGGCCGCCTTGTGCGAGGAGTCGGTGGTGACGGCCGTCGAGGAACCGCCCCAGCTGCCGGTGACGTTCTCGCCCTCGGTCCACTGCGGCAGCGGGGCCATCGCCCACTTGCCCTGGGTGTCCGGGGCCGCGGTGGTCAGGGTGCCGGGCGCCCACACCGCGCTGACCCAGGCGATCTCCTTGCCGGTGTTCAGCGCCTTGTTCCAGGCCGGCTGGTACATCGGCTGGTTGTCGATGGCGCCCTCCTTGACCAGACCGCCCCAGAAGTCGGCGACCTTGCGGGTGGCCGTGTCGTCGATGCCGACCTTCCACTTGTCGCCGGAGGAGGTCCACCACTTGGCGCCGGCCTGCTGCGCCAGACCGGCGAACAGGCCGGAGTCGTTGGCGGAGAAGGTGGTCAGGGCCTTGTCCGGTGCCTTCTTCTTCAGCGTGCGGGCGGTCTCGGCGAACTCCTCCCAGGTGGTGGGGACCGTCAGGCCGTACTTCTTGAACAGGTCGGCGCGGTAGTAGAACATCATCGGGCCGATGTCCTGCGGGATCGCGTACACCGCGTCCGTCCCGAGCGTCGTCTGCTGCCAGACACCGTCGGCGAACTTGCTCCTGGCGTCCTTCGACTCCGCGGATATGTCGGCGAGCGCGTCATTGCTGACCAGGGTCGGCAGCGCCTGGTACTCGGCCTGGACCAGGTCCGGTGCCTTCTTCGCCTTGTGCGCGGTGAGGATCTTGGTGATGAGCGTGTCGCCCGAGGCCTGCTTCTTCACCTCGACGGTGATCTGCTGCTGCTTGCCCGGCCCCTTGTTCCAGAGGTCGACGACCTTGTCCATGCCCGGCGCCCAGGTCCAGAACGTCAGTGTCGCGGGTCCGGACTGGGATTCGCTCTTGTCGTCGTCGGACGAGCCGCAGGCGACGAGCGAGGTGGCGCCGAGGACGACGGCGATGGTGCTGGCCACGAGGCGGCTGTGCTTCGTGATGGGCATGGAACGTTCTCCCCTGACCTGGGCCTCCGCCTGCTGCGGGAGGCCTGCCCTGTTCTTGTGCGGTGCGCCTTTTCGGGGCGCACCGGTCTTGTGCGTATGCCTTCGGGGGGTGCGCCGGCCGGTGCCGGGACCGCGGGCGTGCGCCGGGCCCCTCGGGCCTTCACGCGCTCGCCCGCCGACACCTGAGCGCCCCTCGGGCTCACTTGCCGTGCTTCTGTGAGCGTTCACAGTAGAGAAACATCCCGGACACTTGTCAATGGTTGTTGCTGTGCGGTTATGTTGGGCTCACGCCGCTGGCGTTGTGTGTGCACGTTCCCAAATGATCGATTACATGGGAGAGATCCATGCCGGAGACCAACCCCAAGGGCCTCACCGGGCTCGCCTTCGGTGGGGACTACAACCCCGAGCAGTGGCCGGAAGACGTATGGCACGAGGACGTCCGGCTGATGCGGGAGGCGGGCGTCACGATGGTGAGCGTCGGGATCTTCTCCTGGGCCCTCCTCGAACCGGCCCGGGGCACCTACGAGTTCGACTGGCTCGACCGCGTCCTCGACCTGCTCCACGAGAACGGCATACGCGCAGACCTGGGCACCCCGACCGTCGCACCCCCCGCCTGGTTCTACCGCGAACACCCCGAAGCGCTCCCCGTGGCCGCCGACGGCACCCGCTACGCCTTCGGATCACGCGGCGCCATCTGCCACAGCAACACCCACTACCGCGACGCCGCCGCCTCCATCACCACGCGGCTCGTGACCCGGTACGCCGACCACCCCGCCCTCGCGCTGTGGCACGTCCACAACGAGTACGGCGTGCCCGTCTCCGCCTGCTACTGCGACTCGTGCGCGGCGCACTTCCGCCGCTGGCTGACCGGCACCTACGGAACCGTCGACGAGCTCAACGAGGCCTGGGGGACGGCCTTCTGGGGCCAGCGGTACACCGCCTTCGACCAGATCGACCCGCCGCGCGCGACCCCGACCGTCGGCAACCCGGCACAGGCGCTCGACTACAAGCGGTTCGTCGACGCGACCATGCGGGAGAACTTCGTCGCCGAACGGGACATCCTCCACCGCCTCGCACCCGGCATCCCCGTCACCACCAACTTCATGACCGCCCTCAGCCAGTGCGACTCGGTCGACTACTGGGCCTGGGGCCGCGAGGTCGACCTCGTCACCAACGACCACTACCTGATGACCGATGGCCGCCGCACCCATGTGAACCTCGCGATGGCCGCGGACCTCACCCGCTCCGTCGCCGGCGGAGCCCCCTGGCTGCTCCTCGAACACTCCACCTCGGGCGTCAACTGGCAGCCCCGCAACCCCGCCAAGGCGCCCGGCCAGATGGCCCGCAACTCACTGTCCCACGTGGCCCGCGGCTCCGAGGGCGCCATGTTCTTCCAGTGGCGCCAGTCCCGCAGCGGCGCGGAGAAGTTCCACTCCTCGATGCTGCCGCACGCCGGCACCGACTCCCGCGTGTGGCGCGAGGTCGTCGAACTCGGCGCCTCCGTCCAGTCGTTGGCATCCGTCAAGGGCACTCGGACGGTCGCCGACGTGGCGGTGCTGTGGGACTGGCAGTCCTGGTGGGCGCAGAGCCTGCAGTGGCGCCCGAGCGAGGACCACGACGCCCGCGAGCGCGCCGACGCCTTCTACGAAGCTCTCTACGACCGCCACCTCACCGTCGACTTCGCCCACCCGGAAGCCGACTTGTCGGCCTATCCCCTTGTCGTCGTGCCCGCCCTCTACCTGATGACCGAGGCCGCGGGGAACAACCTCAGGGAGTACGTCGAACGCGGCGGCACCCTCCTCGTCTCCTACTTCTCCGGCATCGTCGACGAGCACGACGCCGTCCACGAAGGCCCCCACCCCGGCGCCCTGCGGGACGTACTCGGCCTGACCGTCGAGGAGTTCTCCCCGCTGTTGCAGGGAGAACTCGTCCGGATCACGCGGCCCGACGGCACCGAACTCACCGGCGACGTGTGGACCGAGTTCGTCGTGCCGCGCGGTGCCGAGACCGAGTGGACGTACGCGAGCGGTCTCGCCGCCGGACATCCTGCGGTCACCCGGCACCGGAGCGGGGCGGGTTCGGCCTGGTACGTGTCCACGCGCCTCACGGCCGAAGGACTCGACGCCCTGATCGGCCGGGTGGCCGACGACGCGCGCGTCGCTCCGCGCGCCGACGTGCCCCGCGACGTCGAAGTGGTGCGCCGCACGGGCGAGTCGGGCACTTATGTCTTCGTGATCAACCACTCCGCGTCCGACGCCAAGGTGCCGCTGGACGCGCACGGCACCGAGCTCCTCACCGGCGAACGCGCCGCGGGCCGGCTGGCGGTCCCGGCGGGCGCGGTGCGGGTCGTACGCCTGGACGCGTGACAGGCCGTCGGCCGTACGGGGGTGCGGTCCCGCCGGTCGGTTGCCGGACGGAGTGAGGGCCGAACTTCCCGCGCTCGGGACCAACGGCTCTGCGCCGCCTGGCAAATGCTGCGCCGGGCCCAACCGGTCACCGAGGTACGGGGCTTGAACGGCCTCGGGCCGTCCGAGCCCTCGACCGGCCGGGGCGACCCGGGACCATCCGGCCGGCCGGGCGGCTCCGCTCCGTCCGACCGGTCGCCCGACCGGGCAGCCGGACCGGCCGGAGGAACTCGGGCAGACCCGGGCGTCTGATCCGTCGCCCTCCCGGCGGCCCCGACCACCCGTCCGGCACCCCTGTGCACCATCCCGCCACAGCTTCTGCCGTCGCGGCAGAGTCAGCCGACGCACCTTCCGGAGATCCCCCACCGTCCGGGCCGCAGGGCCCGGCGTTCGCTCCGGCCGCCGCCCGGGTCATCGCACTCGGCGGCCCCCGACCCCCCTCCGCCCGCGTGAGCCAGGAAGCCGCGGGCGGAGGGGTTCGCCCCCGGATCCACCCGGATCCACCGGGGGCACCTTCTCCCCACCACGTCGAAGGGACGACGGACGATGATGTTCCATCCCAGACGCACACTCAGGGCCCTGCTGCCGCCGCTCGCGGCCGGGCTCGCCCTCGCCGCCCTGCCCGCGCAGACCGCGCACGCGGCGAGCACCCTGACCAACGCCGGGTTCGAGGCCGACGGGACCGGCGTCGCCGTGCCCGCCGGCTGGTCGGAGTCCGGCTCCACCGCCGCCTCGTACGTCGAGGCGGGCGGCCACGGCGGGAGTTACCGCCTCAGCCACTACTCCTCCTCGGCCTACAAGGTCGAGACCTACCAGACCCTCACCGGGCTGACCAACGGCAGCTACAAGCTCACCGCGTGGGTCCGCTCCGGCGGCGGACAGAACTCCGCCTACCTCGCCCTGAAGAACTGCGGCGGCACCGAACAGCGCACCGACCTGCCGGTCTCCAGCAGCGGATGGATCCACCTGGTCGTGCCCGTCTCCGTGACGAGCGGCCAGTGCACGGTCAGCGTCTACTCCGACGCCAACGCCGGGAACTGGATCAACGTCGACGACCTGACGTTCACCTCCGGCACCACCGGACTGTCCGTCAAGGGCTCCGACATCTCCTCCCTCGCCAAGAGCGAGGCCTACGGCGGCCTCTACAAGACCGCTTCCGGCACCACCGGCGACGCGCTCACCATCCTGAAGTCCGCCGGGATGAACTACGCGCGCCTCAAGGTCTGGGTGAATCCGGCCGACGGCTACAACAACAAGGCGCGCGTCCTGGCGATGGCCAAGCGCATCAAGGCGCAGGGCATGAAACTCCTGGTCGACTTCCACTACTCGGACACCTGGGCCGACCCCGGCACCCAGACCAAGCCGGCCGCCTGGGCCGGACACTCGTACAGCCAGCTGAAGACGGACGTCTACAACCACACGTACGACGTCCTGAACGCCCTGAAGGCGCAGGGCACCACGGCCGACATGGTGCAGATCGGCAACGAGATCAACGGCGGCATGCTCTGGTCCGAGGGTTCCACGGACAACTTCGCGCAGCTCGCCGGGCTGCTCAACTCCGGCTACGACGCGGCCAAGGCGGTCAGCTCCTCCACCGTCGTGGCCCTGCACCTCGCCAAGGGCGGCGATCTCACGGGCACCCGCTGGTGGTTCGACACCGCCCTCGCCAACGGCGTGAAGTTCGACGCCATCGGCCTGTCCTACTACGGCTACTGGCACGGCTCGCTCTACGACTTCCAGACCACCCTGGACGACGCCGCCACCCGCTACGGCAAGCCGGTCTTCCTCGCCGAGACGGCCTACCCCTTCCGTCTGGACAGCGACGACGCACTCGTCAACCAGATCGACACGACCGCCGAACTGGTCTCCGGCTACGCGGCCACGACCACCGGGCAGTCCAACTGGCTGCGTGACGTCATGAACATCGTGGAGGCCGTGCCGAACGGCCGCGGTCTCGGCGTCTTCTACTGGGAGGCCACCTGGACGGCCGTGACCGGCAACGGCTGGGACCCGGCCGACTCCTCCTCCGGCAACGGCTGGGAGAACCAGGCCCTGTTCGGCTTCGACGACAAGGCACTTCCGGCCATGTCCCTGTTCGGTCACCGCTGAGAGGCGAAGGGGTCCGGCCGCCGGTGCGGCCGGGCCCCGTGTGACGTCCGGGACGTCCGGCTCCGGCCAGGGTCGCGGGAAGACCGTGCGTGCCGCCTCCTGCTGCGGGACAGTGGCGGGAGACCGTCACGACGGAGGGGGACACGATGCTGAGGGGACCCGGCAACAGTCAAAGACTGGACATCCTGGAGTGGTTGCGCGCCCCGGCGTCGCACTTCCCGCCGCAGCGTGGCGCCGACCTCGTCGAGGACGGCGTCAGCCCCGACACCCTCGCCGCCAAACTCGGAGTGAGCCGGGCCGTGGCGCGCACCCACCTCGACCTCCTCGCCGGAGTCGGTCTCCTGCGCGCCAAGAAGCTGGGACGGCGGACCTATTACCGGCGCGACGAGTACCGTATCGCCGAGGTGAGCCGCTACTTCGAGAAGGGCTGGTAAGCGCGTGGGAGACGGGTCCGGTACGGCCACAGCCCTTTCGCCCCGGCGGGCGGTGACGCTCGGCGGCCGCGGCCCCGAGGACGTGGTGGCCGACTCCAGGGGCGGCGTGCTGACCGGTCTGGAGGACGGGCGGATCGTACGCGTCGAAGGTCTCGGCGACCCCGACCGCACCACCGTCCGGGTCGTGGCCGAGACGGGTGGCAGGCCGCTCGGCCTCGAACTCCTTCCGGACAACGCCCTGTTGGTGTGCGACGCCGAACGCGGACTGCTGCGGGTCGGACTCGACGACGGAGTGGTCCGCGTCCTCGCCGACCGTCTCGCCGGAGTTCCGCTGCGCTTCTGCAGCAACGTGATCGCCCTCGCGGACGGCACCGTGTACTTCACCGTCTCCAGCCGGAGTTACCCCCTGAAGCAGTGGATCGGCGATCTCGTCGAACACACCGGATCGGGCTGTCTGCTGCGCCTCGCGCCGGGGGAGACGGAACCCGAAGTGCTCCTGGAGGGGCTGCAGTTCGCCAACGGTCTCGCCGCGTCCGCGGACGAGTCCTTCCTCGTCCTGGCCGAGACCGGCGGTTTCCGCCTCGTCCGCTACTGGCTCACCGGGCCGGGCGCGGGCCGGTCCGAGACCTTCGTCGACGACCTGCCCGGCCAGCCGGACAACCTCTGGCGCGCTCCGGGCGGCCCGATCTGGGTGGCCCTGGCGGGCCCCCGCGTCGGAGCCCTGGAGCTCCTGCACCGCCGGGGCCCGGCCGTCCGGCGTGCCGCCGCCCGGATCGCCGTGCGGGCGCCCTTCAGACCGCCGGGCACCACGGGGGTCCTCGCGGTCGACGACGACGGCGCCGTCGTGCACCACCTGGAGAGCCGCCGCGCCCGGTTCCGGATGGTGACCAGCGCCTGCGAGTCCGAGGGCCGGCTGATTCTCGGAAGCATCTGGGAACGGGGCCTCGCCGTCTGCGACCTTCCGGCCCCCATCGTCTGAACGGCCGGCCACGTCGGCGTTCGGGATCTCCGGGCTCCAGTCCTTCGGCGGGCCGGACGTCGGCCGGAAGGTGAGCGGGGCCCGACGCCGTGACGCGCCCGCGCCCCTGTGCGGGGGAACTCCGGGATCAGTCGTATGAGCGGAGCGGCGTGCGCGCTTCCTCCTGGTCCGCCGCTTCGGTGATCGACCGACCGGATGAAGTTGTCCCACGCGCTGTCGGCACGGAGCCGAGCAGCCGGGCATGCGCGGTCGGTGTTCCTACGATGCCGCAAGGAGCGCCCCTGTGAGCAGGGCCCGTGCGAGTCGGCCCGTGCGACGGGCCTCGTCGACTCGGCTTCTTCGACCCCAGAAATGGCGGAATGGATGAAACCGAAGATCTGTGGCCGGTTGCGGACCTGGGCCGCCGCCGGTGTGGCACTCGCGGCCGTCGCGGGGGCGGCGGCGGCCGGCCCGCCGGCGGCGGCGAACGACGACGACCTCGGGCCCGCGATCGAGGCGATCATGCACAAGCCCGAGTACAAGCACGCACAGTGGGGCGTGCTGGAGACGGACCCGGAAAGCGGCCGGGTGATCCACTCCCGGTTCGCGAACCAGTTCTTCGTACCCGGTTCGACGGCGAAGCTGGTCACCATGTCCACCGCCTGGCACACGCTCGGCCCCGACCACCGCTTCACCACTCCCGTCATGGCGACCGGCACCCGCACCGGGTCGACACTGCACGGGAACCTGGCACTGGTCGCCCAGGGCGACCTGACGATGGGCGGCCGCACCAAGCCCGACGGTTCGGTGGACTACACGAACATCGACCACACCGAGGCCGCACTTCCCGGAGCGACGCTCACCCCTGAGAACCCGCTCGCCGGGATCAACCAGATCGCCCGCCAGATCCGCGACGCCGGCATCACCAGGGTCGACGGCGACGTCATCATCGACCCCCGCCTGTTCGACCTCCCGGACCTGAGCCCCCAGCCCACCCCGCTCATCCTCAACGACAACCTGATCGACCTGCTGACGACTCCGACCCGGCCCGGACAGGCGGCCAAGCTGTCGTGGCGCCCCCAGGTCTCGCCGTACCACGTCACCTCCAGCGTCCGGACGGTCTCCAGCGGGGGGACCACGTCCGTCGACGTGACCGCCTCGCCCGACGGCACCCAGATCCACCTCTCCGGCACCATCGCCGCCGGCTCCCAGCCGCTGCTGCGGGTCTCCGCCATCAAGGACCCGAACGCCTTCGGCCGCACCGCGCTGATCGAGGCCCTCGGCCGCGTCGGCGTCACCGTCACCGCGCCGCCCACCGGGGCCAACCCGCAGGACCAGCTCCCCGACTCGTACCGGGGCGACCGCCGCGTCGCCGCGTACGTCTCCCCGCCGTACAGCCAGTACGCCAAGCTGATCCTGAAGGTCAGCCACAACCTCGGCGCCAACCTGGCGCTGTGCAACATGGCCGTCGCGCGCGGCAGCAAGAACTGCTTCGACGCGTTCCCGATCGAGCACGAGTTCCTCACCGACGTCGCGCACATCGACCCCAAGCAGTTCCAGCTCTCCGACGGGCGCGGCGGCACACCGTCCGAGCACGTCACCCCCAAGGGCCTCGTCGAGATCCTCACCTACTGGCTGCACACCCCCGACGCCACGGCCTTCCGCAAGCTGCTCCCGATCCTCGGAGTCGACGGCTCCAACGGGATCTCCTGCACCGAGAACTGCCCGGCCAAGGGCAAGGTGTTCGCCAAGCCCGGCACCGTCATCGGTGACGACGAACTGAACCAGCAGCTCGCCGCCACCGCCCAGAACGAGGCCGGCTACCTCAAGACCGACGACGGCCGCCTGCTGACGTTCTTCGTCGGTGTCAACGGCGCCGCGACCGCCGACCTCGAGAGCTTCATCAGCATCTTCAACGACGTCAACCAGATCACGGCCCTCCTCCAGGAACAGGCCTCGGCGGAAGAGGCACGCCACTAGCACCGCCACCACCACCGGCGCACGGCGCCGGGACGTGTCACGACCGCCACGGCACAGGGGTCGCCTCGATACCGGGGCGACCCCTGTGCCGTTCGGGCCGGGCACCCGCGCGGGGCCGGAGCGCGGGGCGCTTCGGATGACGGACCGCGTGTGCGCCGCCCGCGCGTCAGGCATTACCCTGGTCACCAGCCGCGATCTTGCAGCGCGGCACGGCGGTGGGGCCCGCCGTACCCGAACCGCGGCACCGACGCCGCCAACGGTCCCTGCTTGCGATGCCGTGCGCCCGCACGGCCCGGCGAGTAGGAGCACCGGAGACCATGACAGTCCCGCACCCCGAGCGGCTCGGCGAGTCCGGCGCTCCCGTCCGCGCGCCCGCCCGCCCGCCGTCCCCCTGGCGCGGCCAGGGCCCCGTCGTCGCGGCCGTCTCCCTGGGCGGCACCGTCGGCGCCACGGCCCGCTACGGCGCCGGCCTGCTCTGGCCCACGCCGGACGGCGGCTTCCCCTGGACCACGTTCACGATCAACGTCGTCGGCTGCGCCGTCATCGGCGTGCTCATGGTGGTCGTCACCGACGTACGGTCGCTGCACCGCCTCGCACGCCCCTTCCTCGGCACCGGAGTCCTCGGCGGCTTCACCACCTTCTCGACGTACGCCGTCGACATCCGCACCCTGATCGGCACCGGCCACCCCGGCACCGGGCTCGGCTATCTCGCCGCGACCCTGTGCGCGGCGCTCGCGGCGGTGTGGCTCGGCACGACGGCGACCCGCCGCGCCCTCGCACGGAGGCAGCGATGACCAGGCTGACCGGCGACGCCCTGAGGCTGACCGTACTCATCGGCGAGAACGACACCTGGCACCACCGGCCGCTCTACGCGGAGATCGTGCACCGCGCCCACGCGGCCGGCCTCGCGGGCGCCAGCGTCTTCAAGGGCATCGAGGGCTTCGGGGCCTCCTCCCTCATCCACACCTCGCGGCTGCTCTCGCTGAGCGAGGACCTGCCGGTGGCCGTGATCGTCGTGGACACCGAGGAGCGGGTCCGCGCCTTCCTGCCGCAGCTCGACGAACTCGTCACCGAGGGTCTGGTGGTCCTCGACCCCTGCGAGGTCATCCGTTACGTGGGCCGCGGCGGCTCACCCGGTGATCCTTCCGGCGGGACCGGCGGCGACCCGTCCGGGGAAGGCGGGACCGCGCGGTGAACTGGCTGCTGGTGATCATCGGTGCCGCGGTCGGCGCACCCCTGCGGTACCTGACCGACCGGGCCGTCCAGCTGAGGCACGATACGGTCTTCCCCTGGGGCACCCTCGTCGTGAACGTGACAGGGTGCCTGATCCTCGGGCTGCTGACCGGTGCCGCCTCGGCGGGACAGGTGTCGGAGCACCTGCGCCTGCTGATCGGAACCGGGCTGTGCGGGGCGCTGACGACGTACTCGACGTTCTCCTACGAGACCCTGCGGCTGAGCGAGACGGGTGCGGCGTTCTACGCTGCCGCCAACGTGATCGTGAGCGTGACGGCGGGCCTGGGCGCGGCGTCCGCCGGGGTCTCGTTTGCCCAAGCTTTGTGGACGTAGTTGCCGGGGGCCCCGCGCCATGGGTAACACTGTCTCCTGCATCGTCTACAGCACTGTCGACCAACTCCTCAGAACTGGATCCCATGAGCGTCATCAACGTCGGTCAGGCCGTCGTCCTCGGAGTCGTCGAGGGGGTGACCGAATTCCTCCCCGTCTCCTCGACCGGCCACCTCAAGATCACCGAGGGCCTGATGGGGATCCCCGTCGACGACGACGCCGTCGTCGGCTTCTCCGCGGTCATCCAGGTCGGCGCCATCGCCGCCGTGCTCGTGTACTTCTTCAAGGACATCGTGCGGATCGTCTCCGCCTGGGGCCGTGGCCTGCGTGACAAGAACGAGCGCCAGAACCACGACTACAAGTTCGCCTGGTGGGTCATCTACGCGACGATCCCGATCGTGGCCGTGGGCCTCGCGGCCAAGCCGCTCATCGAGGGTCCGCTGGCCTCCCTGTGGGTGGTCGCGGGCTCGCTGATCGCGGGCAGTGGCGTGATGTGGGCGGCCGACCAGATGGGCCGCCACAAGCGCGGTGAGGACGACGTCTCGTTCAAGGACGCGATGCTGGTCGGCAGCTCCCAGATCCTCGCCCTGCTCTTCCCCGGCTTCTCGCGCTCCGGCGCCACCATGTCGACCGGCCTCATCCTCGACCTGGACCGCGTCGCCGCCACCCGGCTCTCCTTCTTCCTCGGCATCCCGGCCCTGACCGGCGCCGGCCTGTACGAGCTGAAGGACGCCCTGGGCACCGGCGTCGGCGCCGCTCCGCTGATCGCCGGTACCGTCGTGTCGTTCGTGGTCGCCTACGCCTCGATCGCCTGGCTGCTGAAGTTCGTCGCCAAGCACTCCTTCAACGCCTTCGTGATCTACCGGATCGTCATCGGCGTGCTGCTCTTCGGGCTGCTGGGCACGGGCGTCCTCGAGAGCTGAGACACCCGCGGGGCCGCTGCGAGCCGGCCCCGAACGCTCCGTCACAGGGGGCGCGAAGCCGGACTCCGGCTCCGCGCCCCCTGTGACGTTCCACGCGCCCCGCACTCCCGGTACTACCCCGGAGCCGGAGCCGGAGCCGGAGCCGGAGCCGGAGCCGGAGCCGGAGCCGGAGCCGGCGCCGGAGCCGGGGCCGCCGGGCCGCGGGACGCGAGGGGCGGCACAATGACGATCATGCCCGGGACATCGCCGTACCCCTCCTCCGCCACCTTCCAGCCGATCCTGGAACGCATCGCCACCGAGATCGCGCAGACCCCGGGACGCGGTCGGCCCGCCGACTACATCCCGGCACTGGCCGCCTGCGATCCGCGCCGCTTCGGCATGGCCGTCGCGGAGCTCGACGGCACGGTGTACGGCGTGGGGGACTGGCGGCAGCCGTTCTCCACCCAGTCCATCACCAAGGTCTTCACGCTCGCCCTCGACCTGGCCCGCGAGGGCGACGCCCTGTGGGAGCACGTCGGCCGCGAACCCTCCGGCAACCCGTTCAACTCCCTGGTCCAGCTCGAGTACGAGAACGGCATCCCGCGCAACCCCTTCATCAACGCCGGGGCCCTCGTCGTCACCGACCGGCTCCAGACCCGTACCGGGGACGCGGCCGGCGTCCTGCTGGAGTTCCTGCGCGCCGAGAGCGGCAACGAGCGGCTCGACTTCGACCGGGACATCGCCGCCTCCGAGACCGCCAACGGCGACCGCAACGCGGCCCTCGCCCACTTCATGGCGTCGTACGGCAACATCGACAACCCGGTGCCGGTCCTGCTCGACCAGTACTTCCTGCAGTGCTCCATCGCGGCCTCCTGCGCCGATCTCGCCCTCGCCACCGGATTCCTGGCCCGGCACGGCATCCGGGCCGACGGCGGGCGGCTGCTCCCCCGGAGCCAGGCCAAACAGGTCAACGCGATCATGCTGACCTGCGGGACCTACGACGCCGCGGGCGACTTCGCCTACCGGGTCGGGCTGCCGGGCAAGAGCGGCGTCGGCGGCGGCATCATCGCCGTCGTGCCCGGCCGGTGCACCCTGTGCGTCTGGAGCCCGGGCCTCGACGAACGCGGCAACTCGGTGGCGGGCGTGGCGGCCCTGGACCGCTTCACCACCCTCACCGGGCTGTCGGTGTTCTGAGTCCCGCCCCACCACACGGAGGTCACGCTCCGGACCCCGTCCGGAGAGCGCCACGTCGCCTTCCGGCCATGCGGCGTTGACACGCTTGCGGAGTGTTGGCCACGGCTTTCCCCGTCGATCTCCGCCGCTGCCAGGCCCTGGGCCTGGCCGGAACCGCCGTCCTCGCGCTGGGCGGTGAGACCGCCGGGGCCCTGCCCGCGCGGGACCTCCTCGCCCCCGGGTCGGGAAGGGCCGTACTCGGCCTGGTCGGGGTGTACTTCGGCGTCGTCCTGCTGATAGCGGCCTGGGCGCTGCTCGGCACCGTCGTACGCGGGCCCGAACCGCCTGCTCCGCGTGCCCTGCTGCTCGTCCTGGCCACCTGGGCGGCGCCGCTGCTGCTCGCACCACCGCTGTTCAGCCGGGACGTCTACAGCTATCTCGCGCAGGGCGCCATGGTCGACGCCCACATCGACGTCTACGCCTACGGCCCCGCACGACTCGGCGGCCCGCTCGCCGACGAGGTGGCGCCGGTATGGCGGAGCACGACCACGCCGTACGGCCCGGTCTTCCTCGCCGTCGCCCGCGGACTGTCCGCGCTGACCCGCGGGGAGATACCGGCCGGACTCCTCGGCATGCGCGTGGTCGCCCTGCTCGGCGTCGCCCTCATGGCGGCGGCCCTGCCCCGCCTCGCCCGGCACAGCGGCGCCGATCCGGCCGCCGCGCTGTGGCTGGGCGCGCTGAACCCCCTGGTCCTGCTCCATCTGGTGGCCGGCGCGCACAACGACGCCATCATGCTCGGGCTGCTCGGTGTCGGCCTCGTGGCGGCGCGCGGCCGCCGGCCCGCCCTGGCCATCGTCCTGGTCACCCTGGCGGCCCTCGTCAAGGCGCCCGCCGCGCTCGGCCTGGTGGCGGTGATCGCGCTGCGCGGGCGCGGGCAGGGACGCCGGGGGATCGCGCGGGTCACGGCGACCACCCTCGTCGTCGCGGCCGCGACGACCGCCGCCGCGACGGCGGTGGCCGGAACGGGCTACGGCTGGATCGCCGCCCTCAAGACCCCTGTCTCACCCCACAACTGGTCACCCACCAGCGTCCTCGGGCGCGCCACCGGCGCCCTTCTCCAGAAGCTCGGCAGCGGTCTCGCGCCCTTCGCGCTGCCCGCCTGGCACATCGTCGGACTCGTGGCGACCGTGGGGCTGGTGCTGTTCATATGGCTGCGGCTGCGCCCGCACCCGGTCTACGCACTGGGCCTGAGTCTGGCCGCGGTGGCGGTGTTCGGTCCCGCGATCCGGCCGTGGTACGCGCTGTGGGGACTGTTCCTCATCGCGGCGGCGGCGCCCACCGGTTCGGTCCGCGGGCGCGTCGCGGCCGCCAGCGCGGTGCTCGCGCTCGCGGTGCTGCCGAGCGGCTCGCCGGCGGACGCCGGACAGGTGATCCTCGCCGTCTCCGGCGGGCTGCTCGCGCTCGTCGTGCTCTGGCAGGCCCACCAGACGGCGCGTCAGCAGGCACCGGGACTGGAGCGGACGGCATGACGGACGACACGAAACACGCTACGGACCCGGGCGAGACGGGAGCGGCGGCGGAGACGGGGGAGACGGGCGGGACGACCGGGACGAGGGCGATGAGCGCGCGGAGCACGGCGGCGGGGACGACGGAAGCACGGCCGCCGGCCGACGGGCGAGGTCCCGACGGCGTGGCGGCGCTGCTGAGCACCGACCGCCGGCGCTTCCTGTTCGTCCTCGGACTGGCCGTCGCCGTCGGCGTGTTCACGGCCACCGTGCCGCTCCTGCGCGACTGGTTCGACCTGCGCGTGTACTACGGGGCGGTCGACACCTGGGTCCACCACGGCGGCAGCATCTACGACTACCGGGTGCCGGGAACGGCGTACGGATTCACCTACCCGCCGTTCGCGGCCGTCGGCATGCTGCCCATGGCGCTGCTCGGGCTCGGCACCGCGATCGCCGTCACCCTGCTGCTCAACCTCGCGGCCCTGGCCCTCGTCGTGGGTGTCCTGGTCGGGCCCGAACTGCGCCGCTACGGCTGGTTCGGCTGTGCTCTGGCGGCCTGTCTGCTGGCGCTGTTCGAACCGGTCCGCGACACCTTCAGCTTCGGCCAGGTCAACCTGGTCCTGCTCGCCCTGGTCCTGAGCGACGCCTGGCTGCTGTCGAGCGGGCGGGGCCGCCGGGCGGGCGTCGGCATCGGCCTCGCCGCCGCGATCAAGCTCACCCCCGCGCTGTTCATCGCGCTGCTGCTGCTCGGCCGCCGCCGACGGGCCGCGGGTGTCGCCACGGCCGTCGCCGCTGCGGCCACCGCGCTGGCGGCCTGGGCGGCGCCGGACGCCTCCCGCTTCTACTGGACCGACGCGCTGTGGGACACGTCCCGCATCGGGCGTCTGGACTACGTCTCCAACCAGTCGCTCCAGGGGCTGCTGGCACGGCTCGTCGCACCGGCGGAGCCGAGCAGGGCCTTGTGGGCGACGCTGGCCCTGCTGGTCCTGTGCGTGTGGGCGTCGCGGACCTCGCGCGCCCTCGCCGACGAGGACTGGACCGCCGCCTTCGCCCTGACCGGGCCGGCCGCCTGTCTCGTCAGCCCGATCACCTGGGTGCACCACCTCGTCTGGCTGCTGCCGTCCTTCGCCGTGCTGCTGCGCAGACGCCGGCCCCGGGTCGCGGCGGCCCTGTACGCGGTGCTGTGCAGCAGCGTGGTGTGGCTGTGGTTCGACGACGCGTCCGGCCTCGACGGCTTCCTCGGCAGCAACGCCTATACGTGGATCACGCTCGGGCTGCTGCTGTGGCTGCCGGTGGGTCAGCCGCGCCGGGACCGGGCCGCCTTGAGCCGCAGGCCCAGGGCGACGCCCGCCGCGCCCAGTACGGCGGCACCCGCGATCTCGGCCGCGCCGGACCAGCCGAGTCCCTCGTCCCCGGGGGGTGCGGCGGCCGTCGCCCGGGCGCTGCTCGCGGGCTGGGCGGTGGCCGCGGGCCGGGTGGCGCGACCGGGTCGCGCGGCCGACCGGGCGGGGGCCGAGGGGCCGGCCGCGGGGACGGCGGGTGGCTCGGGCAGCGTGCCCACGGGATCGACCCGACCGGCCGCCGCGAACCCCCAGTCGAGCAGTGAGCGCGCCTCCTCGTACACGGTCAGCCCACCGCCCTGAGGGTTCATCACCGTCACGACGAGGGTGCGCTTGCCGTGCTTGGCCGCGGCGACCAGGGTGTTGCCCGCGTTGGTGGTGTAGCCGTTCTTGACACCGATCAGCCCCGGGTACCGCTCGACGCCGTTCGCGCCGGTGAGCAGCCGGTTGGTGTTCTGGATCCCGTACGAGGAGCCGGCCTCGCCGGGGAACATCGCCTCGGCGGTGGAGCAGTACCGGGCGAAGTCGGGGTTGCGCAGTCCGTCCCGTCCGAACACCGCGAGGTCGTACGCCGACGAGACCTGCCCGGGGGTGTCGTACCCGTCGGGCGAGACCACGCGGGTGTCGTACGCGCCGAGGGAGCGGGCCTTGGCCTGCATCTGGGCGGCGGTGCTCGTCCAGCCGCCGTTCATCGAGGCGAGCACGTGCACGGCGTCGTTGCCGGAGTTGAGGAAGACACCGCGCCACAGGTCCGCGACGCGGTACGTGATGCCCTCGGCCACGCCGACCATGCTGCTGCCCGCGCCGATGCCCTCCAGCTCCCGCTCCCTGACGGTGTGCAGGGTGCTGCCGGGCAGCTTCGGGAGGACGGTGAGGGCGAACAGGGTCTTGAGGGTGCTCGCGGGCGGCAGCCTGCGGTGGGCGTTGTACGAGGCGAGGATGTCGCCGGTCCGGGCGTCGGCCACCAGCCAGGACAGTGCGGAGACGTCCTCGGGGACATCGGGTGCGCCGGGCCGGGGCCGTACCTGTGTACCCGGCTGATCGAGCGACGAACGGGGTGGCGCGGCGGGCCGGGGCGCCCCGGGGGCCGCGTCGGCGAGTGCGGTGGCCGGGCTCTGCGCCGCGGCCAGCAGACCGGCCGCGCACACGGCGGAACAGGTCAGGGCGGCACGCGTGACCGTGGAGCGAGAGGCGACGGTCCGGAATGAGAATCCGATGGTCATACCGCAAACGTAGAAACGGAGGCGAGACACGCCGGGGTGGCCGGGCCGAGCGGCGCCGTCGAGCACCCGGATGCCGCAGGCGCGGGGCGGCCGGGACCGCCGGGCGGGCTGAGGGCGGCACGGTGTCTCAGGAGGGCAGTGTGGGCTGGATCCGGCGCAGGAACGTCGCGTTGTCCGGGGTGGCACGCAGACGTTCCAGGAGGGTCTCCAGGCCGGACTGACCGTCCCGTGTCAGCAGCGCGCGGCGCAGGCCTCGTACGGCGGTCGACTCAGCCGGAGACAGCAGGAGTTCGTCGCGGCGGGTGCCCGAAGGGGTGATGTCGGCCGCGGGGAACACGCGACGGGCGGCCAGGGTCCTGTCCAGCCGGAGCTCCATGTTGCCGGTGCTCTTGAGCTCTTCGAAGAAGTAGTCGTCGGCGCGGGAGCCGGTCTCCACCAGGGCGGTGGCGAGGATGGTGAGGGAGCCGCCCTCCTCGGCCAGGCGCGCCGCGCCGAAGAACCGCTTGGGGCCCTGGAGGGCGGCGGCGTCGACTCCGCCGCTGAGGGTGCGCCCGCCGGCGGCGGCCGCGTTGTTGTGGGCCCGGCACAGCCGGGTGAGCGAGTCGAGCAGGATCACGACGTCCTGGCCCGCCTCCACGAGCCGCTTGGCCCGTTCGACGACGAGCTCGGCGAGCGCGATGTGCTGCTTGGGTGTCCGGTCGAAGGTGGAGGCGTACACCTCGCCGCGTACGGAGCGGCGCATGTCGGTGACTTCCTCGGGGCGTTCGTCGAGCAGCACCACCATCAGATGGCATTCGGGGTGGTTGCCGGCCACGGCGGCGGCGATCTGCTGGAGCAGCACGGTCTTGCCGGTCTTGGGCGGGGCGACGATCAGGCCGCGCTGGCCCTTGCCGACCGGCGAGATCAGGTCCATCACGCGTCCGCTCAGGCCGCTCGCGGGGTGCTCCAGCCGGATCCGGTCGCGCGGGTGCAGCGGGGTGAGGTCGCCGAAGTGCGGGCGGCGGCGCGGCTCTTCGGGGCCGCGGCCGTTGACCCGCTCGACCTCGGTGAGGGTCCGGGGCCCGCCGCGCACGCCTTCCACGGTGTCGCCCTTGCGCAGGCCGTGACGGCGGATCAGCGCGGGGGAGACCTGGAGGTCGTCGGGCGTGGGCAGGAGGTTCGCGGAGCGCAGGTGCCCCTTCCCGCTGCCGTCGATGTCGAGGACACCGGCGGCGGCGGTCCGGGCCTGGGGCCGCTCCTGTACCGGGGGGTGTTCGAGTGTGGTGGTCATGGGATGTCCTCTCGGGGACGGGATCGCATGGGCATGCGTGAGGAAGGGGAGAGGCCGCGAGGAGGGGGCGCGGGACGCGCCTCGGTGCGGCGGGAACATCACCTCGGGCACGACGGTAGGAACCCCGGCGGTCTGTGTGAGGTGGTGCCGAGAAGCCGGTCCGCCCGTCGGAATCGACGAAGTGGCGGCGGGAGAAGGGAACTGGCACCGGCGCCTGAAGAAGGAGGCGTACACGAGTGCTCTTGGCAGAGTAGCACGGGTTGAGGCGGTGGGGGCGTGATCCGCGTCTCAGCGGATCGAGAGCCCGGCGTACGGCGCCGATCCGGGCGATCGTCCGACGGGTGGCCGTGCCGTCGTGTCCCCCGAGTGCCCCTGCCGTGGTGTCCCCGGGTGGCCCGGCGCGGGACGCATCGGCTCCCGGTCGCCATGTTCCGCACGGGAGGGCGCCGGATGCGTCACTCCCGAAGTGCCCAGGCCCGCTTGGCTGCGGCCTGATGCACCGCTTCCGAAGTGCCCAGGCCCGCTTGGCTGCGGCCTGATGCACCGCTTCCGAAGTGCCCAGGCCCCCGCTTGGCTTGCGCGCTGGTACACCTCTTCCCAAGTGCCTTGGTCCGCTTGGCTCGCGGTCGGATTCACCGTTTCCGAAGTGTCTTGGCCGGCTTGGCTTGTGGCCGGATTCGCGATTCCGAGGTGCCTCGGTCCGCTTGGCGCGAGGCGCGATTCACCGTCGCCGGGGGGCCTCGATGGCGAGCACGCGGTCGCGCAGGACGGGCAGTTCGGAGCGCATCAGCGCGACCTGACCCATGTCGAGGTCCACCGTCAGTGTCTCCTCCGCCGTGCCGGCCTCACCCAGCACGGTTCCCCAGGGATCGACGGCCACGCTGTGCCCGTTCTGCCGCATACCGCCGTGCGTGCCCGTCGCGCAGCAGGCCAGCAGGAAGACCTGCTCCTCCAAAGCCCTCGTCCGGGTGAGGAGTTGCCAGTGGGTGAGCCGGGCCGCGGGCCATGCGGCGGGGATCGCGATGAGCTCCGCGCCCGCGTCGAGCAGGCCCCGGAAGAGCTCGGGGAAGCGCAGGTCGTAGCAGATGGCGAGGCCGATCACGCCGAGCTCGGTGGGCACGGTGACGATGGCGTCGCCCCCGCCCATCAGGGTCGCCTCGCCTGTGTCGAAGCCGTACCGGTGGATCTTGCGGTAGAGGCCCCGCAGCTCGCCGGACCGGTCGAAGAGCAGGGCGGTGTTGTACAGCGTGCCGTCCGTGTCCCGTTCGACGATGGACCCCGCGTGCAGCCAGACCCCCGCCTCGAGTGCCGCCGCGGACATCGCCTCCGCGGTGGGGCCGTCGATCCCCTCGGCGTCCTGGCCCCAGCGGTCGTACGCCCAGGCGCCGGCCGCCCACAGCTCCGGCAGGACCACCAGATCGTCGCCCGCCCGGGCGCGGACCAGCGAGGCCGCCCGGCGGCGGCGCTCGTCCGCGGAGTCCGGATCGTCCACGGAGAGCTGTATCAGCGAGGCGCGCATGCCTGTCACCTCCGGGACCGCGCCGGGCGGTCCAAGGGAAACCTGTCTCTACGAGCGTAAGGACGGAGGTGCGCTTCCCGCTTCCCGTGGCGGGCCGCCTCCGGGCCGGGGCGGCCGGAGTCCCCGGTCAGGTCGTCGCGGGACGGGCCGACCCCGGCCGGGTTCCTCCGGCGGGCCGGTCCCGGCCGGGTCAGCGCAGGCGCCCGAGGACGTCCGGCGACAGCCGTGCGGCGAGCCGCTCCAGGAGGGCCACGGTCTCGGCGATCTCCGCGTCGTCCTCGGTGCCGAGGGCGGCGCCCAGCGCGGCGTCGACCGGGGTCGCCGCGACCTCGGCCCGGCGGCCGGTGACCTCGGGGTCGCGCCGGATCAGGGAGCGGCGGCGGTCGGCCGGGTCGGTCACGGTGAGGACCGAGCCCGCCTCCTTGAGGCGCGCCACGCACGCCGACACGGCGCTCTGCGGCAGGCCCGTGCGGACGGCGACCTCGCCGACCGTCGTGTCGGGGTTGGCGTAGACGTCCAGCATCACGATCAGCATGGACCGGGTGCTCGTGGACCGCCGGCCGACGCCTTCGGCGGGAATGGCCTCCTCGCCGATCTTCATCAGGGTCCGGCCCAGCAGGAAGAGTTCCGCTCCGTTCATGGCTCCAGATCGTATCAAGCAAGATGCATCAGAAATAATGCATCTCTCTTGATGTATCAAAAATGATGGACTACGTTCGAAGGCAGCGCGACACCGGGGAGTGTCCGCGCACGACCACGTGAGGAGCCCGTCATGCAGGCCACCCGTACCGGCTCGCTGCCCGTCCCCGGCGCCGCCCTCCACTACGAAGTGCGCGGTGAGGGGCCCCTGTTGCTCGTGTCGCAGAGCGGCGAGGGCGACGCCAACCGCAGTGACGCGATGGTCGACCACCTCGTCGACGCCTACACCGTGGTGACGTACGACCGGCGTGGTCTGTCCCGCAGCGTCCTCGACGACCCGGCCCGCGGTGCCACGCTCGACGAGCACGTGGACGACGTGGACAGGCTTCTGGCCCACCTCGCCGACGGGCCCGCGCTGATGCTCGGGTGCAGCATGGGGGCCGTCATCGGGCTCCGCCTCGCCCGGCGAAGGCCGGAGCGGCTGAGCGTCCTGGTCGCTCATGAGCCCGCCATTCCCGGCATGCTCCCCGAGGCCGAGAAGCTGCGGGCGCGGCGCGAGCTGGACGAGATGCGGGAGGTCTTCCACGAGGACGGCTGGATCGCCGGAGTACGCAGGATCGGCGAGATCCTCGGGATCGACCCGGCCCGCCAGGAGGTCGAACCGGGCGCGAGACTGGCCCCGTTCGACGCGTCCCGCGAAGCGAACTTCACCTTCTTCATCGCGCACGACGCCGTGACGATGAGCCGGGCCGAACTCGGACAGGACGAGATCTCCGCGCTCCGCCAGGGACCGGTCCGTATCGTCGCCGCCGCCGGACGCACCACACCGGGCCAGGTGTTCGACTACCGCTGCGCCGAGGAACTGTCTGCCGGACTCGGCATCGCCCCGGTCCGTTTCCCCGGCGGTCACAACGGCAACCTGACCCACCCGAAGGGCTTCGCGGAGCTGCTGCGCACGCTGCTCTGAACAGGCACAATCGATCGTCGTACGAAGCCAGTTGCTGTCGTACGACCGTCAACCCGGCCCAGTAGCAAGGAGAACACGGTGGACACCTCGTCCGTCACGCCGCACCGCCTGGACCCCGCGGGCGGCTGCCCGCACGCCGACAACGCCCGGCTGCTGGCGCGGGGCGCCGTCGCCGCGGTGGAACTGCCCGGCGCGGTGGAGGGCGCGGTGGTGCTCGGACACGAGGCGTTGAAGGAATTCCTCGCCCACCCGGACGTCGCCAAAGGGGCCCAGCACTTCACGGCCCTGCGCGAGGGGCGGATAGCCGCCGGCTGGCCGCTCATGACCTTCGCCACCGTGCAGGGGATGACGACCGCCGACGGCGAGGACCACCGGCGGCTGCGGTCCCTCGTCAGCAAGGCGTTCACGGTCCGACGCGTCGAGCAACTGCGTCCCCGCATCGAAGAGTTGACCTCGGAACTGCTCGACGGCCTGTACGCGGCGGCCGAGGCGGGCGGGGGAGTGGCCGACCTGCGCGCGCACTTCGCGCTCCCGCTGCCGATGAGCGTCATCGGTGAACTCCTCGGTGTCGACGCCGAGTACCGCGACTCCCTCCACCACCTGACGAACCAGGTCGTCGCCACCGACATCGGCCCCGAACAGGCCGTCGCCGCCAACCGCGAACTGATCGCCGTGCTGAGCGCCGTCGCGGCCGCCCGCGCCGAGAACCCGGGAGACGACCTCACCAGCGCCCTGATCGCCGCCCGGGATGAGGAAGGCGACCGGCTCAGCCAGCAGGAACTCCTCGGCACCCTCGTCCTCATGATCATCGCCGGGCACGAGACCACCCTGAACCTGATCACCAACGCCGTACGGGCACTGTGCGGGCACCGCGACCAGCTCGCCGCGGTCCTCGAGGGCGAGGCGGGCTGGGGCGACGTCGTCGAGGAGACCCTGCGCTGGAACGCCCCCGTCAGCTACTTCCCGTTCCGCTACCCGGTACGGGACCTGACCGTCGACGGGACCCTCATCCCCCAGGGCACGCCCGTCCTCGCCGGCTACACCGCCGCGGGCCGCGACCAAGCCGCGCACGGACCGGACGCCGACCGGTTCGACGTCACCCGCCCCGGGCGGCCCGACGCCGTCCGCCACCTCTCCCTCGGGCACGGCGCCCACTACTGCCTCGGCGCGCCGCTCGCCCGGATGGAGGCCACCATCGCCCTGGAACGGCTGTTCACCCGGTTCCCCGACCTCGACCTCGCCGTCCCCGAGACGGAGCTCACCCAGCAGACCAGCTTCGTCGGCAACAGCGTCCAGGTCCTTCCCGTGCGGCCCGGTACCTCCCGCGTCTGACGGCGTAGGGAAAAAGTTTCCGCCGCCTGTCGATTCGCCGGGGCGCCGTCCGTCGGTGGGGTGTAGGAAGCTCATGAGTACCAGGAGGAACCATGAAGTACATGCTGCTGGTCTGCGGCGACGACACCGCCGACGCCTCCGGGATGGCGCCCGTCGAACCGTGGGTCGAGGAACTGGGCGCCGAGCGCGGCGTCCGGCTGCACGGCCACCGGCTCCGGCGGCCCGCCGACGCGGTCACCGTCCGGGTGCGCGACGGCGAAGTGCTCCGCACCGACGGGCCGTTCGCCGAGACGAAGGAGTACGTCGCCGGCTTCGACATCCTGGACTGCGCCGACATCGAGGAGGCGATCGAGGCCGCCGCGAAACACCCCGTCGCGACGATCGGCGCCATGGAGGTCCGCCCGTTCTGGGACGACGAGGACGCCGCGGGGGAGATCCGCCGCCTCGACGCCGAGCTCACCGAGGCCCTGCGCGAACGGGACCTCGACCGGGCCATGGCCTGCTACGCCCCCGACGTCGAGGTCTTCCACCCCGTGAGCGGCATGGAACAGAGCGGCGCCGACGCCCTGCGCAAGGCGGAGGAACAGTGGTTCGCGGCGCTCGCCGGGCCCGCCGACCGCGAGGTCCTCGACTTCCGGCTGCGGATCGACGAGAGCGTCGCCTTCAGCCACGCCCTGGTGCGCCTGCGCGCCCCGCTCGCCGACGGTACGACGCTGGACTCCACCACACGCGTCACCACGGGCTATCGCGCGGCCGGCGACCGCTGGCAGATCGTGCACCAGCACATCTCGGTGCCGTCGGACGCCGCCCGCCCGCCGGCCGGGGAGACGGGGGCATGAAGTACGCCCTGTTCATCTGCACCCCGGTCGACGGCGAGGAACTGGACCCGGATGACATCGCCGACGACCCCCGGTTCGCCTCGTACATCCAGGAGGTGCGCGAGCGCGGCATCGTGACGGGCGGCGCCCGGCTGCGCCCGGCCGCCGACGCCACCACCGTCCGGGTACGGGGCGACGAAGTCCTCCTCACCGACGGCCCGTTCGTCGAGGCGAAGGAGTACGTCGCGGGCATCGACATCATCGAGGTCGCCGACCTCGACGAGGCCATCGCGCTCGCGTCCCGGCATCCGGCGGCACTGGGCGGCGGTTCGGTGGAGGTGCGGCCGCTCTGGGAGTGAACGACGGCGTCGAGGAGGCGGTCGCGGCCGCGTTCCGTGAGGAGTGGGGCCAGGTCGTCGCCACCCTGATCCGGATGACCGGCGACTGGGACCTGGCCGAGGAGTGCGCGCAGGACGCGTTCGCCCAGGCGCTCGACCGGTGGCGGCGCGACGGAGTGCCGCGCCGCCCCGGCGCCTGGCTGACCACGACCGCGCGCAACCGGGCCCTGGACGTCCTGCGCCGCGAGGAGGTCGGTGCGCGGAAACTGCGGGAGGTGGCGGTGTCGGGGCGCGACGAGGGACCGTACGAGGCGTACGGCCCGTACAACACGTACAACCCGTACGCGTCGAATCCCGACGACGGGAGCGGGGTCCAGGACGACCGGCTCCGGCTGATCTTCACCTGCTGTCACCCGGCGCTGGCCATCGAGGCCCGGGTGGCGCTCACCCTGCGCACCCTCGCCGGGCTGACCACGCCCGAGATCGCGCGCGCCTTCCTCGTCCCCGAGGCGACGATGGCACAACGGCTGGTGCGCGCCAAGCGGAAGATCCGCAACGCGGGCATCCCCTACCGAGTACCGCCCGCGCACCTCCTGCCCGAACGCACCACGGGGGTCCTCGGCGTGCTCTATCTGCTCTTCAACGAGGGGTACGCCGCCACGGCCGGCGCCGATCTGGTGCGCGCGAACCTCTCCGCGGAGGCGATCCGGCTGGCCCGCGTCCTGGCCCGGCTGATGCCCGACGAACCCGAAGTCCTCGGACTGCTCGCCCTGTTGCTACTCCACGACGCCCGCAGCGGCACGCGCGTCGACCCCGCGGGCGACCTGGTCACCCTGGAGGACCAGGACCGTGGCGCCTGGGACACCGCCGAGGCGGACGAGGGCGCCGCACTCCTGGAGACGGCCCTGCGCCGCGGACGCCCCGGGCCCTACCAGATCCAGGCCGCCATCGCCGCCTGCCACACCACCGCCGCCACGGCAGGGGAGACCGACTGGGCCGACATCGCCGCCCTCTACGGCGAACTCCGGCGCTTCGTGCCCTCCGCCGTGGTCCGCCTCAACCGGGCGGTCGCCGTGGGCATGGCCGAAGGCCCCGACGCGGGCCTCGCCCTGGTCGCCGAACTGGAGGAGGAGGGCGAACTCGACGCGTACCACCTGCTGCCCGCCACCCGGGCGGACCTGCTGCGCCGCGCCGGACGCACGGCGGAGGCCTCCGAGGCCTACGAACGGGCCCTCGCACTGGTGGAGAACGCGGCCGAGCGGAGATTTCTGGAGAAGCGGCTCGGAGAGTGTCGATCGGCGTAGGGGCTCTTCGTCGGTGGGGTGAAGTCGCCTTCCGGCAGCCGTGGCCGGCCGGGAGCGGCAACACCGCCGTCCCGACGCCCAGGAGGTTCCGTCCCATGACAGCCCAGACCCCCATGCCCCTGTCGACCCCGGTACGCACGGAAGGAGCCACGGTCCGCCGTGCCGGCGGAGCCCTCGGTCTGCTGCTCGCCCGCCGCGCGCGGCTGAAGGGAGCGAGCGTGGCGACGGCCTCACCCGCGACTGCGGTCCCGAACACCCCGGACGTGTGGCTCGCCGGGCTACGTCTGGGCGGCTGACCCGGGCCGGTCGCCGGTGAGCTCGAAGACGCCGTAGCCGAATCCCCGGGCGCTCACCCTGCCCGAGTCGACTCCGATCCCGTCCGATACGAGGGAGCGGACGCCGGAGGCCCACCCCACAGAGCAACTCGCCTGTTCCCGGCGCGGGTTGACCACGACCAGGTACCGGCCCCCGCGCACGTACACGAACGGGTATCCGGCGTGCACCACCTCGACCGAGCCGGCCGGCCCCAGCTCCGGCGTGCCGGTGCGCAGCGAGACCAGACGTCGTACGAGATGCAGGAGCGAGGTGTCGTCGGCCCGCTGGGCGGAGACCGTCGGGCGGTCCGGGGACGGGTCGAGGGGGAGGTACAGCCGGTCGGACGGAGCCGTGGAGAAACCGGCGTTGGGGCCCTCGTCCCACTGCATCGGCGTGCGGGAGCCCGCGCGGTTGTAGCGGGGGCCCAGCACGCTGCCCTCCTTCCCGGGCAGCCCCGGGACGTAGCGCATGCCGATCTCGTCGCCGTAGTAGATCGCCGGCAGCGTCGGCCAGGTGAGCTGGAAGACGAACGCGGCGGGGAGCTGACCGGCCGTTCGGGGTCCGCAGTTGAGACGGGAGAAGTCGTGGTTGGCGGTCGGCAGCGCGATGAACCCGTTCTCGCCGACCGCGGTGGTGGCCTTGTGCCAGGCGTCCAGGAACGGGCCCGGTGAGCCGCGGCCCTCGGCGTCGAAGAAGCAGTCGAGCGGGTCCCAGGCCTCGTTGACCGTGCCCTCGCCGTTGCTCCACAGCGAGCGCAGGGCGAGCCCGTCGGTGGGGCCGCCGAACTGGAGGAAGAAGTCCGCGTGGAAACCGGCCGGGACGGACACCTCGGGTTCGCCCCATTCCGAGAGCAGCACGGCCTCCGGATGCGCGCGGTCCAGCCAGTGCCTCAACTCCGTCCAGATCGCGGCCGTCTCCCGCTTGTCCGGGTCGTCCTTCACGAGGGATGCGGCCATGTCCACACGGAAGCCGGCCAGGCCGAGGCCCAGCCAGTGGTCCATCACCGTGCGCAGCGCGGCCCGGTTGGCGCGCGGACCCGGCGCGTCGACCGGCAGGCGCCAGGGCTCGTCCGGACGGGCGCGCCCGTAACCGAAGTTGAGGGCGGGCTGGAAGGCGAAGAAGTTCGGCAGGTACGCCCCCGGGCGCGTCCCGGGGGAGGGTACGAAGCCGTCGGGTGCCTGTTCCTCGGGGGCCCAGATGTACCGGTCGTCGGCCGGATCGTCCATCGCGGCCCGGAACCAGGGGTGCCGGTCGGAGGTGTGACCCGCCACGAGGTCGAGGAGCACGCGGATGCCGCGGCGGCCCGCCTCCTCGACGAGGCGGGCGAGGTCGTCGGACGTTCCGTAGCGGGGTGCGACCCGCAGGTAGTCGGCGACGTCGTACCCGGCGTCGCCGAACGGGGACGCGAAACACGGGTTGAGCCATACGGTGTTGACGCCCAGCCACGCGAGGTGGTCCAGGCGCTCGGTGATTCCGGCGAAGTCGCCGATGCCGTCGCCGTTCGAGTCGGCGAACGACTGCGGGTAGATCTGGTAGAAGACGGCGTCGGCCAGCCAGGCGGGGGCGGGGCGGAACGAGGTCATGCCCCGGACGATAGATCAGGGCACCGGGCGTCCGCTGCCCCACAGGCCGCCGTTCGGCCGCCGTCCGCCGCACGGCGCCTTCGGCATCCTCCCCCTTGCGCGACCGGACAGGTCCTAAGCTCGGCGGGATGTTCACCCCGCAAGGTCCCACCCTCCGCGAACTGGCCGTGCAGGCTCTCTCATCGATCGAGCACGGCTACGACCTGCTCGCGCCCAAGTTCGACCACACACCGTTCCGGACGCCGGACACGATCCTCGAAGCCGTGGGGAGCGCCCTGGGGCCGATGGGGCCGTTCAGGGCCGGACTCGACCTCTGCTGCGGCACCGGCGCGGGCATGGAGGTCCTGCGCGGGCTGTGCCGCGACAGCGTCACCGGCGTCGACATCAGCGCGGGCATGCTGACGGTCGGCCGCTCGCGTCTCGGGGCCGGTGTTTCCCCGCTCCCAGCGAGCGGCGGCCGCTCGCCGGCGGTCGAGGGCCGGACACCGAAAGGTGAGGGCGGGACGCCGGCGGGCGGGGAGTGGCCACCGGAGGGCGGGGACCGGTCACCGGCAAGCGGGGACCGGCCCCCGGCGGGTGGGGACCGGCTACCGGAGGGCGGGGACCGATTCCCGGCCGGTGATCCCCCGTTCCTCGGCGATGCTCCCCCCACCCCGGCCGGAGTACCCCCGCTCCCTGTGGGTGACGGCCCGTTTCCGGCGACCGAGGGCCGATCCCCGGTGGGCACGAACCCGTCGCCGTCGGTCGCGTTCGTGCGCGGGGACGCCCGAGCGCTGCCGTTCGGCTCCGCGTTCGACCTCGTCGTGAGCTTTGGCGCCTTCGGGCACTTTCTCCCACACGAGCTGCCGGGCGTCTTCTCCGGTGTTTATGCCGCCTTGCGCCCCGGCGGACGCTTCGCCTTCCCCATCACGGCTCCGCCGCGGCCCGGTTCGTTCGGGTACTGGACCCTGCTGGGCTTCGACACGGTGATGCGGGTGCGCAACGCCGTCCGGCGTCCGACCTTCGTCATGTACTACCGCACGTTCCGGCTCGCCGACGTGGAACGGGAGCTGACGCGGGCCGGATTCCGGACGGAACTTCACGCGCTGGACGAGTTCGGCCGCCGACGGGACGGCAGCCCGCGGGCCCGCATGGTCGTGGCCACGCGGGAGGACACCCCGGGTGCGCCCGGCGGCGGCGCCTGACGCCTCTCGCCGTCCCCGGTGCTCACGTGGCCGCCGGCAACGTGAACTCGTAGACCAGGGCGTCCTGCTGGGCGTCCACGGTCAGATCGGTGATCTCCAGCGGGCGGTCGTACTGGTCGTGCACGCGCCGGGTGACCCGCACCGACTGCGGGAGCCTCGTGATCGCGTCCCGGTGGTGCAGCGTCAGCCCCGCCTTGCGCATCCAGTCGTAGGCGCGTGAGAGCTGCGCCGAGGCGTGGCCGTCCGCGCGGTCGCGGTAGCGGGCGAGTTCCTCCACCTCGGTCACGGCGATGGCGGAAAACGATGTCACGGCCGAGCGCAGTCCGCTTCCGTCGGTCGCGGCGGACTCGTAGCGATGGACCAACGTCGCCCGCCGCGGGGCGAGTCCGAGGGCCTTCGCGTGTTCCGGTGGGGGAGTCTCCCAGGTCACGGTGGCCCGTCGGCACCCTTCGGGTTCGCCGGTGTGCGCGCCGACGGGGAAGTCCAGGGACGGGACGTGTTCGGCGCCGGGGCAGGACAGCGTCGCATGGCTGCCGCGCCGGTCGGTGGAGACCTGGCCGTCGCGCCGCAGCATGTGCAGCGCCTGTCGAACGGTCTCCCGGCTGACGCCGAAGCGGGTGGCCAACTCGCGTTCTCCCGGCAGCCGTTCGCCGGGCGGAATGATCCCGTCGCGCAGCTCGCCGAGGAGTTGTGCGGCGATCCGCGCGTAGAGCGGTTCGTGATCGGTCGGATGGGTGGTGCGGGCCATGTCCGCGCCTCCTGTGCGGTGACAATACGTAGCCGTGTGGGCTCGGTGCGCCACCACATGTAGCATTGGTCTAAACCACTGGCAAGGAGTGTCCGGGGACTTAGGCCGGATTCCGCCCGCGCCCCCGGTCGCCCCGCGGCGCACTCGCGGCACGCCGTCCCCGGCGCCCTCGGGTGCCCACTCCCTTGGGCCGAGGCCCGTGCGCGGGCCCGCGCGGCCGGTCGCACACCTCGGCGGCACCCGATTCCAGGTCCGCGAGATCCCGCGCCCCTCCCAGTCCCTCGTGTCCGAAAGTCCCCTGCCGGGCGCCGGTCACGCGGGACCCCGGGCCGACGGTCCGTCAGCAGGTCCAACGGCCGGGCGGGGAGGGTTCGTTCCCGATCCGGATGTGACAATTCGCCCAGCCGGCGCCCCTGTCGGCACACCCCGGGGCGGTCGCATACTCCAGGCTCCGGCCGGACGGTCAGACGCACCGTCCGGCCGTGCCCTGGACGAGAGGAGACGGTGCACAGTGAACGCGGCGGCCGCGGGGACTTGGAAACTGGGCGACCTGGAGGTCAACCGGATCGGCTACGGAGCGATGCGGCTGACCGGCAACGGCATGGCCGGGAACTCGGACGGCCCGCCCATCGACCGCGACCTCGCGATCGGCCTGTTGCGACGGGCGGTCGACCAGGGCGTCGACCACATCGACACGGCCTCCTTCTACTTCTCCCCGCTTCGCTCGGCCAACGAGCTGATCAACAGCGCGCTCTCGCCCCGCCGGGACGACGTGGTCGTCGTCACCAAGGTCGGGCCGGGCCGCGACCCGTTCGGCGCGTGGTCCGCCATGGCCCGCCCCGACCAACTTCGTGGCCAGGTGGAGGAGAACCTGCGACAGCTCGGCCGGGACCGTCTCGACGTGGTGAACCTGCGCCGGAACGGCCGTGACATGCACTCCGTCGCCGAGCACTTCGGAGCGCTCGCCGAACTGCGCGACGCGGGCCTGATCCGGCACCTGGGCCTGTCCAACGTGGGTCCCGAGCACGTCGCCGAGGCTCGCGCCATCGCCCCGGTCGTCTGTGTGCAGAACTTCTACGGTCTCGACGCGCGCGGGGCCGACGAGAGCGGCCTGGTGGATCTCTGCGGCGAACTCGGCATCGCCTTCGTCCCGTTCTTCGTGGTCTCCGGACTGCGCCGGGAGGCGGCCGCCGGGCAGGAACGGGACGACCGGGTCCGCCGAGTCGCCCGCGCCCACGGCGCGTCACCGGCTCAGGTACGGCTCGCCTGGACCCTCCACCGCGGGCCGCACGTGCTGGCTATCCCCGGGACGGCCGATCCGGTCCACCTGGACGAGAACATCGCGGCCGGCGCCCTGCGGCTCACCCCGGAGGAGCTGGAACTGCTCGACGCGCCGACGGGTGGCGAGGCGGCGAGCGGAGGCGGGACGCCGGCGTAGCGGGTGCCCCGATGCTCCCCTGCCGGGGAGGTGTTGTCAGAGGCCGGCCGTAGGCTCGCCGCGCCAGTGTCCGGTGGATGGAGGCGACGTGAGTTTTGACCTTGCGGTGTGGTTCGAGTCGGGGCGCGTCTCGGTCGCCGACGCCACGCGCACGTACGAGCGGCTGTGCGACGGCGACCTGACCGGTGCCGGAGTCGTGGCGAACGAGGCCGTGGCCGCCTTCCACCGGGAACTGACCGACCGATTCCCCGCGCCATCGGCCGCGGATGACGACGCACCCGCGGAGGCGTCCCCCTGGACGGGCGGCCTCGATGTCTCCGCCGCGCATGTGATCATGCCGATGTCCTGGAGCCGGGCCGACGGCACGGCGCCCGAGGTGGTGGACCTCGCCGGCCGGCACGGTCTGGTCTGCCTCGACCCGCAGGCCCAGGTGCTGCACCGCCCGCCCGCGCAGCGCGGGGCCGGCGGGCTGAGCCTTCGGCCGTGCGTCGGGCTGAAGGTGGAGGACGCGGACCCTGAGGTGATCGACCGTGCCGTACGCCGACTGTCCGCGGAGAACTGGTTCCTGATCCTGGAGCGGCGCAGCGGCCATTTCCTGCAGGCCGGCCACGGCCCCAACGCGGGCCTCGCCACGGACGACTTCGCCGTCGAACACCGCGAAGGCTCGATGGAACGCCACTACCGCTGCGTGCTGAGCCGGCGGGAAGAGGTGATCGCGCTCTTCGCCGACTACGCGGCGGGAGCGAACACCTGGAGCGTTGACGCCCAGTGGGCCGGCCTCTTCTGACACGACCGTGTCTTTTTCGGCCGGCATGGCATCGGCGCAGATCTCTCTTCTCGCCGCGCGCAAGCGACCATGCCACCGGACGGTCACGGGAACAGGCCGATACAGGCCGCGCGAAATCGCGCGACCTGTACCGATAGTCCAGGACCTGTATCGATAGTCCACAGGGAATTTGGTTGATCCGGTGCGGAATTCAGTTCTGTGCTGGAAATGAATTCGTGTCCGGGAAGGGGCGCGTTTCGGTGCGTCCGCTCCAGGGAGCCGCCTGATCGTCGACTAGAGGATTTCGATGTCCTTGACCCGCGGAGGACGGCTCGGGAAAGTGATGTCGGTCCACCGGTTGATGCGCACCGAGTCGCCGTTCGCGTCGTAGTAGATGAGATCGTTGTTGCCTGTCGAAATGCGGTCGACCCACCATGAGCCGAAGTTGGTCCGGCCCTTGTTGGCGTAGCAGTCCACGCTGGACCTCCCGTCCAGGTGCGACCAGATCTTCAGGTAGTCCGCCCCGCCACGGCACTCGATGTGGTCGATGGCGAACGCGTCGCCGGCGGGCATGGCCATCGTGACGGCCAGGGTGGCCACCGCCGCCACGCCCACGGAACGGGCTACCCGCATCGTCCTTGAGATCACAACTTCTCCTTCATTCAACATTTGAACGGGGAGAGCGCGACACGGCCGGACGCGCGAAGGTTTGCCAAAAGGGCGACTTTCTGCCTCCGTGCGATCCTTCCGTCGTCTTGTCTCTCGGGCTTTCCTCATGAAGATCCCGCAAGGCGGATGCATGCGGCAAGGATCTATGACCTCCCGGACCGGAATGTGCCCCTGAATGTCCAGATCGGGGCCACTTGGAGCGGGGTTGAAGCCGGATTTCCGGCCGCCCGCAAGGCCTTTTGGCCAGCCCGCAAGGCTTTTTGGTCAGATGGAAGAAAGGTGTCTCCGGTCGACAGGAATGCGGATCGGCGACGTCCTTTTCCTGTCGCCGTCGGCGATACTTCCCGCGCGAGGAAACCGTCGCGGTACTAGTCCGTCCGCCAGGGGAGCGCGGGTTCGGAGCCGGGGGTGCTGTGCCAGTAGTCCCGGGTGTCCACCGCGAGTCCGGCGGCGTCGAAGCGGACGAAGACGCAGCCCGCGAGGGTCGTCGGACTGCCGTCCTCCCGCGCGAGGACGCGGAACTCCGCGACCGCGCGGCCGTCCTGGCCGACCAGGGGTTCGGAGAAGCGGACGTCGGTCGTGGTCTCGGAGGCGAAGGACCAGCGGAGGTACGCGGCCAGTTCGTCCCGGCCGCGGTGGGGCTCCCGGAACGGCATCGACCGGTGGACGCACGCTTCCGCGTAGAGCTCCAGGATCGCCTCGACGTCATGGGCCGCCCAGGCCCGCTCCCACACCCGTACGAAGCGTCGTGCCGCGGTGGTCGTGTCCATCGCGGGCCTCAGACGCGCCCGGGCAGCCAGCGCAGCTGCGCGGCCTGCTGGTAAGGGCCGCCGCCCTCATGGTCGTTGAAGTCGTACACCTCGATCTCCTTCTCCTCGTGCGCCCAGGCGTTGTAGGCCGCGAAGACCGTCGACGGCGGGCAGGTCTGGTCCTCCAGGGCCGCCGAGAACAGGGCGGGGGCACGGCCGCGCGCCGCGAAGTGCACCCCGTCGAAGTAGGAGAGGGTGCGCCGCAGCTGTTCCGTGCGGCCCCGGTGGGTCTTGAGGTAGTTGCCGATCTCCCGGTACGGGGCGCGGTCCGTGAGGACCATGGCGCGCGGGAAGTCGCACAGGAACGGCACGTCGGGGGCGATCGCCGCCAGGTCGGGCACCAGACCGCCGACCGCGAGGGTGATGCCGCCGCCCTGGCTCCCGCCGAGCGCCGCGACGCGCGCCGCGTCCACCAGCGGATGCGAGCGGGCCGCCTCCACCGCGCGCACGGCGTCCGTGAACAGCCGCCGGTAGTAGTAGGTTTCCGGGTCCTCGATCCCTCGCGTCATGAACCCCGGGAAGGCGGGCGCGCTGCCCACCGGGTCCGGGGTGTCCCCGCCGCCCCACGCGCTCGCCTGGCCGCGGGTGTCCATCACGAAGTGCGCGAACCCGGCCGAGGCCCACAGCAGATGCGTGTGCGGGAGCCCGCGCCCGCCGCCGTACCCGATGAACTCGACGACGGTCGGCAGCGGGGAGTTCGCCCAGGCAGGGACGGTCAGCCAGCCCTTGATCGGATGCCCGCCGAACCCGGCGAACGTGACGTCGTGGACCGTGACGGTCTTCAGCGGGATCTCGACGGGCTCGAAGCGGGCGGCGAGGTCGTGCTCGCGCGCCTCCTGAAGGGTCTTGGCCCAGAAGGAGTCGAAGTCCTCGGGCTCGGCGGACGCGCTGCGGTAGGTGCGGAGTTCGTCGAGCGGGAGGTCGAACAGGGCCATCGGAAACCACCTTTCGGCACACGGGGGCGCGGATGATCACACCGTACGTCCGCCATGAAGGGGCTGCCACGGCCATGCGGGAACGGTGAACTCCCTTGCATGGAAGGCGGCGTCCAGCAGGTCGGAACACCGGGAGCCCACCCGTCGATGGCGCCATGGGCCCCGGGCGAGGCCGCTAGCCGAACCGTTCGATCCGAATCCGGTCCACCGGCTGTCCCGCCTCCACCAGGAGGCGTGAGGCGTGTTCCGCGAAGCCGTTGGAACCGCAGATGTAGGCCTCCCATCCGCCGGGGGGCCGTTCGGCCAGGAGGGGTGCCACATGTGCGGCGGTCATACGTCCGACGTGCGCACCGTCCGGGGCCGCGCGAGTGAACACCGGGGTGGTCTCGTCGCCGTACTCCCGTGCGTAGATCAGCTCTTCGGGGCTGCGCGCCGAGACCAGGAGGCGCAGTGGCACGTCCAGGGACCGTGCGCGGTGGTGCCGCAGCATCGACATCAGCGGGACGACACCGGAGCCGGCGCCGACGAGGAGGGCGGGCCGGTCCCCGGGCCAGGCGAAGAAGCCGCTGTTGGGGCCGCGGACCTCGACGGTGTCGCCGGGGCGGGCCACGGTGTGGAACCAGCCGGAGACCTCACCGCCGTCGACATGGTCCAGGGTCAGTTCGATGTGACCGGGGTCGTCGGGAGGGGACGCGATGGAGTAGTGGCGCTGCGCCACATATCCGTCGTCGGCGGTGAGCCGCAGCATCAGGTGCTGGCCGGGCACATGTCCCGCCCACGCGGGCACGGCGAACCGGAACGTGGCCGCGTGCGGGGTCTCGCGGCGGATCCCGGTGAGCGTCGCGGTCTGCCAGGTGGTGGCCGTCTGCGTGTCCACCGCGATGCGTCCGGGCACGGCGAACCGTGTCGGCGCTACGAAGGTCGTGGTCTCAGTCACCGGAGTAACGCTGCTCTTCCCAGGGGTTGCCGCGGGCGTGGTAGCCGTTCTGTTCCCAGAATCCCGGCTCGTCGTGGTCGAGGACGCGGATGCCCGCGATCCACTTGGCGCTCTTCCAGAAGTACAGATGCGGCACGATCAGCCGCGCCGGGCCGCCGTGCTCGGCCGGCAGCGGGCGCCCGTCGTACTCCCACACGATCCACGCGCGACCGCCGGTGAGGTCGGCCAGGGGGAGGTTCGCGGTGTACCCGGTGTGCGCGTACGCGACCGCGTGAGTGGCGGCCGGGTCGGGTCGTACGGCCTCCAGGAACGTATCCAGCGACACACCCCCGAACCGCACCCCGAACTTCGACCAGCTCGTCACGCAGTGGATGTCGCCCTCGTAGGACGAGGCGGGCAGCGCGTGCGCCTGCTCCCAGTCCCACGTCCGCGGCTCCGCCACCAGGCCGTCGATCCGCAGGGTCCAGTCCGCGGGCGCCAGGTCCGGGGTCACCTCGGCGGACAGGACGGGCCAGTCGTCTCCGGCGTCGTACTGGCCGGGCGGCAGTCCGGCGTTGTGGACGCGCGGGCGGCCGGTGAAGCCTCGCGTGACGTTCATACGAGTGGTGCCTCCAGGGCCGCGAGGGACGGCGGACCGCGGATCGAGCGTGGTCGCCGGGTACGGCGGCCCGCGGACCGAGGGTGAGCGTGGCGGGTGTGCGGGCGCGGACGGTGTCCCGGCGCGCGTCGCTGCTTGACCATTCAACGGTACGCGCTCGCGGATCGTGCTCCGAGCCGGAACCGGGCGCCGATCATTGCGTACGTATGAACTCTCCCGCGGCCCGGGAATAGCCGCGCCCCGATCTTCCTTGCCCCTGGAGTGGACTTTGGTGGCCCGTACACGCACGCACGGTGAGCGGTGTCACGGCAGCCGGTGACCGCCGGCCGCGGCGAGGAAGAGTGAGGGAGCAGATGACCGAGGCGTACGTCTCCACACGGTTCGAGGGCCCGGAGACGCAGGGGAACCCCTCCGGCCGTCACCCTCTCGACAACCCCGCGCTCGGCTCCCTCACCGGGCCCCACGCGCACTTCGCCGAACGCCGCGGACGCGTCCTGCGCTACCCCCTGGACGTGTCGCCGTGGCTGGCACTGCCGGACGATCCCGGCGCCGCGGACTGGGCGGATCTGGCGGCCCTGGTGGGCCCCGGGGGCGATGCTCCGCTGGCCGGTTTCGACGGCCGGACCCCGGACGGCTGGGAGGTCGTCTTCAGCCTCGACGGCGTCCAGCTCGTGGACGACGGACTGGACGCGGCGCCCGACGCGGAGGCGGTACGGCTCGGCCACGCCGACGTGCCGGACATGCTGGACCTGGTGGAGCGGACCCAGCCGGGCCCCTTCGAGCCGCGCACGGTCGAACTCGGCACGTATCTGGGCATCCGCCGGAACGGCGCCCTGGTCGCCATGGCCGGCGAGCGGCTCCACCCGCCGGGCTGGACGGAGATCAGCGCGGTCTGCACGGACCCCGCCCACCGCGGCGAGGGCCTGGCCACGCGGCTGATCCTGGCCGTCGCCCACGGCATCCGGGAGCGCGGCGAGACCCCGTTCCTGCACACCGCCGCGAGCAACACCGGCGCCATCCGCCTCTACGAATCGCTGGGATTCCGGCTGCGCCGCAACGTCCGCTTCATGGCCGCACGCGTGCCCGGGCACCTGGGCGACGAGCGGACCGCGGGCGTGGGATGACACCGCGCGAAGGCGCCGGGTCAGCCCGTCGGCGGTCCTGAGTCCGCCAGGCCCGTGTCACGGGCCATCGAGGTGGCGTTGTATCGCAGCAGATACGCGGCGAAGCGGGCCAGGTCCTCGTCGGGCCAGCCCGCCAGCCGCTCGCGGAACGCCAGCCGGCGGCTGTGGGTCACCTGCGACAGGATCTCGGTGCCCGCGGCGGTCAGGTCCAGCACCTGGACACGGTGGTCCTCCGGATCCATGCGCCGCTCGACCAGCCCGGCCCGCTCCAGCGCCGTCACCTGACGGCTCACCGTGGACTTGTCCAGCGCGTAGTGCGCCGCGAGGTCCGTCGCCCGGCAGCCGCCGACCTCCTCCAGATGCCCGAGGAGGGTGTACGACACCAGCGACAGCTCCGGATGCATGCGTCCCGCCGAGGCGCGGGCCCGCCGGGCGAAGACGGTCATCTCGCGCTGGATGATCTCCACCGCGGCATCGGCCGTCACCTCCGCGGCCGGCGTCTCCGTGGCGACGGCGTGCTCACCGGACCCTTCGGCTGCCATGACGGGACCTCCCTGACCTGCCCTTGTTGCATAGTACAACTTGGGGCGCGAGGTGCGAGAGGTACGCAGGTCGGCGCACGTGAATCCAGGGGTGAGCGGTCGGTGTACGACGGCCGCAAGTCCCCGCCGGTCCACTGATCGTTCCTGTAGGGTGGCCGTTCCGGCCGGGGGACCACTCGGCCGACGTGCCGTCGAGGAGGTGAGACCCATTACCGCTGTGTCAGGTCGGGTGCTCTCTTCTCCGGGCAGTACGGCCGCCGTCTGACGGTGGCCGCGGGAGCGCCCTTCGGTTCGTCGAAAGGCCCTCGGCTTCATGCCTCCTCTCCCTCCTGATGCTCCCGACGCGGCAGACCCCATGGTCGCCGCGCTCCGCTCCGCCGGCTGTGTCTTCGCCGAGGACGAGGCGGAACTGATCCGTTCCGCCGCCCGCACCCCGGACGAGGCCGCCGCGATGGTGGACCGGCGCGTCGCCGGACTGCCCCTCGAACACGTCCTCGGCTGGGCCGAGTTCCACGGTCTGCGCATCAGCCTCGACCCGGGCGTCTTCGTGCCGCGGCGTCGTACGGAGTTCCTGGTCGAGCAGGCCGTCGCGCTCGCGCGCGGTGCGTCCCTCGTGGTGGACCTGTGCTGCGGCTCGGGCGCGGTCGGAGCCGCGCTGGCCGCGTCCCTGGACGGCCCCGAGCTGCACGCCGCCGACATCGACCCGGCGGCGGTGCGCTGCGCCCGCCGCAACGTCGCCCCGTTCGCGGGACAGGTCCACGAAGGGGACCTGTTCGCGGCGCTGCCCGCCACGCTGCACGGCCGGGTCGGCATCCTGGCCGCCAACGTGCCCTACGTCCCGACCGACGAGGTCGGGCTGCTGCCGTCGGAGGCCCGCGACCACGAACCCCTGGTCGCCCTGGACGGCGGTGCGGACGGACTCGACCTCGCGCGCCGGGTCGCCGCCGAGGCGCCGCGCTGGCTGGCCCGCGGCGGCTGCCTCCTCGTCGAGACGAGCGAGCGGCAGGCGCCCACGGCCGTCGAGACCTTCGCCCGCGCGGGACTGATCGCGCGCCTGGCCGTCGCGGAGGAGCGGAACGCCAACGTGGTGATCGGCGTGAAGCCCTGACCGGTCGGGCCGGACGCGGGCGACATGCCGCGTTCGGCCCCTGATCGGCCGTTCTTCCCGCCTCGCGCGCCACACTCTGGCTGACCGCAGGTGCCAGAGGAGGGCCCGGACATGAGCAGCATCCCCGAGCAGTTCGACGCGTGGGACATCAAGGAGTCCGGGCCCGCCGACGCGGACACCCGGGTCCTGCTGCTGCCGGGCGGCATGTGCGGCACCGTGTTCTACGACGACATGACGGCCGCGCCGTCGCTCGCCTCCGCGCCGGTGCGGCTGGTGGCCGCGACCCTTCCGGGGCACGCGGGCACCGCGCCGCCGCGCGATCTCTCCATCGAGAACTACGCGGCGATGGCCGGCGCCCTGGCCGCGGAGCGCGGCTGCGGTGTCGTGGTCGGGCACAGCATGGGTGCCAACGTCGCCCTGGAGATGGCGGCCGGCGGGCATTTCACCGGACCCGTCGTCCTGCTCTCCCCGACGTTCTCGGCGTCCGACGAGGACAGGGCGCTCGCGATCGCCAACGGCCTCGGGCGGGTGCCGGGCCTCGGGGCGCTGACCTGGATCGGCCTGGTCAAGGCGACACCGCGGGTCGTGGGACAGATGGTCCCCTCGGACCGCCGCGAGGTGCTGGGTGCCGACCTGGCCAGGAACGACCCGGCGTTCTGCCGGATCATGATCCGCCGCTACTTCGACTACCTGGACCGGTACGGGAGCCTGGTGCCCCGGCTCCGTGACGCGGGTGTGCCCGCCTGGGTCGTGCGCGGCGACCGGGACGAGATCGGCCTGAAGGACGAGGAGCGGGCCGGGCTGGAGGCCAGCCCCAACGTGACGATGGTCCCGGTCCCCGACGCCGGCCACGTGGTCATGGTCGACCAGCCCGAGGCGGTCGCCGCCCTTGTGGCCCGGGTGGCCCTCGGCTGAACCGCGCCGGACCTCGCGCCGGACCTCGCGCCCACGGGTCTCCGCCGAGTGATCCTCCTCATTGTGCAACTAGTTGCATAACGTGTCGCCGGTCGTCTACAACAGACGTACGACACCGCGCACGGAGGGGCCCGATGAGCCGTTACCCGCATCTGCTGAACCCGCTCGACCTGGGCTTCACCACGCTGCCCAACCGCGTACTCATGGGCTCCATGCACGTGGGCCTGGAGGAGGCCGAGCGCGGCTTCGAGCGCATGGCGGAGTTCTACGCCACCCGCGCGCGTGGCGGCGTGGGCCTGATCGTCACCGGTGGCATCGCGCCCAATGACGCCGGCCGGCCCTACGAGGGCGGCGCCAAGCTGACCACGGAGGCCGAGGCCGAGCAGCACGCCGGGATCACCGCCGCGGTGCACCGCGAGGGCGGGAAGATCGCGATGCAGATCCTGCACTTCGGCCGGTACGCCTATCACAAGGACCTGGTCGCCCCCAGCGCCCTGCAGGCCCCGATCAGCCCCTTCGTGCCGAACGAGCTCAGCGACACCGAGGTCGAGCAGACCATCGACGACTACGCCCGCGCCGCCCGGCTCGCCCGGCAGGCCGGCTACGACGGCGTCGAGATCATGGGCTCCGAGGGCTACCTCATTAACGAGTTCATCGCCCTGCAGACCAACCGGCGCGAGGACCGCTGGGGTGGCTCGTACGAGAACCGGATGCGCTTCCCCGTCGAGATCGTCCGCCGCGTCCGCGAGGCCGTCGGCGAGGACTTCATCATCATCTACCGTCTGTCGATGCTCGACCTCGTGCCCGGCGGCTCCTCGCTCGACGAGGTCGTCACGCTCGCGCGGGCCGTCGAGGCCGCCGGAGCGACGATCATCAACACCGGCATCGGCTGGCACGAGGCCCGTATCCCCACCATCGCGACCTCGGTGCCGCGCGGCGCGTACGCCTGGGTGACCAAGAAGGTCATGGGCTCCGTCTCGATCCCGCTGGTGACCACCAACCGCATCAACACCCCGGAGATCGCCGAGCAGTTGCTCGCCGACGGCCACGCCGACATGGTCTCCCTCGCCCGGCCGATGCTGGCCGACCCCGACTTCGTCGCCAAGGCCGAGGCCGGTCGCCCGGAGGCCATCAACACCTGCATCGGGTGCAACCAGGCCTGCCTCGACCACACCTTCAGCGGCAAGATCACCTCCTGCCTGGTCAACCCGCGGGCCTGCCACGAGACGGAACTCGTCCTCGCCCCGACCCGGCTGCGCAAGACCGTCGCCGTCGTGGGCGCCGGTCCCGCCGGACTCGCCTGCGCCGTCAGCGCCGCCGAACGCGGCCACGACGTCACGCTGTTCGACGCCGCGGACGACATCGGCGGCCAGCTCAACGTGGCCCGCAAGGTCCCCGGCAAGCAGGAGTTCGACGAGACCATCCGCTACTTCCGCACCCAGCTCGAACTCCACGGCGTGGAGCTCCGGTTGAACACCCCGGCCACCGTGGAGACGCTGGAGTCGTACGACGAGGTCGTCATCGCCACGGGCGTCACCCCGCGCATCCCGGAGATCGAGGGCGTCGACCACCCGAGCGTCGTCGGCTACCTCGACGTCCTGCGCGACGGAGCGCCCGTCGGCGACCGCGTCGCCATCCTCGGCGCCGGCGGCATCGGCTTCGACGTCGCCGAGTTCCTCACCGACAGCGGCGACAAGGCGAGCGAGGACCCGGCGACGTACTTCCGCAACTGGGGCGTCGACATGGACTACCGCGCCCCCGGAGGTCTCGGTGCCCCCGAACGCCCCGCCCCGCCGCGCACCGTGCACCTCCTCCAGCGCAAGGCGTCCAAGGTCGGCGCCGGACTCGGCAAGACCACCGGCTGGATCCACCGCACCGAACTCAAGCACCGGGGCGTCACCATGGTTCCCGGCGTCCAGTACGACCGGATCGACGACGCCGGACTCCACGTCACCGTCGACGGGCACAGCCAGGTCCTGGAGGTCGACACCATCGTCCTGTGCACCGGCCAGGACCCGCGTCGCGACCTGTACGAGGCGCTGCGCGCCACGGGCCGCGGCGTCCACCTCATCGGCGGCGCCGACGTGGCCGCCGAACTGGACGCCAAGCGGGCCATCAAGCAGGGAACCGAACTGGCGGCGGCGCTCTAGGGCGACTTTCGAGGCGAGGTACAACCGTTTCGGCGTGTCGTGGGTCACATCAGGCAGGAGCAAACGCCTCCAAAGATCCGCAAGGGGGAAATAATGGGATTCAACCGTTCCGCCCTGATGGCAGGCACCTTCGCCGCGGTGCTGGTGGGAGCCACCGCAGCCATGGCGGCGCCCGCCTCGGCCGCACCCAACACCACGCCGCAGAAGGTCTGCGGCAGCGCCTACAAGACCGTGAACTCGGCGCCCATCGGCTCCCTGGGCACCGTGTACCTCACGTACAACTCCTCGAACGGCAAGAACTGCGTCACGACCATCCGCAACAGCCCCGGCACCGCCGTGGAGATGTCCGCGTGGGTCTACATCCCCGACACCGGTCTGGGTGACGACGACTACGGCCAGTACACGTCGTACGCGGGACCGACGTACGTGTACGGCAAGGGCCACTGCGTGGACTGGGGCGGCCAGATCAAGAACGTGTACACCCAGGTGTCCGGCTCCAACTGCGGCGCCTTCAGGGAGCAGCGGGTGACCTTCACCCGCTGACCCGCCGATCCGGATGGCCGCCGCGCACCACGCGGCGGGCGCCCGGGGACGCACGACCCGGCTCGCCCCGGCGGACTCACCGAGTTCCGCCGGGGCGCATGCCCGTCGGGGCGTCCGGGGGAGCGCGACCGGTCATCGGGCGACACGCGCGGCGCTCCCTAGGATGACCTCATGTCACTCCCGCACGCGATCCTCACCGCCCTGCTCGAGAAGCCCTCGTCCGGCCTCGAACTGACCCGGCGGTTCGACAAGTCGATCGGCTACTTCTGGTCGGCGACGCACCAGCAGATCTATCGCGAGCTGGGAAAACTGGAGGCCGAGGGATACATCAGGGCCCTGCCTCCCGAGCAGCACAGCCGGGGTCAGAAGAAGAGCTACGAGGTCCTGCCCGCCGGCCGCGCCGAACTCGCCCGCTGGACCGCCGCCTCGCAGGACCCGAAGCCGCTGCGCGACACGATGCTGCTGCGCCTGCGTGCCGCGGCCGTCGTCGGAACCGAGGGCCTGGAGACCGACCTGCGCCGCCATCTCGCCCTGCACCAGCGCCAGTTGGCCGAGTACGAGGAGATCCAGGACCGGGACTTCCCACCGGAGAAGAGCACGCCGGAGGACCGGCTGCGCCACCTCGTCCTGCGCGCCGGCATCGACCTGGAGACCTTCTGGACCCAGTGGATCGCCCACGCCCTGGCCGAGTTCGAGAGCATGCGCGCGGGCGACTGAGCGCCGCACACCCGGCCGGACCCGGTGCGAGGCGGCCGTCCGTGACCGGAGTCGGCGGAACGGCCGCCCGTCGGGACGGACCCGGATCAGAGCCGGTGGGGCTTGGAACGGCGGCGCAGGAACCATCCCGCCGCCACCGTGCCGGCCACGACGAGCGCGCCGCCGCCGATGACGGTCGCCGTGCCGTAGTCCTTCACGGCTCCGCCGAGCCCGCCCATGACACCACGCGACGGCGACGGGGAGACCGTCGTCGAGATCGTGGGCGTCGCGGAGGCCGAGGGGGTCGAGCCGGCCGCGACGACGATCGCCTGGGTGCCCGCCGTCGTGCCGTCCTGGCAGACGACGATGACCGTGAACGTCCCGGGGCTCACGCCCGTCCAGGCCGCCGACTGGTTGCTGCTCGTCCCGGTGAGCGGCATCTGGCGGCCTTGAGCGAAGTTCGTCTGCCCGCTGGAGAGCAGCGAGGCGTTGCCGAAGCTGCTCCCGTTGCTCGGGCAGGCGCTGGTGGTGACCGAGACCGAGGTGCCGCTGGTGCTCACGGAGATCCCGGAACCCCATGCGACGGCCGCCGGGGCGGCGAGGGTGAGCGGAAGCGCAGCGGTGGCGGCCACGGTCAGGCCGGAGCGGAGAAGTCTCTGAGTGGTACGCATAGGAACTGCCCTCCAGCGGCACGGTTGGCGGTACATCCCATGCGCCGCCGAGGATTGGAAAGGCCCGTGCGCCTCAGTGCGAGCCAATGCGCCCTGGCCGGGGCCCGCATGCGGACGGGGACCGGGCAGGTGACGGATTCCATCGTCCGGCGGACTGCCGACGCCGATGACGGCCCGTTCGCGGCGGGAGCGCGTGGCGCCGTGGCGTGCGCGTGCGGGGGCTGCGTCAGGGCGCGCCGGGCCGGGCCGGAGTCGGGCCGGAGCCAGGCCGGAGCTGGGCCCGGGCTTCGCCGGGCGGGTGGGACTTCGCGGGCGTGGCACGAGGCGTGCCGGGTGGCGCCGGGCGGGCGGGGCTCAGCGGTGACCGCCCCAGGGCCCGGTGGTCAGCCGCCGGTCGTCACGGAGCGCTCCGGTGACAGCGCGCCCCAGGTGCCGTCGGGCAGCTTCGCCCGGAGCCGGACCCGGTGCGTCACGTTCGCCTCCCGGCCGACGTAGAAGCTGTGGGTGCACGTGCCCTCGGGCGGGCTGCCGCCCCAGACCAGCGAGGTCACCGCACGCCCGTCGAGCTGGATCCGGTACTCCGTGATCACCCCGTCGACCTCGGGCGCGGTCCACGCCAGGTCGATGTAGTACGCCCCGTCGCTCCGGTGGGTCGTGGCCCGGAAGCCGGCCGGTGCCGTGCTCCGGTCGTCCGCAGCCCCCGGCGCCGTACTGATCCTCACGGGGCCGCTCGGCGACGAGACGTTGTCCGCGGTGTCACGGGCCCGCACGGTGAACACGTAGTCCGTGCCCGGCCGCAGCCCCGTGACGACGGCGGCCGTCTGCGCGCCCCCGACACTGTGGATCTTCGACGAGCCCTGATAGATGTCGTACGAGGCCACGCCCCGCGCGTCGGACGCCGCCGTCCAGGAGAGCTGGACCGCCCGGCCGCCGAGGGCCCTTCCCTTCGGGCCGCCGGGGCGGGTAGGCGCGGTGCGGTCTGCCGCGGCCGCCGCCGGAGTGGTGGCCCGCACGGGCCGGCTCAGCGGCCCCGGAACCCCGTCCGCGTTCCGGGCGCGGACCCTGAAGACGTACGAGGTGGACGGTTCGAGTCGCGTGACGTCCACCATGTGCTCCGAACCCGGCACCTCCTTGACCTTGGTGGTGCCGCGATACACCTCGTAGCGGGTGATCCCCGGGTCCTCGGTGGCCAGGTTCCACATGACGTGCACGCTGGTCGAGCTGCCCGCGGCGGCGGTCACGCCCGTCGCCGCCGCGGGCACCCGTTCGCCCCGGCCGGACGCGGGGGCGCCCCATCCGCAGGAGGTGAGCGCGAGCAGCGCCGCGCATGCCAGGGTGCGCCGGACGGTGGGGGGAACGCGTCGCACGGGTCTGCCCTCCCTCGACGGGATTGGTCTGTACCTATAAGACACGGGTGACGCGGCCACATCAAGAGGGCGGACGTCGTTGACCGGAGCGTCGCGGGGGTACGTATGCTGATCCCCGACGCGGTGTGAACTCGCCCCATTTTCAGGGGAGTTCCTGCCCTCGGCGCGGAACGCTGTCGTCGCTGATCCCGCGCCGACGCGTGCGGCCGAGCGGCCGGAGCCGGGTTCGGCTCGGGCCCTCGGCCGTGCGGCGCCCGCGTACGCGGCCGTGCACCGTCCGGCCCCCTCCCGGTGGACGCGCTGTCAAAGGCCCACCAGATTTGGGCAAATGAGCGTCCACGTCCCCCAGGAGAGGGTCTCCCATCGTGCGTGTCCAGTCGCTGACGCTGGCCGCGGCCGCCGCGGCCGCCCTGCTCGCCACGGCCCCGGTGGTGCTGTCCAGGTCCTCCACCACGGGCAGCCCCGGAAGCGCTGCCGCACCCGCGCGGGAGGGCTCCGTCCAGGCCGCCGACCTGCTGGCGAAACTCCAAGGCTGCGACCCCGTCTCGCACGGGAGATACCGCAGCGACGACGGCACCCGTGCCGAGATTCCGGTCTGCGGCATTCCGGGCGCGGTCCACTGGACGGCCGACATGGACATCGACTGCGACGGCAGGGCGGGCCCCCTGTGCAACAGCCGCACCGACCCGCTGTTCTCCGAGTCCACGGCCTTCACGCAGTCCGACGGCCGATATCTGAGTGCCGAGACCCTGCCCTACATCGTCGTACCGGCGCCGAGCGACATCTGGAACTTCCGGGAGCACGGCATCGGACCCGGCTCGGTGGCGGTCGTGATCTACCGGGACCGCGTCCAGTACGCCGTCGTCGGTGACACCGGCCCGCAGGACATCATCGGCGAGGCGTCGTACGCGACGGCCGCGGGACTCGGGATCCGTCCCGACCCCCGCGGCGGAGGCACGCCGTCCGGGGTCACGTACCTCGTGTTCAAGAACGCCCGGGTGTCACCCATCCAGGACCACGCCGCCGCGGTGGCGACGGGGGAGAGGCTGGCCCGGGCGCTCCTGGGCGACGGCTGAACCGAGGGCCGTCCGCCGTCAGACGGCCGCCCACCCGTTGTCGACGGGCAGGATCACACCGTTGATGTTGCTCGCCGCGTCCGAGGCGAGGAACACGATCGCCGAAGCCTGCTCCTCGGCCTCGGCGAGCCGGCCGACGTTGCCCATGTACGCGCCGAGGGCTGCCGGACCGTGGGCGCCCGGCTCGATGTCCACGGTGATGCCGGTGCTGGTGCCGCCCGGGGCGATGGCGTTCGCGCGGATGCCCTTGTCCCGGTACATCACGGCGAGGGACTTGGTGAGTCCCACGACGCCGTGCTTCGACGCGGTGTACGCGGCTCCGGCGGCGCTGCCGCGCAGGCCCGCCTCCGACGCGGTGTTCACCACGACCCCCTTGCCGGCGGCGAGCATGTGCGGCAGGACGGCCCGGGTGAGCAGGAAGGGGGCCGTGAGGTTGACCCGGATCACCCGCTCCCACTCCGCGTCGCTGACCTCGGCCACCGCCGACATGCGGTCCATGATCCCGGCGTTGTTCACCAGCACGTCCACCCCGCCGAACCGCTCCACCGCGGTCGCGGTCACCCGGTCGACGACCGCCTGCTCGCCGAGGTCGCCCGTCACGGCCACGGCGCTGCCGCCCGCCGCCTCGATCTCGGCGACGACGGCCGCGGCGCCCTCGGCGTTGAGATCGGCCACGACCACCCGCGCGCCCCCGGCCGCGAAGGCGAGGGCGGTGGCGCGGCCGATGCCCGATCCGGCGCCGGTGACGATGACGCTGCGGCCGTCCGGTCCCGTGGTGCTCATGACGTTCTCCCAGAGGTGCGTACGAGTGCGGGTGACGTCCCGCGCCGCAACAGTACGACTTATTGTCGCTGAATGACAGAAAGTCCCGGAAGGGATCGTCCGGGAAGGGATCGGAGATCGCTAGACTCGCCGCAGCCGCGGTCCCGGGCGGCATCCGCGGACGGAAACCAGAACCGAGGAGTCACGAGTGGTGCCGGACGGCGCGATCGGCGAACACCCCGGCAGAGGCCGCGGCCGTACCGGGCGGCCGCCGCTCACCGACGAGCGCAAGGCCGAGATCCGGCTGGAGATCGCCCGCGCCGCCGTCGAACTGTTCGTGGACCAGGGCGTCGCCGCCACCACCGGGGACCAGATCGCCCAGGCCGTCGGCCTGTCCACGCGAACCCTGTGGCGCTACTTCCCGGGCAAGGAGAGCTGCGTGAGCCCGCTGTTCGCGGCCGGGATCGACGCGATCGCCGCGGCGCTGCGGGCCTGGCCGGCGGGCGTTCCCCTGGAGGACGCCCTGGAGCGGGCGTCCACGAACGGCGAGGTGCTGATGGCGAAGCCGGAGCCGCCGAGGGTCCGTACGCTGCTCAGGCTCACGCGTACCGAACCGGGACTCCGCGCCGTCTGGCTCCAGGCGCACGACGAGGCCGAGCCCGTGTTCGCCCGCGCACTCGCCGACCGCGCCGGTCTCGACGCCGTCGATCTGCGCTCGCAGATCCAGGCCGCGATGCTCAACGCCGCACTGCGCGCCGCAGTCGAGCACTACGCGTGGCGCACCGACGAAGAGGATCCCGACCCCGCGACGGCCCGCGCGGAACTGGCGGCGACCATCCGTTCGGCCCTGACCTTCGCGGCGAACGGAATCACCTGAGACGGGCCTTCGCCCCGCCCGGTCCTCACACCTTCCGGTAGGTGTACGCCTCCGCCGCGGCCGCCTCCACCGCCGCGAGGTCGGCGCCCGCCGAGGCCGTGACGACGGCGGCCACCGCCCCCTCGACGAAGGGGGCGTCCACCAGCCGTGTGCCGTCCGGGAGTTCGTCGCCCTCGGCGAGCAACGCCTTGACCGTGAGCACGGCACTGCCCAGATCGGTGAGCACCGCGACCCCGGCCCCGCGGTCCACGGAGGCCGCGGCGGCGGCGATGACGTCGGCGCTGGTGCCGAGCCCCCCGTCCAGGGTGCCGCCCGCCGGCGCGACCGGAGCGACCGTGCCGCCACCGGCCAGGCCCGTGGCCAGTTCGGCGACGGACGCGGCGACCGCGGCGCTGTGCGAGACCAGCACTATGCCGACCCGTGGTTCCTCGATGTCACTCACCGGCCGCCTCCACGAGTGCCGCGATCAGCAGTGCCGAGGACGTGGCGCCCGGATCCTGGTGTCCGATGCTGCGCTCGCCCAGATAGCTCGCCCGGCCCTTGCGGGCCTGCAGAGGCGTGGTCGCCACGGCGCCCTCCTCCGCGGCGGACCTCGCCGCGGCGAACGACTCGGCGAGCGCGTCGACCGCGGGTACCAACGCGTCGATCATGGTCTTGTCGCCGGGCGCGGCTCCGCCCAGCGCCCGGACCGCGTCGACGCCCGTGCGCAGCGCGTCCGCGAACTGTTCGTCGGTGACCTCGGCGGCGTCGCCGAGCGCCTTGCCGGTCCGGCGCAGCAAAGTGCCGTAGAGCGGTCCCGACGCGCCGCCGACCGTCGAGATCAACTGCCTCCCGGCGAGCGCGAGGACGGCACCGGGGGTGTCCGGGGACTCCTTCTCCAGCGTGGCGGTCACGGCGGCGAATCCGCGCTGCAGATTGCTGCCGTGGTCGGCGTCGCCGATGGGGGAGTCCAGCTCGGTGAGCCGGTCCGCCTCACGGTCCACCGAGGCTGCGGTCACCGCCATCCAACGGCGGAAGAAATCGGCGTCGAGCACGGAATCTCCTTGCGTCGTACGGAACTTGACCTGGCCACCGGTCAAGGGCCCTTGGGCCCGCGACCGTTCCCGGTTCGTCGGCGGCGTTCAGACTCCCCAGCGCAGCCCCGGAGTCTTGACGGGCGCGTCCCACAGGCGCAGCAGGTCCTCGTCCACCTCGCACAGGGTCACCGAGGCGCCCGCCATGTCGAGCGAGGTGACGTAGTTGCCGACGAGGGTGCGTGCCACCGGGATGCCCCGCTCGGTCAGCACCCGCTGGACCTCCGCGTTGAAACCGTAGAGCTCCAGCAAGGGGGTGGCGCCCATGCCGTTGACGAGGAGCAGCACCGGATTGCGCGGTGCGAGGTCGTCCAGCACGGCGTGCACCGAGAAGTCGGCGATCTCGCGTGCCGTCATCATCGCCCGCCGTTCCCGGCCCGGCTCGCCGTGGATGCCGACACCGAGCTCGAGCTCCCCGGCCGGCAGATCGAAGGTCGGGCTGCCCTTGGCCGGTGTCGTACAGGCGCTGAGCGCGACGCCGAAACTGCGGGACCTCTCGTTGACCCGCCGGGCCAGCGCCTCGACCACCTCCAGGGGCGCGCCCTCCTCGGCCGCGGCCCCCGCGATCTTCTCCACGAACAGCGTCGCGCCCGTTCCGCGCCGCCCGGCCGTGTACAGACTGTCGGTGACGGCCACGTCGTCGTTGACGAGGACCTTGGCGATCTGGATGCCCTCGTCCTCGGCCAGCTCCGCCGCCATGTCGAAGTTGAGGACGTCGCCGGTGTAGTTCTTCACGATGAACAGCACACCCGCGCCGCTGTCCACGGCCGCCGCGGCCCGCACCATCTGGTCGGGGACCGGAGACGTGAACACCTCGCCGGGGCAGGCCGCCGACAGCATCCCGGGGCCCACGAATCCGCCGTGCAGCGGCTCGTGTCCGGACCCGCCGCCGGAGACGAGGCCGACCCTTCCCGCGACCGGGGCGTCCCTGCGGACGATCACGCGGTTGTCGACGTCCACCGTCAGCTCCGGATGGGCCGCCGCCATGCCCCGCAGCGCGTCCGCCACCACCGTCTCCGCCACGTTGATGAGCATCTTCATGGAAACCTCCTGGCCGCTTGTCGGAGCCGAAGCGCTTTCCTCGCCGCTCCAGCGTATACATCACCGACTTCTTGCCCAGTCCGGGCGGCCGCCGGTTCTGCCCGGAGGGGCCGTGCTCGTCGACATGGCCGGTCACGGTCTCCGGCCGCGGGAGTGCCGTCCTGGCGGGCGGCGGGTCAGAGCATGAGCAGCAGTCGCGTGTTCGGTACGAGCTTGCGGTTCACGCTGGTGCTCTGGACGAAGATCGTGAAGTCGTCGTTGTGGTCGGGCTTCACGCGCACCTCCGTGCCCGGCAGGCCGAGCAGGGCCCGGGCCTGGGGGCCCGAATACACCCGGTCCGTCTTCTTCTCCAGCACCGCGATCTGCTTCCGCGCCTGGATCTTCTCGGACTTGCTCAGCTGGTAGAAGGCGCCGCCGGTGCGGTAGGCGTGCCCGCATTCGACGACCCAGTCCCGTATCGCCACGTCCCGGGTCACCGGGATCAGGTGATACCCCGACGGGTCCACCGCGGCCAGTCCGGCGGCCTCGATGGTGTCCTTGTTGACCGCCTCCGCGCCCACCGAGAACACCGCCCGCGATCCCCGGATGCCCTGCGCGCGGCCCACCATGAACTTCTCGGTGGCCTCCCTGATGACCTGCCCGGCCTCTTCCAGTCCCTGCGTGCTGGTGGCGTCCCAGACGGCGATGTTGTCCTTCGGGAAACCGCACTGCATGGCCTCACGCTTACCCATCTGGTCCGGCACGAGGACGGCCAGCGTCCAGTTGTCCTCCTGCGTCGCGATCATCTCGGACACGGACCTGACCAGTTCACGCGCGTCGCGGACGGGGGCGTCCGGACAGCGATGACTCGCGTTCTCCTGCCCGTCCGTGAGCACGAACGTCAGGAAGCTGTGGTCGCCGTACAGTTGGGCCGTCTGCGCCAGTTCGTGCTGCGACTTCAGCGCGGCCGCCAGCAGGGCCGTCATCCCGCCGACGCGGTACAACTGCTTCAGCGACGGCATCCGGAGCACGTCCTTGTCATAGATGACGCACTCCACCTTGTCGGCGAAGACGTACACCGTGACACGGGTCTCCTGGTCCAGCTCCCTCGACCGGCGGGCGAGATACGCGATCTGCTGGTCGGCGACCTCGACGACCTTGCCGCTCAGGTGCGACATGGACGAACTGGCATCCAGCACGAGAGCGACGTGATTGATGTAGTTCTGACTTCCGGCCATGACAGCTCCCCCTCGATCCGACTCGATGCCTCTACTGTGTCACCCAGCACTGACAATCGATCTTGGATCGGGAGCGGTACGGCCACCGCGTCCGGGCTCGCCCGCCGGGCCTTCCCGGTGAGTGCGGACGGCGCACTGACCGGGGTCCGTCCGGCGGGTCGGTCCCCTTCCCGCTACTGCCCGGCGTGGCTCACCCGGAGGCTGCCGCGGTCGCTCTCCTTCAGGCCCCGGCCGATGATCAGGCGCTGGATCTGGTTGGTGCCCTCGAAGATCTGCATGACCTTGGCCTCGCGCATGTACCGCTCGACCGGGAAGTCGCGGGTGTAGCCGGCGCCGCCCAGCACCTGGACCGCGTCCGTGGTGACCTTCATGGCGTTGTCGGTGGAGATCAGCTTGGCGATCGACGCCTCGGACTGGAACGGAAGTCCCTCGTCCTTGAGCCGGGCGGCGGCGAGCGTGGTGGCCCGCGAGACCTGCACAGCCGCCGCCATGTCCGCGAGGACGAAGGCCAGTCCCTGATGCTCGATGATCGGCCGGCCGAACGTCTCCCGCTCCCGCGAGTAGCGCAGCGCGTGGTCCAGCGCCCCCTGGGCGAGGCCCGTGGCCACCGCCGCGATACCGAGCCGTCCGCAGTTCAGTCCGGCGAACGCGATCCTGAGCCCCGCGCCCTCCTCGCCGATCCGGCGGCTCGCGGGGACCCGCACGTTCTCCAGGCGCACGGTCGCGGTGGCGGACCCGGTCAGGCCCATCTTCTGCTCCGGCGGATCGGCCACCAGGCCGGGTGTGTCGGCCGGGACGAGGAAGCAGGAGATGGCGTGCGAGCCCTCGTCGGACGTACGGGCCATGACCGTGTAGAAGTCCGCGTGCCCGCCGTGGGTGGTCCAGGCCTTGGCGCCGTTCAGTACGTAGTCGTCGCCGTCCCGCACCGCCCGGGTGCGCATCGCGCCCGGGTCGGAACCGGCGTGCGCCTCGGAGAGACAGTAGGCGCCCAGCAGCTCGCCGCCGAGCATGCCCGGAAGCCACTCCTTCTTCTGCTCCTCGGTGCCGAACTCGGCGAGGGCGAAGCAGGACAGCGCGTGCACCGAGACGCCCACCGCCACGCTCGCCCACACGGCGGCGATCTCCTCGACGGCCTGGAGGTAGACCTCGTACGGCTGCTCGCCACCGCCGAACGCCTCCGGGTAGGGCAGGCTGAGCAGCCCGGCCCGGCCGAGCGTGCGGAAGACCTCGCGGGGGAAGCGCCCCTCGGCCTCCGCCTCGGCGACGCGCGGGGCGAGCTCCTTCTCGGCGAGCTCGCGGGTCAGAGCGATCAGGTCGACGGCTTCCGGCGTGGGGAGCGTGCGGGTCGCGGGCATGGCATGTCCTCGGTGGTGGCGGTTCGCCGGACGATATTGATACGCCAGGCGATACAACAGTATCGTTTTTGGTACCGCCAGGCCATGCGAACCGTCGACGGATTCGCCCGTGCGGCGGTCGGACGGTGCGTCCTGGGCGCGATGTCCTGTACGTGACGGTCCTGGCCGTGGCCGACCGGGCCCGTGGGCCGGATCAGGTCAGGTCAAGGGCGGGCGTGGGCGTGGGCGCGAGCACGATGATGGGTGCCGTGGCACGGGCGGACACGGTGCTGGGTGCGGCGGCACGCGTGGACGTGGGCCCGGGTGCCGTGGCGCGGGCGGGCACGGTGCCGGGTGCCGTGGCACCGGCGGGCACGGTGCTGGGTGCCGTGACACGAGGGGGCGCGGTGCCGGGTGCCGTGGGCGGGTGGGCGCGGTGCTGAGTGCCCCGGTATCGGCGAGTGCGGGGAGATGGCGGGCGCGGCGGGTCCTCGCGGCGCCGCAGGCTGCCGCTCGACGGGGACGTCGAGGTGACGGGCGTCAGGGAGAGACGGCGTGCACGATGAGGGACGCCAGCTCGGCGTAGGCCTCGGCGTCGTTCAGCCCGGTGCGTGCGGCGACCTCGCCGCGCTGGATCTCCTGCATGGTCGCGGCCACGACCTCGCCCACGAACGCCGCGTGGACGTCACGGAACGCCCCGGCGGTCACGCCGTCGGCGATCAACTGCCGGATCCGTCCGGCGGCGAGGCGCGTGTTGGCCTCGTACACCTCGCGCGCCGGCTCGAACTGGGCCATGTCGTCGAGGAACTGCCGGGAGAGCGGCCGCAGCTGCTCGGCGACCGTGTCCAGGTAGACCACGACGCGCTCGGAGGGTGCGGAGGTGTCGGCCACCCGCTTCTCGACGGCCTGAGCGGCCTCCCGGAAGTAGTGCTTCACCGCCTCACGGACCAACTCCTGCTTGCTTCCCGCCAGTTGGTACAGCGTCGTCTTCGAGCAGTGCAGCCGCTCGGTCAGCTCGTCCAGGGTGAACGCCGCGAAGCCCTCCGCGACCAGCAACGCGACCAGCCGCTGGAGCAGGTCGGTCTGGCGCGCGGTACGACGTGTGGACGGCATGATCTCAGCGTAACCGTTCCTCCATTACCGTGACCGTCACCCCTCCGGGGGTGTGATCAGGACCGCTGGGGCCGCTGTACTGCGCCGACGCCGACGCCGACGCCGACGCCGACGCCGACGCCGACGCCGACGCCGAGGGGAGGGGAGGGGAGGGCCGGAGCCGGCCGCCCGCCTGCCCGGCCGCCCCGCCACCTTTTCGCCTGGGAGTCCCTGCTCCCGCTCAGGGGGTCGCTCCTCCCGCTCAGGGGGTCGCTCCTCCCGCTCAGGGGGTCGCTCCTCCCGCTCGGGGGGTCGCTCCTCCCGCTCAGGGGTGTCCCTCCTCCCACCCGGCCTTTCCTCCTGCCACTCGGCTGACGAGGCCGGGCAGCCCGGGGGAATGGCCCGGCGGAGGACTCGGCCTTGGTCGCAGGTCTCGTCCCCGTCGGCCCGCCGGGGCGCGTGACAGGGCGCCGGTCCGTCCGCCGCACCCGGCACATCGGACCCCGAGGTCCGGCGGGTGACCGTCAGGAGGACTCGCCGGAGACGTCCGGTGCGGGCGCCCCGAGGTCGTCCGCCTCCGGCAGGCTCTCCACGTCGACTCCGCGCACCTGCGCCAACTCGTGCTTGAGCGCGGCGAGTTCGGCGCCGCCGGCCATGTGGTCGGTCAGCTCCTCCAGTCCGACCTCGCCCCGGTCGGCGCTGAGTTCGAGGGTGCCGAGCCGCAGCACGCTGAAGTGGTCGCCGACCATGTACGCGTGGTGCGGGTTGTGCGTGATGAAGATGACGCCGAGACCGCGGTCTCGGGCGGCGGCGATGTACTTGAGGACGACACCCGACTGCTTGACGCCGAGCGCGGCGGTCGGCTCGTCGAGGATGAGGACGCGGGCACCGAAGTACACGGCGCGGGCGATGGCCACGGACTGACGCTGCCCGCCGGAGAGCGTGCCGACGGGCCGGTCGAGGTCGTCGAGGACGATGCCCATGTTGCGCAGTTCCTCATCGGCCGTCCGCTTCATCCGGGCGATGTCGAGCCGTCGTACGGGCCAGGGCCCCCGCGTCATCTCGGAGCCTAGGAAGAAGTTCCGCCACACGGGCATCAACGGCACCGTCGCGAGGTCCTGGTACACGGTGGCGATGCCGCGCGCGAGGGCTTCGCGCGGCGTGTTGAAGCGCACCGCCGTGCCGTCCACGAGGAACTCGCCCTCGCTGTGCTGGTGCAGCCCCGAGATGATTTTGATGAGCGTGGACTTCCCGGCGCCGTTGTCGCCGAGGACACAGGTCACCCGGCCGGGACGGACGGCGAGGGAGACGTCGTGCAGGGCACGGATGTTGCCGTACGACTTCCCCGCGCCGCGCAGCTCGACGATCGCGGCGCCACCGTCCCCGGACGGGGGGCCCGGGCGGACGGCGCTCACGGTTCCGGATCCTTTGTCTGCCATGGGTCGGTTCACCTCCGGGTCGCCGTGCGGCGGACCCACAGATTGACGAGCGTGGCGCCGAGCAGCATCACGCCGAGGAAGGCCTTGAACCAGTCGGGGTTCCAGCCGGCGTACACGATGCCCTGGTTCACCATGCCGAACATGAAGGCGCCGAAGACCGGCCCGATCGCCGAGCCGTAGCCGCCGGTGAGCAGACAACCGCCGATCACCGCCGCGGCGATGTAGATGAGTTCCTGGCCGACGCCCTCGCCCGACTGCACCGTGTTGAACGAGAACAGCTGGTGCATGCCGACGAACCAGGCGCCGAAGCCGACCGTCATGAACAGCGTGATCTTGGTGAAGGTCACCGGCACGCCGACCGCGCGGGCGCTGTCCTGGTCGCCGCCGACGGCGAAGACCCAGTTGCCGTACTTGGTGCGCAGCAGTACCCAGGTGGCGAGCGCCGCGAAGACGAGCCACCACACGACCGTGATTTTCACCTGGACGCCGCCGACGTCGAACGACGAGGCGAAGATCTTCTTCGCCTGGCCGAAACCGTCCATGTCGCTGATGTCGTCGGTGGCGACGTTGTCGGTGACCAGTTTGGTGACGGCGAGGTTCACGCCTTGCAGGATCAGGAAGGTCCCGAGCGTGACCAGAAAGCTCGGCAGCCCGGTGCGGACCATCATCCAGCCGTTGAACGCGCCGATCGCGAGCGAGAGGACCAGCGCGATCACGACACCCGCCCACACGTTCACGGTGAGCTGGTAGCTGAGCATGCTCGCGGTCAGCGCCGAGGTGATCACCGCGACACCGGCGGACAGGTCGAACTCGCCGCCGATCATCAGCAGGGCGACGGGCAGGGCCATGAGGCCGATCGTCGACGACTGGTAGAGGACGGTCGCCATCGAACTGCCGGAGCGTACGGACGGCGCCGCGATCAGGAAGAAGACGAACACGGCGGCTGCGCCCAGGAACACCCCGACCTCGGGCCGGGCGAGCAGCCTGAGTGCCAGGGGGCGCCGGGCCGTCCGCCCAGCCATGGCTCGGGGGCCGGGGGCCGGCGGCGCGGTCGCCGTCGGCCCGGCCGCGCTCATCAGCGAGTGCCCTTCGTGGCGAACCGGGCGACGGTGTCGACGTTGCTCTTGTCCACGAACGCCGGACCGGTGAGCACCGGCTGCTCGCCACCGCCGCTGTAGTTGCCGTTGTTCTTGTAGAGCCACAGCGAGTCGATCGCCAAGTAGCCCTGGAGGTAAGGCTGTTGGTCGACGGCGAACTGGATGGTGCCCTTGCTGATCGCGCCTGTGAGTTCCTTGTTGAGGTCGAAGGTGGCGATCTTCGCCTTGCTGCCGGCGTCGCCGACCGACTGCACCGCGGTCAGCGCGTACGGGGCGCCCAGAGCGACGACGTAGTCGATCGCGGGGTCCTGCTTGAGTTTGGCGGTGATCGTCGACTTCACGGACGGCATGTCGGTGCCGTTGACGTACAGGTTCTCCGTGGTGCCGCTGAACGTCTTCTTCACGCCGTCGCACCGCTGGGTGAGGCCGATGTTGCCCTGTTCCTGGATGACGCAGACGGTCTTCTTGGCCCCTTCGGCGTTCAGCTTCTTCCCCAGAGCCTCGCCCGCGACGGTCTCGTCCTGGCCGAAGAACTCCATCAGGCCCAGCTTCCTCCAGTCGCTGAGACCGGAGTTGAGACCCACGACGGGTATGCCGGCCGAAGTCGCCCTGCCCACCACGTCCTTCATGGCGCCGGGCTTGGCCAGGGTGATGGCGATGCCGTCGACCTTTTGGTCGATCGCGTTCTGTACCAGGTTGGCCTGGGTGCCCGCGTTCGGGTCGTGCGCGTAGACGAGCCGGATGTTGTCCTTGGCGGCCGCGGCCTCGGCGCCCTTGCGGACGATGTCCCAGAACGTGTCGCCGGGCGCCTGGTGGGTCACCAGGGCGACCGTCATCTGCGGCGTGTTCGCCTTGCCCGCGGCTCCGCCGTCCCCGCTCTCCTCGGCCTTCTTGCCGCCCGAGCCGCTGGAACAGCCCGCGGAGAGCAGTAAGGCCGCGGCGGTCAGGGCGACGAGCGGGGCGATTCTCCGTGAACGGGGGTGGAACATGCGATCCATCACTGCAGCACCTCACTGTGCGACCGGGACCTGGGTGTCTCCTCCCGTACATCCCCAGCAACAGGCGCATCACGCATGGGAATGTCGACCGACCGACGGGCAACGCCCTTGCATTGGGCTCGACTTGGGCTGTTTCTCGGCGCTCGCGTTCGGCACGGGTGCCGCGGGCGGGCCGAACGCGTGCGTCTCGTGCGGGCGCTGCGGGCGGCCGAACGCGTCCGTCCCGTACGGATGCCTTGGGCGGCCCGAACGCGTGCGTCCCGTAAGGGAACACAAGCCGGACGGCCGGGCGACCGCGGCCGAGGCGGCAGTAGTGGTCGTCGGCGAGCAGCCTCGCACCGCTCTACCTGGTCGCGACGCTCAGCCTGTCGTTCCTGGCCACCCTGGGCGCCACCACCTACCCGGCCCCGCACCTCACTCCCTCCTCCGGCCGGATGTCTCGTTCACCTGGGGAAGCGGGTGCCTGACGTTCGTACGTCGATGATTTCGGCACCTGCCCGGAGCCGCGACCGTGCCCTCCTTGTCGAGCCGCGGGGCCGGGGCGCCGCGGTGTTCACCCCGGCGGCCGCCCCGTCGCCCTGAGCCGCCCGCGACCGTCCCCGCCTCCGACCTGAGGTGGGGCTTCGCGCTGGAGGCGGGGCTTCGCACTCGCGAGGATGCTCCGGGGAACCGGGGGAGAGACCGATTCGAGCCACCTGGTCTCCGGGGCGCGCACCTCTTGCCTAACTGTCATGAGCCCGTCATTCTTTCGATGAATCTACTCGCATAGATTCACGCTTTGACGTTCCACCTGACAGCGCGTCCGTCCGCACTCTCCCCCGGAGGATCGCCCAGTGAGACCCCGTCAACCGCGCCGTCATGGCGCTGTCGCCGTCATGCTGTCCTTACTCGCCCTTTCTGTCGGCCAGACCGTGGCAGCCCTGCCCGCGGCCGCCGCTCCTGCTCCCGGCTCCACGGTCGCCGCGGCGCAGGACCAGGCCGCGCGTGCCCTGGCCCGTTCCCTGTCCGACTCCGCCTGGCGTGCCCGCGTCCGGCATGCCGCCCTGACCGCGGACGAGGTGCCCGTCACCGCTCTGGCCGGCCGCGCCGGCAACGGTCTGAAGTCCACGCTGGCCACGGCGGATCGCCGGATCGCCGCCGCCAAGGGGCTCGACGCGGACACCGGTTCCCTGCTCCGGCTGCGCCTCGGGGACCACGCGATGCGTGGCGCGCTGTCCGCGGGCAAGGTGCCCTGGGTGGCCCCCACCACCACCGATGATCACGCGAGCACGATCGTCGCCTACGACGTCCAGGGCAGGGCTCACACGCTAGACGCCCGCCACGCACCCGCCCGTCCCGTGTACGTCGTCGACATCGACGGCTCCAAGGCGCTGGCCGCCGGCCTGGACGTCCTGAACAGGCAACTGCGCGGCTACGGAGTGCACTCCGCCGCACCGGCACCGGCACCACAGGCGAGCACCACCGGGAAGCCGCAGGCCCAGGCGGCGGCCGGCGGCTTCTGGACCACCCGCATCAGCGCGGTCGAGCTCTCGGACGACGAGGAGCCCTGGGTCAAGGGCGACGCCGAGATCTACACCCTGGTCACCGGCTTCGGGCAGGACGGCAACGTACGTGTCGACCCCGTCGACATGCCGTACCTCGACAATGACGGCACGGTCTACCGGCCCGGCCAGATCCTGGTCAACTGGTCGAACTACAAGTACAACCTGGCCGATGCCGTGATGATGGAAGAGGACGGGAGCACGAACTACCGCGACCTCGCCAAGGCCATCGCCACCGTCCTGCTCACCATCACCGACCAGGGAACCTACATCCCCCTGGTGAACGCGATCCTGGACGCCATCCCGAACGACTGGTGGACGGACGATCCCGACTACGTCGACTCCTGGTACACCCTGGCCAGCAGCGACAACGGCACCCGCTACGGCGCTCGCGGCAACGGCTGGATGACTGTCGAGCCGTACTTCGTCCAGCAGTTCTGAACCGTACGGCGGACGTCATGAGTGCACGAGGGTGATGAAGGGTGCGGGCCGGTGAGGGACACCACCGGCCCCATCCGCGATCGTGCCCCCGTTGTCCGCTGGGTATCCAGGGCGGACGCGCATGGCCAAGCCGTGGCAAGCCGTGCGGTTGCAAGCCATGGCCAGTGGTGTCGAGCGTCAGGCGAGGTCGCGACCTCAGGTATCCGTCGGGACAGGGCAGTTGGTCGGTGTCCCGGATCCGGCGGGGCGGTCGCCGCTAAGATCGTTATTCATGGACACGACAAGCGTGGGGACTCCTTGCTTGGGGCCATGGACAGGGTGCGGCAGCCCCTGAGATCACGGCCCCAACTGCGTTTTCTGCCAGACGGGTTCACGGACTGCCTTGCTCGCTGAAGCTCAGCGGCCGTGATCGCCCGCCCCAAAGCAGCCCCAGCACAAGCCGATCGACCGACCTTTGCTTTCAGCACCGGGAGACCGTGTGAGACGCGTTGCGATGGCCGCCCTGGCCCTGTCACTGACCGCCCTGCTCGCGGGGTGTGCGGAGGAGGACCCCAAGCCGCTGCATGCCACGAGGTCGCCCGGCGAGGCGGCCTGGTACGAGAGCTCGAAGGAGCAGCGCAAGGAGTACTGCGCCGCGTACCGGGCTCACGACCCGCAGCGCCGCCCTGTCCACGTGCCCACGTTCGCCTCAGCGATGTCGGAGGACGAGTTCGCCGACGACTTCTACGACGCGCTGAAGGAGAAGTGCTAGCACCTGGTTGGCGGTTGGCGGTCGGAGGTTGGAGGTTGGCGTCGGGCGCGGGGCGGCCGGGTGGCGGACGCGTTCCGCCGCGTGATGGCACGCGATAATCCCGGCGACGCCGGCGGTCGTCCCCGGGATACTGGGCGCCCATGGATGAGGTCGAAGTCGTCGTCGCCCATTCCGAGCGCGCGACTCTGCGCGTCGGCGACGTGTTCCTGAAGGTCGACGCCGATCAGGCGCGCATCGACGTCGAGGTCGAGGTGATGGCCCTCGCGCCGGTCCCGACCCCGGAGATCCTGTGGCGCAAGCCGCCCGTGCTCGCGATCGCCGCGCTCCCGGGGACGACGCTCGGGCGCCTAGGCGGGCCGTCGACCGGATCGCCGGCGGCGTGGGCCGCGGCGGGCGCCGCCATCCGGAAGCTGCACGACGCACCGCTGCCGGCCCGGCACGGTCGGGCCGGCCGGAGCATCGACGAGTTGGCGGCGGAACTCGACGACGAGTGCGCTTCGCTCGTGACGAACGGTGTCCTGCCCGCCGACCTGGTCACCCGCAACCGCGAGGTCGCGGCGGCCGCGCTCAGGCCGTGGACTCCGGCGTTCACGCACGGCGACCTGCAGATCGCGCACGTCTTCGTCGACGGCGACGAGGTCACCGGCATCATCGACTGGTCCGAAGCGGGCCAGGGTGATGCCCTGTACGACCTCGCCACCTTCACCCTCGGACACGAGGAGCACCTCGACGACGTCATCGCCGGCTACGGGGCCGACGTAGACCTCGACGCGATCCACGGGTGGTGGTCGTTGCGAAGCCTGTTGATCGTCCGCTGGCTGGCCGAGCACGGTTTCGACCCCTTCGCGCCGGGCTGCGAGGTCGACGTGCTGAGATCCCGGATGTGAGCCTTTGAGGCCGCGCGAACCAGACGGCTCCGCATGCGTCCCGACGCATCGAGCAGGCCACCTCTTGGGGCGAACGCCTCGCCCGCACGGCTGCATGCACGGCGGCCCGACCGACTACACCTGCTCCTGATACACCCTGATCCCGGCCGGCCTGAGTCCTCGGATCCTCCTCCAGTCAGCCCGCTCGGTCAGTCCTCGCGCCCACTCGTCGAGATCGTCTCCGGCGTCATGGAAGAACCACGAGTCGAAGCTTCCGAGGGCCTCCAGGGCAGGGACGATTCCGTATCCGAGCTCACAGTGGACCTGCACGTAATGGTCGTGATCACCGTCGCCGTCGCAGATCTCGAACTGCCGGGTGAGGTCCAGCGTGAACGTCGGAGGACCGTCGAACGCGTAGGTCCCGTACTGGAACAGCAGACCGTCGGCGTCGGGTGCGTCCGCGACGGCGAACCGCCGTCGGCCGAATCGGAGGAAGGCAAGCCAGACATCCTCCGTCACCAGATCGGAAGGCGCCCGCCCCTCGGACCCCAACTCGCCCTCAAGCAGCCCCGCGGCGTCGCCGGTCGACAATCTCCGCGCCACGTACGTCCTCCTGGTCCACCGCAGTCAGGCTGAACGTACTGAACCGGGCGAACCTGCCTGGTCGGAGCACCAGCCACTGAAACCGTCACGGAAAGGATTCCCGGCGAACCAGCCTCGGCGTCCCGGTGGAGCCGCATTCATGCCGTGGGCAACGGGCCTTCCGGGTCGGGGCCCTCCCAGTAATCGGGGCCGAGTGTCTCTTTCAGTAGGGCGTACATCTTCTTTCGGAAGTGGGCGGTCACGAGCCATGGGCGGGTGAAGATGCGGATCTCCTCGACGTCGCCCGCATCGTCGAGGGCGAATATCTCGACGAGTTGCTGCACGTGGCCGTCCACGTATTCGTCGATCGCCACCGCGAATGCCGATCGGCCCTCGACGTCGAGGACGTTACGAACCTTGAGGTCGCTGAAACTCTGCGCCGCTGCCTTGAGGACCGGCCCGACCACTGACTTCCCCGTCGGCTCTTCGCTCAAGATCGGGGAGTACAGGGTGACACCCTCCGCCAGCGGGGGGACTGCTGGATGGTCAACCCAAACCGGCGTCGGCCCCTCCGGGACATACGGTCCGGATCCGAGGCTCGGGTCCGCGAGGGCGGGGTCGGTCTTCGCGATCACTTCGCGCAGAGCGGCCATGAACGGCCACGGCCGACCGTAGACGTCGATGGTGGCAATCAGGCCCGCGGCGTCGTGCCGGGCCAGCGCCACGATCTCCGTCGGGCGTCCGCCGGGGCTCGCGCTGAACACGACCCCCTCCACCTCGTCCCCCTTGAGCCGGACGGTCGCTTCGGGCGCGACGAGCGCCTGCTGGTACGTACCGAGAGCTGCGGAGACGGCGTCGCGACCGGTGATGCGGGGTGCGGCCAGTGGAGTCGCCAGAGAGACGTCTTCGGCAAGCGCTGCCGGAGCCTGTCCGGAAAGTGCGGCGTTCAACTGATTCGACATCGCGCTCCTCGTGGTCACGATCACGGTGAGCCTGGGTTCGGGGAACACTTGGGCGCGAGGTCATGCGGGCGCCCGCTCGGCGCCGGCGCCCCAGGGCCACCAGGAACTTTGTGATGTGTCGCGGCCGTACGCCAAGCGGTGTCACAGGATCCCTGCGCCGCAGCCAGGTTCGTCGCCGCCCTTCCAGCATGCGCCAGGAGCGTGGCGCGGCGCATGCTGGAAGGGCATGGGTGCTCCAGACCTCTGAGCTCAGGGGTCTGGAGTTTCGTGTGCCAGGACCGGTAGACGTGCCGGAAAGGCCGCGGGCCGCCCTTCGCGCCGAGGTTCCACCGGCGACGGCCCGGAGGGCTACGACGACGCCTGCGACTCCAGCGTCACCCACGTCCCCGACGCCGCAGAGTGCGCCATCGCGTCCAGTGCCGTCGCGCTGCGGACCGCGTCGGCCAGTGTGGCCCCGTACGGCCTGTTGTCGGCGATGGAGCGCAGGAAGGTGTGGGCCTCGATGACCTTGAGGTCGTCGTAGCCCATGCTGTTCGCCGCTCCGGGCTGGAAGGCCGCGTAGTCCCCGGCACCCGGACCGACGTACACGGTGCCGACCGGCTGGTCCTGGTACGTCGTGCCCCGGCTGACGCCGAGTTCGCCCATGCGGCGGAAGTCCCAGAACACCGCTCCCTTGGTGCCGTGGATCTCGAACCCGTAGCTGTTCTGCTCGCCCACCGAGACCCGGCACGCCTCCAGGACGCCGCGCGCACCCGAGACGAACCGCAGCAGGCAGTTGACGTAGTCCTCGTTCTCCACGGGTGCCGGCTCGCCGCCCGACGCGCGCGTGTGGCCCGCCGTCGCTCCGTCCGGCCGGGCCCGCAGCGGCACGAAGACCGCGGTGTCCGCCGCCAGTGCCTCGATCTCACCCAGCAGGAAGCGGGCCAGGTCGACGCCGTGCGAGGCCAGGTCGCCGAGGACGCCGCTGCCGCCCCGCTCCCGCTCGTACCGCCAGGTCAGCGCGCCCTCCGGATGGGCCGCGTAGTCGCTGAAGAGGCGGATGCGTACGTGCGTCACCTCACCGATGTCCCCGGAGGCGATCAGCTCGCGGGCCGCCGCCACGGCGGGAGTGCCGCGGTAGTTGAAGCCGACCGTGCCCCGGACCCCGCCCTCCGCCACCGCGCCCGACACCGCACGGGCGTCGTCGGCGGTCAGCCCCACCGGCTTCTCGATCCAGATGTGCTTGCCGGCCGTGGCCATGGCCACGCCGATCTCGCGGTGCAGGAAGTTCGGCGCGGTGATGCTCACGGCCTCGACCCGAGGATCGGCCGCGATCTCCCGCCAGTCACGGACGGCGGTCGCGAAGCCGTACCGCGCGGCGGCCTCCTCGGCCCGGCCGGGCACCTCGTCGGCGACGGTGATCAGCTCCGGACGCAGGGTGAGTTCCGGGAAGTGGTGGAGAACGCGAGCGTACGCCTGCGTGTGCACCCGCCCCATCCAGCCGAACCCCACGACAGCGACACCGAGCTCACGCACCACGATCGCCCTCCTCAGCACCGGACCGGATCCAGCTGTGCCGGATCCATCTGTACGGGATCCACCTGCGCCGGATCTGCCTGTACGGGATCCAGCTGCGCCTGATCCACCTGTACTGGATCCACCCGGCTGTATCCGTTCAAACCGGGTCCAGCCGAATCGGGCCCATGCGATCAGGCCGCGTTCAGCGAGCGACCGACGCCCGCTGCTCCAGCACCCTCAGCGCCCGCTCCGCCCACTCGATGATCGCCTGCTCGAAGGCGCGTCCTCCCAACAGCGTGAGATACGGGCCCACGCGCTCCGCCCCGGCCAGGTACTCGTCCTCGGTGCGGCCGTCGAGCAGGCGGGCACCGATCCGGTCGTAGTGCGCCAGCTTGGCCCGCGACCACTCCAGTCGCTCGGCGATCGCCACCCGGACGGCGTCTGCGTCCCCCATGTCGAGGGCGTACACCTTGACCATCAGCTCGTCGCGGATCGCGGTGGGCTTCGCGGGCAGCGCAGTGAACGAGGCCAGCGCTTCGAGCCCCGCCGCGGTCAGCTGGAAGAGCCGCTTGTTGGGCCGGCGCTCCTGCTGCACGACCCGTGCCTCGATCAGCCCCTCGGACTCCATCCGGTCGAGTTCCCGGTAGAGCTGCTGCGGGGTCGCCATCCAGAAGTTGGCCACCGAGGCGTCGAACCCCTTGGCCAGGTCGTACCCCGACGCCTCGCCCTCCAGGAGCGAGGCCAGTACCGCGTTGCGCAATGCCATCCCGCAAGGCTAGACGCCTCGCACCCACAGGACTAATCTTATCCGCACCTAATCAATTAATTGACTAAGAGAGACGGGAAGCGCAATGAACTCCTTCCGCAAGGCCGTGGAGGCCGGAGACCTCGACGCGGTCGAGGAACTGCTGGCCGACGGCGTCGTGTTCACCAGCCCCGTCGCCTTCAAGCCGTACCCGGGCAAGCCGATCACCGCCGCCATCCTGCGTGGCGTCTGGCGCGTCTTCAGCGACTTCCGCTACGTCCGTGAGATCGCCGGGGCCGACGGCCGCGACCACGCGCTCGTCTTCACGGCCAAGGTGGGCGACAAGGAGATCAACGGCTGCGACTTCCTGCACTTCGACGAGGACGGTCGCATCGACGAACTCATGGTGATGGTGCGCCCGTTGTCGGCGGCGCAGGCGCTCTCGGAGGCCATGGGAGCGCAGTTCGAGCAGATCTCCCGGGAGGCGGCCGGCGCCTGAGGCCCGGCTACGCGCTGTTTGAACCGACTCCCTCCGGCTACCCGCCTGTTGTGACGACGACGCCTTCACAGCAGGAGCTCTTCCGGTACTTGGAGGACCGCTTCGAGTGCGCCCGGGTGTGTGCCGAATGCGCGAAGACCTCCATGCTGCGTGCGAGCCTCATGGATCCCGACGGACCGAAGAAGCAGGAGGCCGCGCGGCGGTCGGGCATTCTGTGCGCGGAGGTGTGCGAGGCGACCTGTCAGGCGCTGTCCCGTCATCCGGGGCTGAGCGACAGGGAGCTTCGCGCCCGGCTGGAGTGGTGCCGGGACGTCTGCCTGGAGTGCGCCGAGGCTTTTGACGCCTGCCCCGGGTCAGAAGCCGCCGCGCGGAAGTGCCGTGAATGTGCCCGGGTCTGCGCGGAGTTCATCGCCACGCTGCTGTGAGCTGTGAGCAGTGAGCTGTGAGCTGTGAGCAGTGAGGGTCCGGGTTGGTTAGCCCGGAGGCAAGCTCCGGGGCGGCTGGTCCGGGGGCGGGCCCCGGGGCGCTCAGGATGACCGCAATGCCCGCCTCAAGCCGCGAGCCGCCGCCCCCGCCAGACCGGTCCGGCGAACAGAACCCGGACCGCCCCGGCTGGGGCGGCTCGACGAAAGGCACCAAAAGGTCACGCCGGTCCGACGATCGGCACCCGGATCAAGCCGGCCCGACAAGCGGGCGTCCGGCGCGGACGTTCCAGCGTCCCGCACGCCCGCTCAACTCCGTGACAGTGAGCGGTGGCACGTCCACGCGCCAGAACGCCGTCTCCGGCGCCCCCAACACCCGTACCACCAGGGCCCGTACGACCTCTGGCTCCACCACGGCCACGGTTCGGCCGTCCTGACCGGCCGCCGCGTCCAGGTATTCCGCCACCCGGTCGCAGAACGTCCGCACCGACTCGCCGTCGTGCGGTACCGACGTCGGATCGGCGAGCCAGCGCGCCACCGCCTCGGGCTCCTTCGCGCTCACCTCGGCCAGCGTCGCCCCGCGCCAGCGGCCCACGTCGAGAGGGGCCAACTCCGGCGCCTCGACCGCGCCTTCGAGCCCCAGGGCCTCGGCGGTCTGCCGGCACCGCACGGTGGGGGACACCCACAGGTGCCCGCCCGCGGGAACGATGCCCGCGTCGGCCGCGGCCCGAGCGGCCCGCAGACCGGAGGCGTCCACCGGGCTCCCGTCGTCGAAGCGGGCCTCGCGCAGCGCCTCGCTGATCGCCGCGGAGATCAAGATCACTCGGCTGGTCATGCCATCGCTCTCATGTGTCGTGGATCCGGACCGAGTTTCATGGTCCGGGCTTGTGCGTCGTGGACGGTGACCGACTAACCCCCCGGCCGGCCAGGGAGTTTGCCGTCCGCTTCCATGCTCCCCGAACGGTGGGGCGCACGCGGTGCGGGGGTATGCGCCCTTGGCCGGGCCGACGGCTTCGCGGTACGGTCACATGGATATTGACGACGGTTCGGCGGAAGCCCGGTGGAAATCCGGCACGGTCGCGCCACTGTAAGCCCGGCACATGCCACTCCTGCCAGGGGTGACGGACACGGGCAAGTCAGACCCGTGGCTGTCGTCCTGTGCACCACCGAGATGGGACGCGAGTTCCCCAGGAGGTTCTGCCCCATGGCGCAGTCCGCCGTTCAGCCCGCCGCCACGCCCACCGCCGTTCCCGCCAAGCTGCCGATCGGCGCGATCGTCCCCTGGGCGGCGTTCTTCGGCATCCTGATGCTGGTCCTGCTCTACTTCGTCGGCGCCGAACAGGGCGCCACCTCCCTCGTCTCCGGCGAGAACGTTCACGAATGGGTCCACGATGCCCGGCACCTGCTCGGGTTCCCCTGCCACTGACGGCCGCGGGGGACGTACGAGCGACGCATTCCGCGACGGCCGGGGAAACCCGGCCCGCATGAGGGGCGGTGCACGGGTGACCGTGCCCCGCCCCTCGTCCGTGTGCGAACGCAGAGGCATCCGAACCGGCGCATTTGCTTGTCATCGGCATTCCCAATTTCTGGAACACGTTCTACGGTGTGCGCCGTCAGGTCGGGCCCGGGAGGCAGGAGGCGCCGTGCATCTCGAATACACGCCGGAGCAGCAGCGGTTGCGGACCGAACTTCGTCTCTACTTCGCCGAGTTGGTGCCGGACAACGCCTACGCGCGCTACGGCGACCCCGCGGCGCAGAAGCGCTTCTACCGCGAGACGATCCGCCGCCTCGGCGCGGACGGCTGGCTCGGGGTCGGCTGGCCCAAGGAGTACGGCGGGCGGGGCCTGAGCCCGATGGAGCAGTTCATCTTCTTCGACGAGGCGGCCCAGGCCGGGGTGCCGTTGCCGCTGATGGCGCTCAACACCGTGGGGCCGACGATCATGCGGTTCGGTACGGAGGAGCAGAAGTCGTACTTCCTGCCGAAGATCCTCTCCGGCGAGATCGACTTCGCGATCGGCTACAGCGAACCCGGCGCCGGGACCGACCTCGCCGCGCTCCGTACCAGGGCCGTACGGGAAGGCGACGAGGAGAGCGGCCACTACACGGTCGACGGGCAGAAGATCTGGACGACCAACGGCGACACGGCCGACTGGGTGTGGCTCGCGGTGCGCACCGATCCGGACGCCCCGCCGCACAAGGGCATCACCATGCTCCTCGTACCGACCTCCGACCCCGGCTATTCGTGCACGATCATCAACACGCTCGCCTCGCACGACACCACCGCCAGCTACTACGAGAACATCCGTGTTCCCGCCACGCGCCGGGTCGGCGAAGAGAACAAGGGCTGGCGGCTGATCACCAATCAGCTCAACCACGAGCGCGTCACCCTCGCCGCGCACGGCACCATGGCGATCCGCGCCCTGTACGACGTCCAGCGCTGGGCGATGGAGACCAAGCTCGCCGACGGCCGCCGCGTTGTCGACCTCCCCTGGGTACGCCGCCACCTCGCGCGCACGCACACCCGGCTGGACGCGATGAAACTCCTCAACTGGCGCATGGTGAACGCCGTCCAGGAGGGCACGCTCACCCCGCAGGACGCCTCCGCGGTCAAGGTGTACGGCTCCGAGGCCCGCCGGGACGCGTACGCCTGGCTGATGGAGATCGTCGCCGCCCCCGGCGTCCTCAAGGAGGGCTCCGCCGGCGCCGTCCTGCACGGCGAACTCGAACGCGGCTACCGTTCGGCCGTGATCTTCACCTTCGGCGGCGGCAACAACGAGATCCAACGGGAGATCATCTCGTGGATCGGGTTGGGAATGCCCCGGGTGCGACGCTAGCGGTCCCTGCGACGAAGCCGCTTCAGCATCTCAAGATGCGCGAGGCAAAGAGCCGGTTGACCTAGCAGGCCGTCCCGATTCCCCCTGGCGCCGCTTGAAGAACCCATCGCCTTCGGTGACGGCCCAGTTGGGGTTGCGCCTCTCGCTGCCCTGGAGGGGACGCGAGCGGGCGGCGGTGACCCAGTCGGTTCGCCCTGGGTTGACGGCTGATAGAAAGTTGCAGGTCACACCGGAAACTTCGGGGCGTCCGGGGTGTCCGGTCGGTCCGGGCGCGATGTCGCCCGGTCGGTCCGGGCGCCCGGGCGGTCGGCCTGGGTCGTTCACCAAAGGATCGCGCATCGTGTCTTCTCGTCGAGTCGTCGTCATCGGTGGCGGGGTCATGGGCTCGTCCGCCGCGTGGCGGCTTGCCGCCCGGGGTGACCGCGTCACCCTGCTGGAGCGCTTCCCGCCCGGCCACGACCGGGGCAGCTCGCACGGCACCTCGCGGATCTTCCGGCTGGCCTACACGGACCCCTTCTACGTCGGTCTCGCCGCGCGGTCGCTTCCGCTGTGGCGGCGGCTGGAGGAGGAGACGGGACGGCAGGTGCTCACCCTCACCGGAGCCGTCGACCACGGCCCGGCCGCCACGACCGAGGCCCTGTACGAGGTGCTGACCGCAGCCGGACACTCCGCCGAGCGGCTGGTCCCGGAGGAGGTCGCCGAGCGCTGGCCGGGGCTGCGCGCCGACACCGGCGCGGTCTTCCACCCGGACGCCGGACGCCTGCACGCCGACGATGCGGTCACCGCCTTCCAGCAGGCGGCGCGGGCACACGGCGCGGAGGTCCGGCACGGCGTCCGGGTGGCCGGGCTGTCGGTGCACGGCGACGCCGAGGTCCGGGTGGTCACGGACACGGAGGAGGAACTGCGCGCCGACGCGGTCGTGGTCGCGGTCGGCGGCTGGGCGCCCGGCATGCTGGGCGGCGGTACCGCTCCGCTGGTCGGCGGCGTACCGGTGCTGCGTGTCACGCAGGAGCAGCCCGCCCACTTCCCCGCGGCGGACGCGCTCAACTGGCCCAGCTACATCCACCACCCGGGCGCCGCGCTGCCCGTGGACGGCCTCACCGCGGACGGGGTGTACGGACTCGGCAGCACCGACGGCGTCAAGGCGGGCTTCCACGGCGTCGGCCCGGTCGTCGACCCCGACCGGCGCGACCGCACCCCGGACGCCGCGATCCTTCGGGAGCTTTCGGCGTACGCCGAGCGCTGGCTCCCCGGCGTGGACCACACCGCGCCCGAGGCCGTGACCTGCCTGTACACCACCACCCCCGACCACGACTTCGTCATCGACCGGCAGGGCCCGGTGACCGTGCTGGGAGGGTTCTCCGGGCACGGCTTCAAGTTCGCGTCGGTCATCGGCGAGCTGGCGGCCGCGCTGGTACGAGGGGAGCCCGGGCCCAGCCGGTTCGCGCTCGGACGCCCGCGACCCGCGAGCCGCTGAGCCGTTCCCCAGGAAGGGCACCCCCAGCCCTCTTCACCGGCGCGCCCGGTCACCCTCGGGGACCACGTCGGGCTCGGGGGCCACATCAGCCTCGGGAGCTACTTCGACCTTGAGAGCTACATCGTGCCTCGGGGGAGAAGGCCGGCTGATCGCCGTGGCGCCCGGCCACGGCGGCACGCGGTGTGACCTGCGGCGTACCACAGTGCCACCTAGTCAGCGGTCGGCGGCAGCGGTTCACGCGCCGTGTGCCAGGCCGCCGGGAGTGCGGCGACGCCCGTACGAGCGGCGATCACCCCGCCCGCGATGGCGCACGTCGTGTCGATGTCGCCGCGCCCGGCGACCGTGAACCACAGGCCCTCGTGCAGGTCGTCGAGGTGTCCCGCCGCGCACCAGAGGGCGTAGGGGACGGTGTCGGGGCCGGACATGCGATAGCCGGAGCCCAGGACCTCCGCCGCGTGCCGGATTGAGGCGCCCGCCGACATCCGGGCCGCGATCCGGATTCCGGACCGGACGTCGCTGTCGGGGAGGTGTGCGGCGACGGCCTGGAGGAAGTCCGGGCGCGACGGCGCGGGCCCGCCCCGGCTCCGCGTCGCCAGCGCCGCGGCGAGGGCTACCGCCACCGCCCCCGCGATGGCCTCCGGGTGGTGATGAGAGACCGCGCTCTGGAGCGCGGCCTGCTCGGCGACGGCGTCGAGGTCGGCGGCGTGCCAGGCGCCCAGCGGGGCGACGCGCATGGCCGCGCCGTTGCCCCAGGAGCCCTGGCCGCCGAACTGGCCGGCGACCACCTCCCGCCAGGGCTCGCCCGCGCCGATCCGGCGGAGCACGTCGTGCATCGAGGCTCCGTAGCCGCGGTGCGTGTCGTCGGCGTACGCCTCGGCCAGGCGCAGGGCGAGGCGGTCCTGGTCGACGGTGCCGCCGCCCGCGGCGAGCTCCCGGACGAGGACGAGCGCCTGGGCGGTGTCGTCGCTCCACCGCCACAGCGGCTCCGGGGGCAGGGTCCGCGCCTCCAGGGCCGCCGGGCCCTCGCGACGCAGGATGCCGAACCAGCGGTCACCGAAGGCGTCACCGAAGGCGAGCCCGGAGAGCGAGTCCAGCGCGGCGGCAGGCAGGTTGATCATCGGAGCAGTATCACAAGGCGACGGTGTCCTCGGCACTCGATTTCGGCGCGGCCGCGTTCCGGATTCTGCCGTGGGTGCGCTCTGGATTCCGTGCGCTCTGGATTCCGTGTGTCTGGATTTCGTGCGCCCGGGTTCCGGATTCGGCGTCGCCGGTTCCGGTCGGCCGGCGACCCTGATGCCGGTCTCAGGTCGCGGTGATCTGCGCCACATGGGCCCGGCTGGACTTGTTCCCGGAGCGGGAGCGGCATTTACTTGGACGTCCTAGTAGTTATACGCATGGTGACACTGGGGATACCTGTGTACCCGAAAGGTCCGGGACGCCGTACCCAGACGCGTAGTTCCGTCAGGAGGACTCATGTCCGTGGCCACCGCCGCCCCGACCCCGCTGTACCGGGCCAAGCATCCCGTCCGCTTCGTCACCGCCTCGGCGCTGTTCGACGGCCATGACGCGGCCATCAACATCATGCGCCGCATTCTCCAGGCGCAGGGTGCCGAGGTCATCCACCTGGGGCACAACCGGTCCGTGCAGGAAGTGGTCGACGCGGCGCTGGAGGAGGACGCGCACGGCGTGGCCATCTCCTCCTACCAGGGCGGCCACATCGAGTACTTCGAGTACCTGGTGAAGCTGCTCGGCGAGGCGGGCGCCGGGCATGTGAAGGTGTTCGGCGGCGGCGGGGGTGTCATCGTCCCGGAGGAGATCGACCGGCTCGCCCGTTCCGGCGTCAAGATCTTCTCCCCGGAGGACGGCCAGCGCCTCGGGCTGGCCGGAATGATCAACTCGATGATCGAGGAGTGCGACCTCTCGCTGTGGCGGCAGGCACCGAGCGAGCCGTCCGCGGTGATGGCCGGTGACCGGCACGCGCTGGCGCGCACGATCAGCGGTCTGGAGACCGGGTACGTTCAGGAGCCGGATCTCGCGGTGCTGCGCGAGGCCGCGCTGGCACGCAACGTGCCGGTGCTGGGCATCACGGGAACCGGCGGCTCGGGTAAGTCCTCCCTGACGGACGAACTGGTCCGCCGGCTGCGCACCGACCAGAAGGACCGGCTCAAGGTGGCGGTGCTCGCCGTGGACCCGAGCCGGCGTCGCGGTGGCGGCGCCCTGCTGGGCGACCGGATCCGGATGAACAGCCTGGACGGCGACCGGGTCTACTTCCGGTCGCTCGCCACCCGTGGCGACCGCGAGGTGCCCCAGGCGCTGACGGACGTCATCGGCGCGTGCAAGGCCGCCGGGTACGACCTGGTGATCGTGGAGACGCCGGGCATCGGGCAGGGCGACGCGGCGATCGTCCCGTACGTCGACGTGTCGCTGTACGTGATGACGCCCGAGTTCGGCGCCGCATCCCAGCTCGAGAAGATCGACATGCTGGACTTCGCCGACGTCGTCGCGATCAACAAGTTCGAACGGCGCGGCGCCGCCGACGCCCTGCGCGACGTGGGCCGTCAACTGGTGCGCAACCGCGAGGCGTTCGGTTCCCGTCCCGAGGACATGCCGGTCTTCGGCACCAGCGCCGCCACCTTCAACGACGACGGCGTGACCGCTCTCTACCAGAAGCTCCGCGATGTGCTGGCCGGTCACGGCCTCGCGGTGGGCGAGGGCGCCCTGCCCGAGGTGACGGTACGTCACTCCAGCGGCGCGGCGCAGATCGTACCGGCGAGCCGGGTGCGCTACCTGGCCGAGACGGCCGAGACCGTGCGCCGCTACCACGCCGAGACGGAGAGCTGGGCCCAGCAGGCGCGGCGCGTCCAGCAACTCGAGGCCGTCTGCGCCCAGTTGGCCGCCGCCGAACTGCCGGTCGCGGACGTGCAGGGGCTGCTGGAACAGGCCGAGCACCGCCTGGCGCCGGAGGCGCGGATGCTGCTGGAGCAGTGGCCGCTGACCAAGGAGGCATACTCCGGCGACGAGTTGGTGGTCAGCGTGCGCGACCGCGAGCTGCGCACCGCGCTGACACGGGAATCGCTGTCCGGCAACCAGGTCCGCCGCGTGGCCCTGCCGCGCTACTCCGACGCCGGCGACCTGCTGGGCTTCCTGCGCCGGGAGAACCTGCCCGGGTACTTCCCGTTCACCGCGGGCGTCTTCCCGTTCAAGCGTGAAGGCGAGGACCCGGCACGGATGTTCGCCGGCGAGGGCGACCCGCAGCGCACCAACCGCCGCTTCAAGCTGCTCTCCGAGGGCCAGCCCGCCACCCGGCTGTCCACGGCCTTCGACTCCGTCACCCTCTACGGCCGCGACCCCGGCGAGCGCCCCGACATCTACGGCAAGGTCGGCACCTCCGGAGTCTCGGTCGCCACCCTGGACGACATGAAGGCCCTCTACGACGGCTTCGACCTGGTCGCCCCCACCACCTCGGTCTCGATGACCATCAACGGGCCCGCGCCGACCATCCTGGCGTTCTTCCTCAACACCGCGATCGACCAGCAGATCGAGTCCTTCCGTGCCGCCGAGGGCCGCGACCCCTCCGCCGAGGAGACGGCCGGACTGCGTGCCCACGCCCTGGCGACCGTGCGCGGCACCGTCCAGGCGGACATCCTCAAGGAGGACCAGGGCCAGAACACCTGCCTGTTCTCCACCGAGTTCAGCCTGCGGATGATGGCCGACATCCAGGAGTGGTTCATCCGGAACCAGGTCCGCAACTTCTACTCGGTGTCCATCTCCGGCTACCACATCGCCGAGGCGGGGGCGAACCCCATCAGCCAGCTGGCCTTCACCCTGGCCAACGGCTTCACCTACGTCGAGGCCTACCTGGCCCGCGGCATGGACATCGACGACTTCGCCCCCAACCTGTCCTTCTTCTTCTCCAACGGGATGGACCCGGAGTACACGGTGCTGGGCCGGGTGGCCCGTCGCATCTGGGCGGTCGCGATGCGCGAGCGCTACGGCGCGAACGAGCGCAGCCAGAAGCTCAAGTACCACGTCCAGACCTCGGGCCGCTCCCTGCACGCCCAGGAGATGGACTTCAACGACATCCGCACCACGCTCCAGGCGCTGACCGCGATCTACGACAACTGCAACAGCCTCCACACCAACGCCTACGACGAGGCCGTGACCACGCCGTCCGAGGAGTCGGTCCGCCGGGCGCTGGCCATCCAGCTCATCATCAACCGCGAGTGGGGCCTCGCCATGAACGAGAACCCCCTGCAGGGTTCGTTCGTCACCGACGAGCTCACCGACCTGGTCGAGGAGGCGGTCCTCGCCGAGTTCGAGCGGATCAGCGAACGCGGCGGTGTGCTCGGCGCGATGGAGACCGGATACCAGCGCGGACGCATCCAGGACGAGTCCATGCTGTACGAGCAGCGCAAGCACGACGGCACGCTGCCCCTGATCGGTGTGAACACCTTCCGCAACCCGCACGCCTCGGGTGAGGCCGCCACCACGCTCGAACTCGCGCGGGCGACGGAGGCGGAGAAGCAGTCCCAGCTGGAGCGCGTCGTCGACTTCCAGGGACGGCACCACGACCCCGCGCAGGCCGCGATCGCCGCCCTCAAGGAGGCGGCCACCGGCGGGCACAACGTGTTCGAGGTCCTGATGGACGCCGCCCGGGTGTGCACCCTCCAGCAGATCACCGAGGCCTTCTTCGAGGTCGGCGGCCAGTACCGACGCAACGTCTGACCCACGGCGGCCGGCGGCCACGCGCCGCCGGCCGTCGTCTCCACCCGAGCCGAAGGACCACCTGTGGAATCAGCCATGCCCATCTCCCGAGTCGGCGTCGTCGGCTGCGGCCTCATGGGTTCCGGCATCGCCGAAGTCGCCGCGCTGAGCAGTCTCGACGTCGTGGTCTCCGAGGCCGGACCGGACGCGGTCCGGGCGGGCCGCGGACGTGTCCTCGCCTCCCTCGACCGCGGCCTGCGCCGCGGCAAGCTCTCCGAGCAGGCGCGTGACGAGGCCCTGGCCCGGCTCACCTTCACCGACGACCTCGGTGACATGAGCGACCGTCAGATCGTGATCGAGGCCGTCGCCGAGAACCGCGAACTCAAGACCGAGATCATGAAGACCCTCGACAAGACGGTCGCCGATCCCGAGGCCATCCTCGCGACGAACACCTCCTCGATCCCGGTCATCGACCTGGCCATCGCCACCGGTCGGCCCGCCCAGGTGCTCGGCGTCCACTTCTTCAACCCCGTACCGGTCCAGAGACTCGTCGAACTCATCCCGGCGCTGACCACCGGGAAGGACACCCTGGACCGGGCTCGCGGGTTCGTCCGGGAACGGCTGGGCAAGGAGACGGTGCGGTCACCCGACCGCGCGGGCTTCGTGGTGAACGCGTTGCTCGTCCCCTATCTCCTCGCGGCCGTCCGCATGCTGGAGAGCGGAGTGGCGGACGCCGAGGACATCGACCGGGGCATGGAACTGGGCCGCGCCCATCCCATGGGACCGCTGCGTCTGCTCGACCTGATCGGCCTGGACACCGCGCAGGCGATCGCCGAGTCGATGTACGAGGAGTACAAGGAGCCCACCTACGCCCCTCCCGCGCTGCTGCGGCGCATGGTCGGTGCGGGCTGGCGGGGACGCAAGAGCGGCCGGGGCTTCTACCAGTACGAGACGTGACGACCCGCGTACGCGGTCCCGCGCGACCTCACTCCGGCCCATGCTGTACGTCGGTACACCCGGAGCACGGAGCACGGAGCACGGAGCACGGAGCACGGAGCACGGAGCCCGGAGGCAGACTGCCGTCGTGGAGGACGATCATGCTGCTGCGCCAGCTCGAGTATCTCGTCGCCCTCGCCCGTGAGCGCCACTTCGCCCGCGCGGCGGCGCTCTGTTACGTCTCCCAGCCGTCGCCGTCCGCCGCGATACGGCGCCTGGAACACGACCTTGAAGTGCCGATCGTGCGGCGGGGGAGGAGGAAATACGAGGGCCTGACCCCCGAGGGTGAGGTGGTGCTGGCCTGGGCGCACCGGATCCTGGCCGAACAGGACGCGCTCCGCCAGGAGTTGTCGGCGCTGCGCGGCGGCCTGACCGGCACGCTGCGGCTGGGGGTGGTGCCGACGGCGCTGCCGGTCGCCTCCCTGCTGACCACCCCGTTCTGCGAGCGCCACCCGCGCGCTGGCGTGAGCCTGGAATCGCTGTCGTCGGCGGAGATCACCCACGGTCTGGCGGAGTTCGGACTGGACGCGGCGATGACGTACCTGGACGACGACACCCTGCGCCGCGTCCGCCGCTTCCCGCTCTACGAGGAGCGGTACATGCTCCTCACCCCCGCCGACGGTCCACTGGCCGTCTCGGACACGGTGCGCTGGGCGCAGGCCGCGACCCTGCCGCTGTGCCTGCTCTCGCCCCGGATGCGCAACCGGCGGATCATCGACGAGTGCTTCGCCGCCGACGGCGCCACCGCCACGCCCGCGATCGAGACGGACAGCGTGGCCGGCCTCTACGCCCATCTCCCCGGCGGCCGTTGGTTCAGCGTGATCTCGCACGCGTGGCTCCACATGTTCGGGGTGCCCGAGGGGATGCGCGTCGTGCCCCTGACCGGACCGGCCCACGGACCCTGTGTCGGGCTCGTGGTCGCGCGCAGCGAACCCGAATCGGTCCTCGCCGGAGCCCTCGTCGCCGTGGCGCGCGAGGCCGGCGTCCGCGACGCGCTCGACACGCTGCTGCGCTCCTTCCTGCGCGAGCGCGACTCATAGGAGCCGGCTATGAGCGCATAGCGAGGTTCGCTTTGACCGGCGCGAACGGCTCCGGGGATCGTGAACGGCACCTTCCCGCAACGCCAGTTGAGGAGCCGCGACATGGCCAAGGTGCTCTGCGTCCTGTACGACGACCCCACCGACGGATATCCGACGACGTACGCCCGCGACGACCTCCCCGCCGTCGGCCACTACCCCGTCGGCCAGACCACCCCCACCCCCGAGGCGATCGACTTCACGCCCGGCCATCTGCTCGGCAGCGTCTCGGGCGAACTCGGCCTGCGCGCCTACCTGGAGAAGGCCGGGCACACGCTCGTCGTCACCTCCGACAAGGACGGCGACGGCTCGGTCTTCGACCGCGAGCTGCCCGACGCGGACGTGGTGATCTCGCAGCCGTTCTGGCCGGCCTACCTGACCGCGGAGCGGATCGCCGCCGCGAAGAACCTGAAGCTGGCCGTCACCGCGGGCATCGGCTCCGACCACGTCGACCTCGACGCGGCGATCGCGCACGGGGTGACGGTCGCCGAAGTGACGTACTGCAACAGCATCAGCGTCGCCGAACACGTGGTGATGACGACCCTGTCCCTGGTCCGCAACTACCTGCCGTCCCATCAGGTCGTCCTCGACGGCGGCTGGAACATCGCCGACTGCGTGGCCCGTTCGTACGACTTGGAGGGTATGCACGTCGGAACGGTGGCCGCCGGGCGGATCGGTCTCGCGGTCCTGCGCCGTCTCGCCCCCTTCGACGTGATGCTGCACTACACCGACCGGCACCGGCTGCCGGAGGAGGTCGAGCGCGAACTGGGGCTCGTCTTCCACGCCTCGGCCGCCGAGATGGTCCCGCACTGCGACGTCGTCACGATCAACGCTCCCCTGCACCCCGAGACCGAAGGCCTCTTCGGCGACGACCTGCTGGCGACGATGAAACGCGGCGCCTACCTCATCAACACCGCCCGGGCGAGGATCGTCGACCGGGACGCAGTGGAACGCGCCCTGCGTGGCGGGCAGTTGGCGGGCTACGCCGGCGACGTCTGGTACCCCCAGCCGGCACCTGCCGACCACCCCTGGCGGACCATGCCACACCAGGGCATGACCCCGCACATCTCGGGCTCGTCGCTGTCCGCGCAGGCCCGGTACGCGGCCGGTACCCGCGAGATCCTGGAGGCCTGGTTCGCGGGCCGGCCGATCCGGGACGAGTACCTGATCTCCGATGGCGGGGGGTTGGCCGGAACCGGCGCGCACTCCTACTCCGTCACCAAGTGAACCTCGGGAGGCCACTGTCCGGTGGCCTCCCCTCCCGTCGTCCGTCGGCCGTACGCTCGCTCCCGCCGAAGCGTCCGGTCACTTTCCCGTCGGCGCCGCGGTCCGGGGCAGTGCCGTGGACACGCTGAACAGGGCGTGTACGGAAGCGCGGACCTGCTGGGCGACCAGCTCGGGTGTGGAGCTGTCCAGCTTGCCGTCGAGGTGCAGGAACGCCAGGCCGTGGACCAGGGCCCAGACGGTGGTCGCCAGCGCGCCCGCGTCGTCCGTGCCCGGGAAGGCGTCGCGGACGATGCCCTGGACGTACTCGCGGATGACCGCCGTCGCGGCCACCCGTTCCTCGCTGGCCGGATCGCAGGGCTCGGCGAACATCGCCCGGAACAGGGCCGGGTGATCGAGCGCGAAGCGCACGTAGACGACCGCGACCGCGGCCAGGTCGTCGGGCGTCGAGGGCGCGGGGTGGACCGCGGCCAAGTGCTCGGCGAGCTCGCGGTACCCCTCGGCGGCGACCGCGGAGACGAGCGCGTCCCGGTCCGCGTAGTGGCGGTACGGAGCCGTCGCCGACACCCCCGCGCGGCGGGCGACCGCGCGCAGCGACAGACCGGCGCTCCCGTCCTCCTCGAGCAGTTCCCGCGCGGCACGCAGGCAGGCAGCGCGCAGGTCGCCGTGGTGGTACGTGCCGGTTTGTGACATAGGTCACACTCTCTCATGTTTGCAGCGCTCACATCGTGACTTAATGTGAATGGTGCATACATCGTAAGGGATGGGCATGGAGGAGGAAACCGGATGATCAGCGAACTGTTCTCGCCCCTGGCTCTGCGTTCCGGGCAGGTGCTCGGCAACCGGATCGCCAAGGCGGCCATGGAGGAGAACATGGCCGGAGCCGGCCAGCTTCCCGACGAGCAGTTGTTCACGCTGTACCGGCGCTGGGCCGCCGGCGGCACCGGACTGCTGATCACCGGGAACGTCATGGTGCACGCCGAGGCGCTGACCGGACCCGCCGGAGTCGTGCTCGACGAGCGCGCGCCGCTGGAGCCGTTCGTCGAGTGGGCCCGGGCCGGCAAGTCCGGCGGCGGCGCGCTGTGGATGCAGATCAATCACCCGGGCCGTCAGGTGACGTCCGACATGCCCGGCGTCGTGTGGGGTCCCTCCGACGTCGGTGTCTCCCTGGGCAGGCACAGCGGCCGCTTCGGCAGCCCGACCGCCATGACCGCGCGCCAGATCGCGGACACCGTGACCCGGTTCGCCGTCACCGCCCACCGGGCGGAGGAGGCCGGATTCGACGGCGTCGAGATCCATGCCGCGCACGGCTACCTCCTGTCGCAGTTCCTCTCTCCCCTGGTCAACAAGCGCACCGACCAGTGGGGAGGCTCGCTGGAGAACCGTGCCCGGATGCTGCTCGACGTCGTGCGCGCGGTCCGCGCCGCCGTGTCCCCCTCCTTCGCCGTTGCCGTGAAGCTGAACTCCGCCGACTTCCAGCGCGGAGGATTCGACGCTGACGACGCGCGTCAGGTCATCGGGATGCTCGAACCGCTCGGAGTCGACCTGGTGGAGCTGTCCGGCGGCAGCTACGAGAGCCCCGCGATGACCGGCCGCCCCGCCGACGACCGTACGCAGGCCCGCGAGGCGTACTTCCTCGACCTCGCCGAGGACCTCGTCAGGACCAGCCCGCTGCCGTTGATGCTCACCGGCGGCATCACGCGCCGCGCCACCGCCGAGAGGGTCCTCGACAGCGGAGTGGCGGTCGTCGGCATGGGCACCGCGCTCGCCGTCACCCCCGACCTCCCCGACCGGTGGAGGGAACACCGCGAGGCCGACCGCGCGATGGAGCCGGTGACCTGGTCCGACAAGGCCCTCGCCTCGGCCGCCGGAATGGCTCGGGTCCGCTACCAGATGCGACGTCTCGCCCGCGGTGCCGCACCCCGGCCCGGTACTCATCCGGCGTTCGCCCTGATCTCGGAACTGCGCAGGCAGCGCGTCGCCCTGCGCGGCTACCGTGCCTGGCTGGCCGAGGAGCGCGGCATCCCGGTCGGGTGAGCCCGCCCTCGTGCCCAGGAGACCGGGACCGCAAGGTGCCCTGCGCCCTCGATCCGGTTCGGGACCGAGATGGGGACCGGCATGTGCAGGGCGAGCTGGCCTTCGGTCATGACGTCGAACTGGATGGTTCTGATCGGCTTGAGCGAGCGCAGGTCGTCCGCCAAGCGGCCCTTACCGACCTGGAGGGTGACGTCACGCGGGACGCGCGTCGTACCGGCGTTCAGTACGTTGGTCTGGCTCAGGGTGGAGTGCCACGCGCCGTTGATCGTCGTGTACGAGGTGAGTGAGCTGACGCGCTCGCCGCTCGGGCGGGCGGTCTGCTTCGGCGTTCTCGCCCGGAGCGACAGATCGACTCCTCCGGCGTCGTTGGCGTCGTTGGCGACGCGCGCGGTCGTGCGGCCGGAGTTGATGTCCACGTCCACCTCGGTGACCCACTTGGGGAAGCCGTAGCCGTCGTGGCCGCGTACCCGGGCGATCTCCGTGCTCACCGGCAGGGACAGCACGTAGGAGTCCAACTGCTCGTTCTTGAGGCCGCTCACGAGGTCGAGGAAGCCGAGCCCGCCATGCCGTGCGGGCTTCACGGCGATGCCGACGGCCGCCTCGGTGTAGAAGTCGATGTCGCAGTGAGCACCGTCAACAATGGAGTGAGGTCCCTGGGTGACGTTCCCGAGCGGAGTGCGTGCGCTCGACCTGGCCACGGGCCGCTGTGGAACGCGCCCTTGCGGGGCGGTAGTTGCTGTCGAGGGCACCCGTCCGGATCTACTCGCGGGAGGTCGTCCCCGCCCCCGGGCTGCGCACGGCCAGGAGTGCCGCCCCCATGTCCGCAAGTGCGCGCGGATCGGAGAGGGAGCGGCCCGTCAGTTCCTCGACGCGTCGCAGGCGGTAGCGGACGGTGTTGGGGTGGACGAACAGGTTCCGCGCCGTGGCGGCGGCCGAGCCGGTGGCTGCGAACCAGTGCTCCAGAGTCCGCAGCAGGCGGGTCCGCTCCCCGGCCGGCAGGTCGAGTACGGGCCGGAGCACCACCTCCGCGAGGTGAGCGGCCTCGGCGGGAGCCGCTGCCACGACCATGGCCAGCGGGTTGTCGTCGAAGCGGGCCACGCCCGGGGCGGTGCCCTCCAGTCCGGCCAGGGCCAGCCGGGCGAAGCGCAGGGCCCGCGGAGTGTCCCGCAGGGAACGGAAGGCGGGGCTGAACCCCACGCGCGCGCGGGCGTCGCGCAGGATGCGCAGGCACGTACGCTCCGCCGTCTCGGTGGGCAGAGCGATCAGGGCAAGTTGTTCGTCGGGCAACAGGCGCCAGGCGGAGGGCAGATGGGCCTGGCGCAGTGCCGCCTCGGCTCCCGCCAGCGGCTCCTCGCCCGGAGTGCCCGTCGCCGCGACGGCGACCGCGTACGGGCCGTGCTCGGGCAGACCCAGCTCGCGGGCGGCCTCCCACAGCGTGCGGTCGGTGATGATGCCCGTGAACAACGCCTCCACCAGGGCGGAGCGCCGCGCCTGTCCCCGCGAGGTCAGTTCCGCCGCGGTCTCCCGGTAGGCCACCGCCACCGCCTCGGCGAACAGGCCGGACAGCGACCAGAACATGGTGGACTGTGACACCAGCAGATCGTCGGTGACCTCGGGGTGCCTCCGTGCCTCGGCGAGGATCTCCGTCCACAGCAGCTCCGAGCCGATCCGGTACGCGTGGAGTGTGTCCGTCAGCGGGACGCCCTGCTCCGCGCGGAGCCGGCCGGTCTCGTGCGCCGAACTCGCGTCCGGAGTGCCGCCGAGGCGGACGTGGGTGAGGATGAGGCCCGCGTTGGCCTCGCAGGAATGGCGCAGCGAGTCCAGCGGGATCAGGGACTCGTCCTGGTAGGCCGTGACGTCCGCGCGGATGCGCAGAGCCATCCGCTCGCCCAGTTCCGGCAGTCCGGCCTGAAGCGCTGCCGCCACGCCCGAAAGCTCCATCTCCGCAGCTTAGTGCCGACGAATTGTTCCCAGGAACAATCCAGGGCCGCGAGCGCTGTCCTGCGCCCCATAGATGACGACCTTGTATGACTGCAAGATGTCGGCGATGTAAACATCCGATGTTCCGTGTGATGGAGGCAGGGCATGGCCAATCTGGCAGGGTTCCTCGTGGAGACGGCGCAGCGGCAGCCCGGGCGTCCCGCGCTGCGCCTGGGGGAGCGGGTCATCACGTATGCGGAGCTGGACGAACGGACCGCGCGCGCCGCGGCCCTGCTCAGGTCCGAGGGCGTGCGGCCGGGTGACCGGGTCGCCCTGATGCTGCCGAACGTGCCCGAGTTCGTCGTCCTGTACTACGGAGTCCTGCGCGCCGGAGCGGTCGTGGTGCCGATGAACCCGCTTCTGAAGACCAGGGAGACGGAGTACCACCTCACCGATTCCGGCGCGGTGTGGCTCTTCGAGTGGCATCAGGCGCCGGGCGAGGGCGCCCAGGGGGCGAAGGCGGCGGGGGTGCGGCACACGGCCGTCGAACCGGCGGCGTTCGCCACGACCCTCGCAGGCCACGAACCGTTCTCCGGCGTCGTCGAGACGGACGGCGAGGACATGGCCGTCCTGCTGTACACCTCGGGCACCACCGGCCGCCCCAAGGGCGCCGTCCTCTCCCACGCCGGCCTGCGGCACAACACCGAGGTCAACAGCGTCCAGATCCAGCGGATGACGCCGGACGACGTGGTGGTGGGCTGCCTGCCGCTGTTCCACATCTTCGGGCAGATCTGCACGATGAGCGCGGCCGTCCGCAGCGGCGCGTCGCTCGTCCTGATCCCCCGGTTCGAGCCGGGGGCCGTGCTGGACGCCATCGCCCGCGAGCGCGCCACCTACTTCGAGGGGGTGCCGACCATGTACGCCGCGCTGCTCCAGCACCCCTCGGAGGCGGACGTGTCGACGCTGCGCATGTGCATCTCGGGCGGCGCCTCGCTGCCGGTCGAGATCCTGCACGGCTTCGAGCGGCGTTTCGGCTGCGCTGTGCTGGAGGGCTTCGGCATGTCCGAGACCAGCCCGGTGGTCACCTTCAACCACCCCGACCGGCCGCGCAAGGCGGGTTCCATCGGCACGCCCATCCGTGACGTGGAGGTACGCCTCCTGGACGAGCTCGGGCAGGACGTGGCCCCCGGCGAGATCGGCGAACTGGCCGTCCGGGGACCGAACGTGATGAAGGGGTACTGGAACCGCCCCGAGGAGACGGCGGCCGCCATACCCGACGGCTGGCTGCGCAGCGGGGACCTCGCGCGCGCGGACGAGGACGGCTACCTGTACATCGTCGACCGCAAGAAGGACATGATCATCCGGGGTGGCTACAACGTCTACCCGCGCGAGATCGAGGAGGTCCTCCACGAGCACCCGGCCGTCGCCCTGGCCGCCGTGGTGGGCGTCCCGCACGCCGACCTGGGTGAGGAGGTCGCGGCCGCGATCGTCCTCCGGGACGCCGCGCAGGCCACCTCCGACGAGCTGCGCACGTACGTCAAGGACCGTGTGGCGGCCTACAAGTACCCCCGGCGGGTGTGGTTCGTGGACCAGCTGCCGCTGGGGCCCAGCGGCAAGATCCTCAAGAGGGAGATCACCGTACCGGCGGAGTGACGACCGGCCGCGACGGGCCGGGAACCCTGGCGCGGACTGCGCACCCGGGTTCCCGGCGTGACGAAATCTGCGCCCGCCTCACCGTTGTGGGGCGGGGCTGCGCAGCCGCCTCGGGCTCGGCGTGACGAAATCCCTTGCTGCTGACCGTCCTTGAGGCGTCGGGGGTAGACGGAGGCTCGCACGTACGAATGACGTCCGGCGCCGACCGGCGCTTCCGGGCATGGGCGCCGTCAGGCCGGAAGCCGTTCCAGCACCCCCGCGAAGTCCGTCCCGGACGGCAGGGTGCCGAAGGCCAGGCCCCGGTCTCCGGCCAGCCGTGACGCGCAGAAGGCGTCGGCCACCGCCGGTGGTGCGTGGCGGACGAGCAGGGACGCCTGGAGGACGAGCGCGGCCCGTTCGGCGACCCGGCGGGCGCGCAGCGGAGCGTCCTCCGTGAGGACGAGCTCCCCCTTCAACTCCCCCCAGGCGGCGTCGAATCGGGGGTCGGCCCCGGTCGCCGCCTCGATCTCCGCGCGGAACGCCTCCAGCGAGTCCGGCTCCCGCGTGAGGGCCCGCAGCATGTCGAGGGCGCTGACGTTGCCGGAGCCCTCCCAGATGCTGTTGAGCGGGGCCTCGCGGTACAGCCGGGGCATGCCGGACGCCTCGTCGTAGCCGTTGCCGCCGAGGCATTCGAGGGCTTCGGCGACCGCGGCGGGCTGGCGCTTGCACACCCAGTACTTGCCGACGGCCGTGGCCAGGCGCAGGAAGGCGCGCTCCCCGGCGTCGCCGCGCTGGGCGCGGTCCGCGGCGCCGGCCAGCCGCAGGGCGAGCGTGGTGGCGGCCTCCGACTCCAGCGCCAGATCGGCGAGGACGTTGCGCATCAGCGGCTGGTCGATCAGCTTGGCGCCGAACGCGGAGCGGTGCCGCGCGTGATGGGCGGCCTGGGCGAGGGCCGCGCGGGTACCGGCGGCGGAGCCGAGCACGCAGTCCAGGCGGGTCATGGTCACCATCTCGATGATGGTGCGAACACCCTTGCCCTCGGTGCCGACGAGCCAGGCCACGGTGTCGTCGAACTCGGGCTCGCTGCTGGCGTTGGAGCGGTTGCCGAGCTTGTCCTTGAGCCGCTGGACGCGGAAGGTGTTGCGGCGGCCGTCGGGCAGCACGCGCGGGACCAGGAAGCAGGAGAGCCCGCCGGGTGCCTGCGCGAGGACGAGGAACAGGTCGTTCATCGGGGCGCTCGTGAACCACTTGTGGCCGCGCAGCCGCCAGGTGCCGTCGCTCCGCTCGGTCGCGGTGGTGGTGTTGGCGCGTACGTCGCTGCCGCCCTGCTTCTCGGTCATGCCCATCCCGGCGAGCAGACCGGGCTTGTCGGCCGGGGTCCGCAGTCCGGGTTCGTAGACCCGGCTGGTGAGCAAGGGCTCGTAGACCTTGGCCAGTTCGGGGGAGTGGCGCAGGGCGGGGACCACCGCGTACGTCATGGAGACGGGGCACAGGTGGCCCGCCTCCAGTGTCGTCGCCAGCATGAAGCCCGCGGCCCGCGCGACATGGGCGCCGGAGCGCTCGTCGGCCCAGGCGGCGCCCGCGAGGCCCGCGCTCACCGAGGCGTCCATCAGCGCGTGGTAGGCGGGGTGGAACTCGACCTCGTCCACACGATGGCCGTAGCGGTCGTGGGTCCGCAGTTCCGGCTCGTGGCGGTTGGCCTGGTCCGCCCAGGTCTGCGCCTCGGCGCTGCCGACGTACCGGCCGAACCGGTGGAGGTCGTCGAGGTGCCAGGAGGCCCCCTCGCGGTTCACGCCTTCGAGCAGCACGGGGTCGGCCGCGGCGTCGTGACCCGTCAACGGCGGTGCCTGGTTGGTCACTTCGTGGGTCACGGCGGTGGGGCGACTGTGCGCCGTGGTGGTCGCGGTCATGCGGAACCTCCGGTGTGCGGTCGGCGGGGCGGAGCGGGAGGAGCGAAGGGAGCGAGGGGGGGCGAGAGCAGCGTGTGGATCAGAGGGCGTGAGGAGCAGGGGAGCGCGGGGAGGTCGCGGCTGGGCCCGGCGGCGGAGGCGTCGCCTCTAGGGTTCCTCGGACGTGCCCCGGTCTGCGGGAGCGCCCGCGCAACGCAGGGCCATGACCGTGAGTTCCGCGAGGAGTTCGTCGGGGGTCTGGCCGGACGGGGCGCCGAGGGGGTCCACGAGAACCTCGCCGATCGCGCCGGTGAGCGCGGCCGCGGTGATCTCGCCGTTCTGGGCGGGCAGCAGACCGGCCGCCATGCCCTGGCGCACCACCTCGGCGAACAACGCGCGGTAGCGGCGCCGGAATGCGAGGCGTTCGGCGCCCACCGCGGCCTCGGCGGGGGCGGCGAGCAGCGCGTAGGCCAGGCCGCGGTTCTCCAGGGCCCGGCGTGCGAACACCTCGATCCCGCGCGCGAGCCGGTCGACGGGGTCGCCCTCGCCGTCCAGCACCTCGCCGAGCACCTCCACCTCGCGGCCGGCGGCGCGCCGGAACACCTCCACGGCGAGTGCCGCCTTGGACGGGAAGTGCTGGTAGACCGAGCCGGCCGAGATCCCGGCCGAGTCGGCGACCGCGGTCACCGACGCCTGAGCCCAGCCCACCTCGGCGACGACCGCGGTGGCGCAGGTGACCAGGTGCTCGCGCGCGGCTTCCAGCCGGCGGATCTCGGAAGGCGTCTTGCGGTACGGCATGAAAGAAGTGAACCACCATTCAGAGCTTCCCGTCAGAGCCCTTTCTGCCTCCGAGGGGCGTCGGGGGAACCGCTCCCGGAGCGTCGACTAGGGTCGCGGCATGGCGGAACAGGGAGTGGAGGGCGTACGGCGGGGTCCTGGGCGGCCGCGGCAGGAGCACGTCACCGCCGCGGTGCTGGACGCCGTCGTGGCGCTGGTCACCGAGAGCGGCATGGGTGCGCTCACCATGGACGCCGTCGCGGCCCGCGCCGGGGTCAGCAAGCCGGCGATGTACCGGCGCTGGCCCACCAAGCAGGACCTCGTCATCGCCGCCGCCGAATCGCGGATCGGGTCGCTGACCGTGCCGGACATGGGCGACTTCCGCGCCGAGCTGCGCGCCGTCCTGACGGCGCGCATGGAGGCGTACCGCCGGCCCGGTGTCGCCCGGCTGCTCGCCGGGGTGATCGGCACCGCCGCCGAGGCGGGTGCCGAGCCCGCCGCCTACCGTGCCTACACGGCACGGGTGATGAGCCAGACGCGGCACCTGCTGGAACGCGGTGTCGCCCGGGGAGAGGTGCGCTCCGACGTCGATCTGGCGGACGCCTCGACCCTCGTCGCCGCCTCGCTGGTCTTCCGGATGGTCGGGGAACAGAGGCTGCCGGACGAGGCGCTGGTCGACTCGATGGTGGACATGATCTCCCGGGCGGTGGCCGTACGGCCCTGACGCCGGACGGCTGACCCGCGTCTTCCGCGGTTCCCCTGGGGTCCTTCCCGTGCCCGCTCCGCGAGGTCGCCTCCGTACGTGCCCCAGCGGGCCTCTCTCGTACGTCTACGGGGTCGGCGCCCGTGTCTGCCCGCCCGGGGCTGCCGTGTACGCCCGCCGGGGTCGGCACCCGCTGTGGCCCACCCCGCCCGGGGTCGCTCGGCTGCTCCCGTATGCGCCCGCCGGGTCCTGCTCCCGTGTGACGCCGCCGGGGCCCCGAGTCCGCAGGCCGAGCCGCGCCCGTAGGCCGCCCCCGCGTACGCCGCCCCCGGTCACCCGGTCGGGACCACCCGGCATGCCCCCGGACGTCCCCGGCCCGCGAACGCTCCCGAAATCCACCCTCCGCACCCCCTTGCCCAGCCGTCCCTGAATATCGATACTGCCGGTTACGTATTTGGTTCACCGTCGGGAGGAACCCCGTGCACCCTGTCGTGACCAGTCCTGTCGAGCGCCCGAAGCCCGTCCTGGACAAGCCGCTCATGCACTACGGAAGCCGCGTCCTGGAACGGCTCGCCCCGGGTGCCGAGCCCTCCGCCTACGAGCGCCTGGAGATCGACCCGCTCACCCCGCACTTCGGCGCCGTGCTCGGCGGAGTCGACCTGACCCGCCCGATCGACGACGGGCTCGCCGAGGAGCTGAGGCAGGCACTGCTGGAGTGGAAGGTGATCTTCTTCCGGAACCAGACCGGCTTCACCGCCGAACACCAGCTCGCGCTCTCCGCCGTCTGGGGCTCCCCGGAACCGAACCCCTTCTTCCCCAAGACGGAGACCGCCGGCGTCTCCCGCCTCGCCAAGGACGCGAAGGCCGCCGGCAACAAGAACATCTGGCACAGCGACCACAGCTTCATGGCCAACCCGGCACTCGGCTCCGTGCTGCGCGCGGTCGAGGTCCCTGCCGCGGGCGGCGACACCATGTGGGTGGACATGGCCGCCGCGTACGACAACCTGCCGGACGACATGAAGGAGCGGATCGAGCACCTCACCGCCGTCCACGACTGGGAACCCAGCTGGGGCGCGCTCATGAACGACGAGCAGAAGGCCGGCTTCCGTGCGGTGTGGCCGCGCGTCGAGCACCCCGTCGCGGTGCGCCACCCGCGCAGCGGCCGCAGGACCCTCTACGTCAACGAGCCCTTCACCACCCGCATCCAGGGCCTGACGGAGGCGGAGAGCCGCGAACTGCTCGACATCCTGGTGCTCCAGGCACGCATCCCCGAGTACCAGGTCCGCTTCCACTGGGAGCCCGACTCGATCGCCGTCTGGGACAACATCGCGACCCAGCACTACGCGATCAACGACTACTACCCGCGGCGCCGCGTCATGGAGCGCATCGCCATCGCGGGCGTCCCGCTGTCCTGAACCCGGTCCGGTCCGGCCCGCATCACCCCGACAGGCCTGCCGCGCAAGGCCGTCGTCCCTCTCCGACAGGAGCACCCATGACCGCGGTATCCACCGAGCACCGGCCGTCGGCCGGGATCTCCCCGGCCAGCGGCGGCGGCACCCGCGCCTGGACGGTGACCGCGCTGCTCGTCGTCTTCATGATGGTCAACTTCGCGGACAAGTCCGTCCTCGGCCTGGCCGCCGACGAGATCCGTGCCGACCTGCATCTGAGTGCCACTCAGTTCGGTCTGGCGAACAGCGCGTTCTTCCTTCTCTTCTCCGTTGCCGCGGTGGCCGTCGGACTCGCGGCCGACCGGCTGTCCACGAAGTCGATCGTCCTCGTGATGGCCGTCCTGTGGTCCGTGGCCCAGGTCCCCGCCGCGTTCGGCGGCGGTCTCGCGGTCCTGGTCGCCTCGCGGGTCTTCCTCGGCGCGGCGGAAGGCCCCGCCTTCCCCGTGGCCCAGAAGGCCACCCTCGCGTGGTTCCCCGACGAGCGGCGCAACCTGCCCGGCGCGCTGGTCACCCTGGGCGTCACCCTCGGCGTGATCGTCTCCGCGCCCGGACTGTCGTGGGTGATCCAGCACCACGGATGGCGGGCGGCCCTGTGGGTCCTCGCCGCGGCGGGACTTGTGTGGGCCGTGGCCTGGGCGGCACTCGGTGCCGACGGCGGGCACTCCGTTGGTACGGAGCCCGGTACCGGCGCGGCCGTCCGGCCGGTGGAGACGCGGGCGGACGTGCCGTACCGGAAGATCTTCGCCAGCCGCACCTGGATCGGCGTCACCCTCGCCTACTTCACCAGCTACTGGTCCGTGGCCCTGATGCTGGTCTGGCTGCCCTCCTACCTCCGCAACGCCCTCGGATACTCGGCGGGCGAGGCGGGCACCGTGGTGATCGCCCCCTGGCTCGTCGGGGCGCTCGCGCTGCTGGGGCAGGCGGGCGTCACCGGGTGGCTCATGCGCCGAGGCACCGGCAGCCGGCGCGCCCGCGGATGGGTGGGCGGCGGCCTGCTCGCCCTCGGCGCCGCCTGCTGCCTGGCCCTGCCGCTCGCCGACGGCAGGACGGCGACGACCGTCCTGGTCGCCCTCGGCTTCGGCCTCGGCGGCTCGTACGCGACGGTCGCCGCGACCACCGTCGCCGAACTCGCCCCGCCGTCGCGCGGGGGCGGCGCCCTGGGCACCATGAACGCGGTGGTCACCGCGGCCGGACTCGCCGCCCCCGCCGTCGTCGGAGCGCTCGTCGACGCCCGGGGCACCGGCGGATACCAGAGTGCCGTCCTGCTCTCCGGCCTGCTCCTGGCCCTCGGCGCCGCCGCGTCCTTCCTGCTGGTCGACCCGCAGCGGGACATCACCCGGCTCAACGGCTCCGACGGTTCCAACGGCTCAACGGCTCAACGGCTCAATGACTGAACGGCTCAAGGGCTGAAGGGCTGAACGGCTGAACGGTCCATCCTCGAAGCCGGGGCCCGTCTCCGGCGGGCTCCGGCTCCCACATCAACCTCACCCCGAACCGCAGGAGTTGCGCCTTGACCACCGCTCCGGCCCTCGACACCCACTCCCTCGACCGCGCGCTCGCCGACCTGCGCGCGAACGCCGGCATCTGGACCGCCACCCCGCTGACGGAGCGGATCGGCCTGCTGGAGCGCATGCTCCCGCGGATCGACGCCGCCGCACCCGCCATGGTCGCCGACGCCGCCCGCGCCAAGGGCTACGATGCGACGGCCGGCTGGGCCTCAGAGGACTGGGTGACCGCGCCCTGGGCGCTCGCCCAGACCGTGGGCGCCTACCTCCACGTCCTGCGCAGGATCGCCGCAGGGAAGGAACCGCTCCCCGCCCGTGCCGTCCGCGACCGGGACGGCCGGACCGTGGTCGACGTGTTCCCGGCCACCGCCACCGACCGTCTCCTGCTCAACGGCTTCTCGGCACAGGTGTGGATCCGGCCGGGAACCACGCCGGAACAGGTACGCGACCGGGCCGCCGGGGCGTACCGGGGAGTCGCGTCCCGCCCGGCCGTCGGACTCGTGCTCGGCGCCGGGAACGTAGCGGCCATCACCCCGCTCGACGTCCTGCACAAGCTGTACGCGGAGGGGCAGGTCGTCCTGGCCAAGATGAACCCGGTCAACGCCTACCTCCGCCCCCACTTCGAAGAGGTCTTCGAGGAGTTCGTGGACCGCGGCTGGGTCCGCTTCGCCGACGGGGGAGCGGAGGCGGGCGCGTACCTCACCGCCCACGACCACGTCGACTCCATCCACGTCACCGGCAGTGAACGCACCCACGACGCCATCGTCTGGGCCACGGACGAACTGGCCGACGAGCGCCGCCGCGAGAACGCGCCCCGGATCGGCAAACCCCTCACGAGCGAACTGGGCGGTGTGAGTCCCTGCATCGTCACACCGGGGCCCTGGAGCGCGGCCGACTTCCGCTATCAGGCCGAACACATCGTGACCAGCAAGATGAACAACTCCGGCCACAACTGCGTCGCCACCCAGATCCTCATCGTGCCGCGCGACTGGGACGGCACCGAACGGCTGCTCGCCGAGATCCGCCGGCTGCTGCGCGATCTGCCGCCCCGCCGCGACTACTACCCCGGCGCGGCCGACCGTCTGGACGCGGTGACCCGGGCCCACCGGGAGGCCGAGGCGCTCGGCGACGGAGCCTGCCGTCTCCTCGTGCCCGACATCACCGATCCGGACGATCCGATGCTCACCGACGAGGTGTTCGCCAGTGCCCTGGGCGTCGTCCGGCTGCCGGGCGAGGACGCGCCCCGATTCCTGCGCGCGGCGACGGAGTTCGCCGACACCCGGCTCCCCGGAACGCTCGGCGCGACCCTGCTGGTCCACCCCCGCACCGAGCGCGCGCACCCGGCCGCCGTGAACGAGGCCGTCTCCGCCCTGCGTTACGGCACACTCGGCGTCAACTGCTGGTCGGCGTTCGGCTTTCTGCTCGGGTACACGCCGTGGGGCGCGTACCCGGGGCACACGCGGCAGGACATCGGCAGCGGCACCGGCTTCGTCCACAACGCCTTCATGCTGGAGGACGTGGAGAAGACCGTGCTGCGGGCGCCCTTCGCGCCCGCGCCGCGCGGCCTTCTCACCGGGGCGCCGTCCCTCTCGCCCCGCCCTCCGTACTTCGTCACCAACCGCACGGGACGCACGACGATGCGCCGGCTCACCGCCTACACCGCGAGGCGCGGCGTGTCCGGGCTGCCCGGCATCTTCCTGTCGGCCCTGCGCGGCTGAGCAGACCGGCTGGCCGAGCAGACCGGCTGGCCGAGCAGTCCGACCCGGCTCAGCTCCGGCTCGTCGGTGCGCACGCCGTCGATGGGTGTGCGCGCCAGGCTCGCGCGCCCTGTTCTGTCGTCGTGCGCCCACGCGGCGTGCGGCGGGGCCGCACAGGACGCCCGGCGCCACGATCCGTCGCCGGGTGTCATGGGCACCACGGCGCGCTGTGCCCCGGCACGGCCGCGCGGCGACTCCCGCCCGGAGACAATCTCCCGGCCGTGTCACGGCTCGGCCCCGGCTCAGCCCCGGCTCGCCTTCGACACCGTACAAAGTCGGCTGACAGCTCGTCATACTGGACCAGGCCGTGGGGGCGGTTCGGGGCCGAGTGTGACGGGGGCGATCACAGGAGATGGCGGAGAGCAGGCTGATCCAGGGCCGGTACCGGCTCCTCGATCCGATCGGGCGCGGCGGCATGGGCGAGGTGTGGCGGGCGCGGGACGAATCCCTGGGCCGCCAGGTGGCCGTCAAGTGCCTCAAGCCGCTCGGCCCGCACCACGATCCGTCCTTCGCCCGTGTCCTGCGCGAGCGGTTCCGGCGCGAGGCGCGGGTCGCCGCGTCCCTTCAGCACCGCGGAGTGACCGTCGTCCACGACTTCGGCGAGTCCGACGGGGTGCTGTACCTGGTGATGGAATTGCTGGAGGGGCACAACCTCGGCCAGCTCCTGGAGGACACCCGGCCTCGTCCGCTCCCGGTCGACGACGTCGTCGACATCGCCGACCAGGTGACCGCAGCGCTCGCCTACACCCACCAACAGAGCATCGTGCACCGTGACTTGAAGCCCGCGAACATCATGCGGCTGACGGACGGCACCGTGAAGATCTGCGACTTCGGCATCGCCCGCCTCGGCCACGACATCGGGTTCACCTCACGGCTCACCGGCACCGGCGTCGCGATGGGCACCCCGCACTACATGTCGCCCGAGCAGATCAGCGGCGCGGAGGTCGACCAGCGCAGCGACCTCTACTCCTTCGGGTGCGTGCTCTACGAGATCACCACCGGAGCCCCGCCGTTCGACCACGGCGACGCCTGGGCCATCCTCGTCGGCCACCGCGACACCGCCCCCGAGCCGCCGCGCAGCCACCGGGCCGACCTCCCCGAGTACCTGGAGCGGATCATCCTCGACCTGCTCGCCAAACGGCCCGAACAGCGCCCGCAGGACGCCGGGGAACTCGCCCGCCGCATATCCGCCGGACGCACCGCGCCGCTGTACGTGCCGACCGTGGTCGCCCCGGCCCCGCCCCGCCCGTCCGAAGGGCACGGACCGGCACCGCGGTTCCCGTCCCGGCCCGTCCAGCCGCCCTCCCGCGAACCCCGGCTGCCGTCCTGGACCGAGGGAATGACCACCGGCCACAAGGCCACCGGTGCGGGATGGCGCGGCACCCCGCCCGACGCGTCCGCCGGTCTGACCGGCGAGTGGACCGCCCGTCCCTCGACCGCCGTCCCGCCCCTGCCCGGTCGCGGCGAACGATCCGCCGCCTCGGCGGCGGCGATCACCGCACTGGCGGGGCGGCACAACTCCGCTCTCAGTCTCGGACGGCTCGGACGGTGGACCGAGGCGGGCGAGATCCACCGCTCGGTCGCCGCCGAGCGGGAGCGACTGCTCGGGCCCGACCACCCCGACACGCTCGCCAGCCGGTACGAGGTGGGCTTCACCCTCAGCCGCACCGGACGCCCCGGCGAAGCGCTCGGCGAGTACGCGCGGGTCGCCCAGGCCAGAGAGCGGGTGCTCGGCGTCGACCACCCCGACACCCTGGCCGCACGCCAGGAAATGGCCTATGTGCTCGGCCAGTTGGGCCGCCACTTCGAGGCACACCAGGCCTACACGTCGGTGCTCGCCGCGCGGCAGCGCGCGATGGGCCCCGACCATCCGGACACCCTGCGCTGCGGCCACAACCTCGCCTTCAACCTGAGCAGGCTCGGGCGCCTGGAGGACTCGTACCGCATGGCGGCCGAAGTCGCCGCGGCCCGCGCCCGGGTGCTCGGCCCGGCACACCCGGACACCCTCGTCACCCGCTATGAAGTCGCCTATGTGCTGGGCCAGTTGGGGCGCTGGCCCGAAGCGCTGCACACGTATCAGGAGGTGGCCGCGACGCGTACGGGGGCGCTCGGACCCGACCATCCGGACACGCTCGCCGCCCGGTACGAGGTGGGCATCTGCCTGGGCAGACTCGGCCGCAGCGCCCAGGCGCTGGAGCTGTACCGCTCGCTCGTCGGCGACCGGGCCCGCGCACAGGGCCCCACCCACCCCGAGACCCTGCGCGCCCGGCACGGGCTGGGCGTGAACCTCGGCCGCCTGGGCCGCTGGGAGGAGGCCCTGGCCGAGTCCCGTGACGTGTGCGCCATCCGCGAGCGTGCCCTCGGGGCCGACCACCCCGACACCCTCGTCAGCCGCCGAGAGGTCGCCGTCGGACTCGGCTGGCTCGGGCGCTGGGCGGACGCCCTCACCGAGTACCGGCGCGTCGCGTCCACGCGCGAGCGGGTGCTCGGGGCCGACCACCCCGACACCCTCGCGAGCCGCACCGACGAGGCGCACTGCCTGGAGCAGCTGGGGCATGGACGGGAGGCGGCGGAGCTGTACCGCAGGGTGGCCGCCCTGCGGCAGCGGCGCGCGGCCCAGGGACTCTGACCGGCGGGTCGGGCGGGCCGGGCGCGGCGGGCGGGCCGGGCGGGCCGGGCGCGGCGGCGGCCTGTCGGAAGGCCCCCGACCTGCGGTTCTCCACGATTTTCCCGACGAGATTCCGCAAGAGGGAAAAATCTTGGCCGGTGATGTCGAGAACCCGTGGCCCGCTCCGTCCCAGCAGTGAAGGCGACCACAATGGGTCGCACCCGTACCGAGGAGATCACCATGGCCAAGTACCTGCTGCTCAAGCACTACCGGGGCGCACCGGCCGCGGTCAACGACGTACCCATGGACCAGTGGAAGCCGGAGGAGATCACGGCCCACATCCAGTACATGAACGACTTCGCGGCCCGGCTGGAGAAGACCGGCGAGTTCGTCGACGGCCAGGCGCTCGCCCCCGAGGGCCAGTGGGTCCGGTACGACGGCGAGGGCCGCCCGCCGGTCACCGACGGCCCGTTCGCCGAGACCAAGGATCTCATTGCCGGCTGGATGGTGATCGACGTCGACAGTCGCGAACGCGCCGTCGAGCTGGCCGGGGAACTGTCGGCGGCCCCCGGCGCGGGCGGCGAGCCGATCCACGAGTGGCTGGAGGTGCGCCCGTTCCTGACCGCCCACCCCACCGTCACGGAGTGACCCCACCCATGGACGAGGCCCTGCTCCGGAGCCTCACTCCGAGCGTCCTCGCCGTCCTCGTCCGCCGCGGAGCCGACTTCGCGGCGGCCGAGGACGCCGTCCAGGACGCCCTCGTCGAGGCCGTCCGCGTCTGGCCGACCGACCGGCCGCGTGACCCCAAGGGCTGGCTGGTCACCGTGGCCTGGCGCCGGTTCCTCGACGCGACCCGGGCGGACGCCGCCCGCCGCCGGCGCGAGGACCTGGTCGACGAGGAGCCGGCGGCGGGACCCGCGCCCGGGGTGGACGACACGCTCCAGCTCTACTTCCTGTGCGCCCATCCGTCGCTGACGCCCTCGTCCGCGGTCGCGCTGACCCTGCGCGCCGTCGGCGGGCTCACCACCCGCCAGATCGCCCGGGCCTACCTGGTGCCCGAGGCGACCATGGCACAGCGCATCAGCCGGGCCAAGCGCACCGTGTCCGGTGTGCGGCTCGACCGGCACGGCGACGTCGCCACCGTGCTGCGCGTCCTCTACCTGGTCTTCAACGAGGGCTACTCCGGTGACGTCGACCTGGTCGCCGAGGCCATCCGGCTCACCCGGCAGCTCGCCGTCCAGGTCGACCACCCCGAGGTGACCGGCCTGCTCGCGCTCATGCTGCTCCACCACGCGCGGCGCGCCGCCCGGACCGCACCCGACGGCAGCCTGGTGCCGCTGGCCGAGCAGGACCGGGGCCTGTGGGACACGACGGTCATCGCCGAGGGGGTCGTCATCCTCCAGGCGGCCCTCGCCCGCGACCGGCTCGGCGAGTTCCAGGCCCAGGCCGCCATCGCCGCGCTCCACGCCGACGCCCCGACCGCCGAGGAGACCGACTGGCCGCAGATCGTCGAGTGGTACGACGAACTCGCGCGGCTGACCGACAGTCCCGTCGTCCGGCTCAACCGCGCGGTGGCCGTCGGTGAGGCCGACGGACCGCGCGCCGGCCTCGCCGCGCTCGCGGAGCTGGACGACTCGCTGCCCCGCCACACCGCGGTGGCCGCGTACCTCCACGAGCGCGACGGCGACCTGACGAAGGCGGCACGGCTGTACGCGGAGGCCGCCCGCAAGGCGCCCGACCTGGCCGAACGCGACCATCTGACCCGCCAGGCGGCCCGCCTCAACACCCGCCGGGGACGCTGACGGACCAATCCGCGACGGTGCCGCCGCTTGCCGCGCACCCCTGGCCGCCGTAGATCATCACGTGCTACCAAGAGGCATGCCTGTACACGAGCAATACGACGCCGTGATCGTCGGCGGGGGCCACAACGGACTGGTCGCCGCCGCCTATCTGGCGCGGGCCGGGCGGTCCGTGCTGGTGCTGGAGCGCCTGGGGAACACCGGGGGAGCCGCCGTGTCCACCCGGCCGTTCGCCGGGGTCGACGCGCGGCTGTCGCGCTACTCGTACCTGGTGAGTCTGCTGCCCCGGAAGATCGTGCGGGACCTCGGCCTCGACTTCCGGGTCCGGGGCCGGACGGTCTCCTCGTACACGCCCGTCGAGCGGGACGGACGGCCCACCGGGCTGCTCGTCGGCGGCGGTGAGCGGCGCACCCGCGAGGCGTTCGCCAAACTGACCGGGTCAGAGCGCGAGTACGAGGCGTGGCAGCGTTTCTACGGGATGACCGGCCGTGTCGCCCAGCGGGTGTTCCCCACGCTCACCGAACCGCTGCCCACGCGGGAGGAGCTGAGGGCGCGCGTCGACGACGAGGACGCGTGGCGGATTCTGTTCGAGGAGCCGGTCGGCACGGCCGTGGAGGAGTACTTCGCCGACGACCTCGTCCGTGGTGTCGTGCTCACCGACGCGCTCATCGGCACCTTCGCCGACGCGCACGACCCGTCGCTGCGGCAGAACCGTTGCTTCCTCTACCACGTGATCGGCGGCGGCACCGGGGCCTGGGACGTGCCCGTCGGCGGGATGGGCGCCCTCACCGACGCGATCACCGGCGCGGCGCGCGCGGCCGGTGCCGTGATCGAGACCGGCCACGAGGTGCTGCGGATCGACACCGACGGTCGGTCCGCCGAGATCACCTACCGCACGGCCGACGGCGAGGGCGTCGTCGCCGCCCGTCACGTCCTCGTGAACGCCTCGCCGCAGGAGCTCGCCCACCTCACGGGAGACGAGCCGCCGACCCCGGCGGAGGGCGCCCAGCTCAAGGTGAACATGCTGCTCAAGCGGCTCCCGAGGCTCCGGGACACCGCCGTCGACCCGCGCGAGGCGTTCTCCGGGACCTTCCACATCGCGGAGGGGTACGAGCAACTGGCGGCCGCCCACGCGCAGGCCGCCGCCGGTGAGCTGCCCACCGCCCCGCCCTCGGAGATCTACTGCCACTCGCTCACCGATCCCAGCATCCTCGGCAAGGACCTGGTGGAGCAGGGGTATCAGACGCTCACGCTCTTCGGCCTGCACACGCCCGCCCGGCTCTTCGAGCGCGACAACGACGCCGTGCGCGAGGAGTTGCTGAAGTCGACGCTGGCGCAGCTCGACGCGCACCTCGCCGAACCGCTCGCCGACTGCCTGGCCACCGACGCGGACGGCCGGCCGTGCATCGAGGCCAAGACCCCGCTCGACCTGGAGCGCGACCTGCGGCTGCCGGGCGGCAACATCTTCCACCGCGACCTCGCCTTCCCCTACGCCCAGGAGGACACGGGCCGTTGGGGCGTGGAGACCCGGCACGCCAACGTGATGCTGTGCGGCGCGGGCGCGGTGCGCGGCGGCGGCGTGAGCGGAGTACCGGGCCACAACGCGGCGAAGGCCGTACTGGAGTCACTGGCCCAGGAACGCTGAGACGAGCTCAGCAATCGCGGTCCCCGGTCGGCGGGCCGATCCGACCCCGCGTCGGTTCGCCCCGCTGTTCGCGGTGGCGCGTCAACCGCCGTTGGACGCCGGTGTTTTCGGCAGTGCCGAACCGGTCGACCGTGCGAACTCCGCTACTTCGGCATGTTCCGCGGAAAGCTGGGTCAGGCGTCCCTTGTTCGCCTTGATATCCGCTCGCTGAATGCTTGATTCGGCGTTCAGCCAGGTTTCCAGCAGCTTCGTTCGTATCTTGCACGAAACGTCCGCCACGGCGGCTTTTCGCTCTTTTTCCGACACGGCAGGTGTATCCAGGTCGAAGTCTTGCGGGGCTGCCAGAGGTGACGAGAAGGAGAAGCCCGCCGCACTCATGCAGGAGGCCCACTGCTTCGTGACTTTCAGAACCGACGGGTCGGACAACGACTCGTGGTATCCAGTGACCGCGATTTCGCGCGCAACATCCGCCGCCTTGGTGGTGGGCCGTTTCTTCTCCCAGGTGCGGACCGCCTCGGCGCGGCATCCTCCCTTCGGCACGTCTTTCCCGTCAAAAGTCGATATGGCACCGTAGAGGACGGGGTAGGACGGGTCGGTGGATGGAACAGGTATGGTCTGACGGGAGGGAGCCAGATGATAGCCGTATCTCTTCGCTTCCTGGAGGTCGGAAATCCCGTAACGGCGATCGGATGAAGCCGAGGATTCCGGGGTGGCGGCATCCGCCGGGCGATAGTCGAGGTCGAATCGCCGCATGCAGTCGCGAGTAAGGGCATCCTTCGCCCCCGCTATCAGACGCTCCTGGGCGGCGGTGTATTCATATTGCGCGATAGGGAGGGCGTGAGTGAAATCCTCGAAGTTCCCGCTACGCTGCTCCGCCTTCGCCTCACGGGATGCGGGAGTGCCGTGCGGATCACTCGTGGCGACCTCCCCTCTCGCGGAGCATGCGCTGACAAGCAGCATGGCCGACAGCGCCGCACCGATGAGAGCGTGAGCTCTTTTCATGTGTCTCCTTGCAGAAAAAAGCCCTGGCCGAAGCCGGCCAGGGCTTTCCGTCAGAAGTCGTAGCAGTCGCTTCTGGTGTAGTCCCAACGGAAGGAGGCGTCCTGGTTGTACGTGTAGTGCAGCTTGTCCGATATTGCATATTCCGACAGGGTGTCACAGGCCCCGACGTAGCCGCTGTTGTAATAGATGGTGACAATGTGGGGGCTGTCGTTCAGGGCGCTCGCGGCGTTGTTCTTCACCGCGCCGCCCTTGCCGGTTCCCGAGGTGAGGAACGTGTAGCCTGCCAGATCCGAGACATTGGCGTCGAAGTAGGTGCTCGAACCCGCCCGGTCGCTGTTGTAGAACAGGCGAATGCAGCCGTCATGAGGACCGCTGGCATTGCAGCCGGTGCTGGCGGTCGCCGATGCGGAACCCGCTGTCGGGATGACCATCGCGATCGCGGCCGCCATCGGGACCACGGACGCTGAAATAGCTCGTCGGATGTTCAATTCCACTCCATCTCAATTGAAGTCGACGCCGCAATCTATCACCGTGATGATCAAGAAGCCACTCCCGAGTCGCTTTCCGTCAAGGACCCTTCTGAAGGCATGAGTCAATCTCGACCAGGGAATCCCGAATTGGGTGAGGTCTTTATGGTCTGACGTGGATTGCGGCTCCTGTATCAGTTCTCGGACGGCGCCCACCCCGCGGCCGTGATCCGGTCGGTGTCCGCGGGGTGTGAGTCGTCGAAGAGGACGGTGTCACCGGACGCGACCCGGAGCGTGTCGACGTATGCGCCGCGGCCGACGTACAGGCGGTCGGTCGTGTATCGCCAGCGCAGTGTGAGCGTCGCCGCGTCCGGGAGGTCGGCGGTGAGTCGGTGCCAGGCGCGCCCCGACCAGCCGGTGGCCGTGCCCGCCGGATGGTCCTGCGGGTCCTCGGACCGCCGCCGGGTCGTGAAGGGGACCGGCTCCCAGGTCGTGCCGCCGTCGGCGGAGGCCTCCAGGAACAGGACGTCCGACCCGGGCTCGGTGTCCCACCACAGTGCGCAGCGAAGGCGGGCGGGACCGGCGGTGGTGTCGAGCGCGGGCAGGGTCAGGGTCGCCGTCGTCGCGCTCGCCATCCCGGAGAACCAGGACGTGCGGCCCTGCGCCGGAGGCACCGCGACGGCTCGCGCGAGGTTGTTCCCGGCGGTGACCCGGGGAGCGGATCCGGATCGCCAGGTGCGCACGGGGTGAACGGAGTTGCCGAGCACGATCAGGAAGGAGTCGGTCGTCGGGTCCAGGACGAGCGAGGTGCCGGTGAAGCCGGTGTGGCCGGCGGTGCGCGGGGTCGCCATCGCGCCCATGTACCAATGCTGGTAGAGCTCGAAGCCGAGGCCGTGCTCGTCGCCGGGGAAGGCGGTGTTGTAGTCGGTGAACATCAGGTCCACCGACTCCGGCCGCAGGATGCGCGCCGTGCCGTACGCGCCGCCGTTCAGCAGGGTGCGCCCGAGGACCGCCAGGTCCCAGGCGCTGGAGAAGACCCCGGCGTGACCGGCGACTCCGCCCAGTGAGTAGGCGTTCTCGTCGTGGACCTCGCCCCACACGAGCCCGCGGTCCAGCCCCGACCACGGGAGCCGCGCGTCCTCGGTGGCGGCGATGCGCGGCTTCCAGGAGGCGGGCGGGTTGTAGCGGGTGCGGTCCATGCCGAGGGGCCCGGTGATCTCGTCGCGCAGCAGGGTGTCGAGGGTCCGGCCGGTGATCCTCTCCAGGACGAGCTGGAGCGAGATCAGGTTCAGGTCGGAGTACAGGTACGCGGTGCCGGGAGCGGTGGCGGGTTTCTCGTCCCAGATGAGCTGGAGCTTTCCCTCCCGGGTCGGCGCCTTGTACAACGGGATCCAGGAGCGGAACCCGGAAGTATGGGTGAGCAGTTGACGGATGGTCACGTCCTGCTTGCCGCCGCCCGCGAACTCCGGGAGGTACGAGGCGACGGCCGCCTCCAGTTCCAGGGTGCCGTGTTCCAGTTGCTGCACGGCGAGGATGGAGGTGAACAGCTTGGACACGGAGGCGAGGTCGTAGACCGTGTCCCGGGACACCGGGATCTGCTGTTCGGCGGGGAACTCCACGCCGGTGTCGGTCTTCTCGTCGTACGCCGCGTAGCGCACGGCCATGCCGATCGGCTCGTGCAGGGCCACGGTGCCGCCCCGGCCCGCGAGGAGGACGGCACCGGCGTACCAGGGGTGTCGGGGCGAGGGTGAGAGGAACGCCTGGGCGTCCGCGACGAGTTGGCGCAGATGGCCGGCGAGCAGTCCGGCCTGCCGGGGTGTGCCGTGCTTCAGGGTCCGGTGGCCCTTCCCTGCCGAGGCGGCCGCCGGGCCCGCTGGGAAGGGGGCGAGGGCCAGCGCCCCGCCCAGTGCCGCCAGTCCTCTGCCCCACTGACGGCGGGTCAGCCCTCCGTCCGCTCCTTCCCGTGTGCCGTGCGCCGGGTCCAGGAAGCCTTCGGTCATCGGGAAGCCTCTCGCTCGCGTCGCCTGAAAGTATCTTTCCGGATCTGCCGTGCCGAGTGAAACTTTCCCGTCATGGGTGGGCGTGTCAACCCCGCCTGAGGGGAGCCGGGATATCTGACGGAGTATCAGAAAAGGACTTCCCTCGGCCGGACGTCTGCGGCATCCTGCGCCCATGCAGACGGAGCTGAGCAAGGAACTGGGAGTCGAGCACGCCATTTTCGGCTTCACACCGTTTCCCGCCGTCGCCGCGGCCATCAGCCGTGCGGGCGGGTTCGGTGTGCTCGGCGCGGTCCGCTACACCGCCCCCACCGACCTGGAGCGCGACCTCGACTGGATCGAGGCCAACGTCGAGGGCAGGCCGTACGGACTGGACGTCGTCATGCCCGCCAAGAAGGTCGAAGGGGTCAGCGAGGCCGACGTCGAGGCGATGATCCCCGAGGGGCACCGGCAGTTCGTCGCGGACACCCTCGCCAAGTACGGCGTCCCCGAGCTCGCCGAGGGCGAGGCGTCCGGCTGGCGCATCACCGGCTGGATGGAACAGGTCGCCCGCGGCCAGCTCGACGTCGCCTTCGACTACCCGATCAAGCTCCTGGCCAACGCCCTGGGTTCACCGCCCGCCGACATCGTCCGGCGCGCCCACGAGCGCGGGGTGCTCGTCGCGGCCCTCGCGGGCAGCGCCCGGCACGCGCGCAAGCACGCCGAGGCAGGCATCGACGTCGTCGTCGCCCAGGGCTACGAGGCCGGCGGGCACACCGGGGAGATCGCCTCGATGGTCCTCACCCCCGAAGTCGTCGACGCCGTGGGCCCGTTGCCCGTCCTGGCGGCCGGCGGAATCGGCAGCGGAGAGCAGGTGGCCGCCGCCCTGAGCCTCGGCGCCCAGGGGGTGTGGCTCGGCTCGCTCTGGCTGACCGTGACCGAGGCCGACATGCACTCCCCGGCCGTCACCCGGAAGCTGCTCGCGGCCGGGTCCGGCGACACCGTCCGCTCCCGCGCCCTGACCGGCAAACCCGCACGCCAGTTGCGTACCGAATGGACCGACGCCTGGGACGACCCGGCCGGTCCCGGCACCCTCCCCATGCCGCTCCAGGGACTCCTCGTCGCCGACGCCGTCTCCCGCATCCAGAAGTACGAGGTGGAGCCCCTGCTCGGCACGCCGGTCGGCCAGATCGTCGGCCGGATGAACAGCGAACGCTCCGTCCAGGAGGTCTTCGACGACCTGACCCGGGGCTTCGAGCGAGCCGTCGACCGCATCAACCGCATCGCGGGCAGGGGGGAACACGCATGACCACCTCACCCAACGGATTCTGGGCCCAGGCCGCGGCCGACCCCGGGCGCGTCGTCCTGATCACCCCCACCGGCGAGGAATGGACCGCCGGGCGGCTGCACGAGGCGGCCAACGGCCTCGTCCACGGACTGCGCGCCGCCGGCCTCGAACGCGGCGACTCCTTCGCGGTCGTGCTGCCCAACGGCATCGAGTTCCTCGTCGCCTACCTCGCCGCCTCGCAGGCGGGCCTCTACCTCGTGCCCGTCAACCACCACCTCGTCGGACCCGAGATCGCCTGGATCGTCGCCGACTCGGGAGCCAAGGTCCTCATCGCCCACGAACGGTTCGCCGACGCCGCCCGGCACGCCGCCGACGAGGCGAAGCTCCCCCCGGCGCAGCGGTACGCCGTCGGCGGCATCGAGGGCTTCAGGCCGTACGCCGACCTCCTCGACGGACAGCCCGGCTCCGCGCCCGCCGACCGCACCCTCGGCTGGGTCATGAACTACACCTCGGGCACCACGGGCCGCCCGCGCGGCATCCGGCGCCCGCTGCCCGGCAAGCTCCCCGAGGAGTCGTATCTCGGCGGCTTCCTCGCCATCTTCGGCATCCGGCCGTTCGACGACAACGTGCACCTCGTCTGCTCGCCGCTCTACCACACCGCCGTCCTCCAGTTCGCGGGCGCCTCCCTGCACATCGGCCACCGGCTGGTGCTGATGGACAAGTGGACCCCCGAGGAGATGCTGCGGGTCATCGACGCCCACCGGTGCACCCACACCCACATGGTGCCGACCCAGTTCCACCGGCTGCTGGCCCTCCCCGACGAGGTGAAGGCCCGCTACGACGTCACCTCCATGCGGCACGCCATCCACGGGGCGGCCCCGTGCCCCGACCATGTGAAACGGGCCATGATCGCCTGGTGGGGGGAGAGCGTCGAGGAGTACTACGCGGCCAGCGAGGGCGGCGGCGCCTTCGCGACCGCCGAGGACTGGCTGAAGAAGCCCGGCACCGTCGGCAAGGCCTGGCCCATCAGCGAACTGGCCGTCTTCGACGACGACGGCGAGCGGCTGCCGCCCGGTGAACTCGGCACCGTCTACATGAAGATGAGCACCGGCGGCTTCTCGTACCACAAGGACGAGACCAAGACCCGCAAGAACCGCATCGGCGACTTCTTCACCGTCGGGGACCTCGGCCTGCTCGACGAGGACGGCTATCTCTTCCTCCGCGACCGCAAGATCGACATGATCATCTCGGGCGGCGTCAACATCTACCCGGCCGAGATCGAGGCGGCGCTGCTCTCCCACCCCGCCGTCGCCGACGCGGCCGCCTTCGGCATCCCGCACGACGACTGGGGCGAGGAGGTCAAGGCCGTGGTCGAGGCCGCGCCGGGCCACGAGGCCGGACCGGCGCTCGCCGCCGACATCCTCGCCCACTGCGAGCGCCGACTCGCCGGCTACAAACGGCCCAAGACCGTCGACTTCATCACGGCCATGCCCCGCGACCCCAACGGAAAGCTGTACAAGCGACGGCTCCGCGACCCCTACTGGGAGGGCCGCACCCGGACGATGTGACCCGGTGGCGCGCGGTGCCCGGAGCGGATCCGGACACCGCGCACCGTCATCAGCTCACCGTCATCCGCGCACCGCCATCAGCGGTCCGCTGTCCGTGGTCAGCGGTGGTCGCCGACCCTGACCACCCGGAGCTCCGGCGACGACAGGATGTCCTTCTCGCAGAACCGGGACGTCACCCACCGCTCGCCCGAGAACAGCCGCGTCTGATCGCTGTAGTGCGGCGAGTTCGGGTTCGAGGACTGGGAGTACGTCAGCAGGGTGCGGGCGACCGGGCAGCGGCCGCCGTCCCAGCCGACGGCCTGGATGTACGAGGACCCCGTGGTCACCTCCGTATAGCCGCCGGCCGCCGCGTTCCACGGCATCTCCACCTTGTTCCACACCCCGAGGGACTCCGTGCCGCCCGCGACAGGGATGCGCCGACCGTCCCGTACGACGAACTGGCCCGTCTCCAGCCGCGCGTCGAGGGCGATACCCGCCGCCCCCAGCTCCGTCACCGTGTCGGCCAGCGCCCTCGCGAAGCCCGGTACGGAGGTGTCGAGCGTGTTCGGGGTGCGGACCGGATCGGCCGCCGAGAACGGGACCTTCCAGAGCTGCGCCGCCGGCACCGCGGCCGTCAGCTTCCGCCAGAAACGGTCGAAGAACAGGGCACCCCGGCTGCCGGAGTCCATCGAACGGTCCCAGGCCCCAAGGACACCGCACGCCCCGCTCACGTCGACGGCCTTGCCGTCGGACCCCGTCGCCGTGCCGCCCGGCAGCGCGGCACACGCGCGCGCCGCGTCGGCCGCGACGAGATCACCCGCGGGCACCCGGTTCGCGAACTGCTGCGCCTGCAGATCCCGTACGGTCAGCCGCCCCCGCGCGGCCATCCCGGCCACGTCCTCGACGGCGCCGCGCGTACGCATCGACCGCTGCGTGCCGATCGTGCCGAAGACCCGTTCGTAGCCGGTCAGCGGCCGGTCCGCGTTGGCCAGCCAGGCACTGTCGTTGGAGTTCTCCGCGTACGGCGCGTCCCTCAGCACCGGCATCCTCGCCGGGCCGAAGATGCCCGGCTGCACGGCGTCGGGATCGGTGCCGAGCGCGCAGTCGCCGCGCGAGCCGTCCAGCACGGCGACCCCGGACGACGGGTACAGGGCCCGGCCCAGCGGCGTCGAGCAGCTCTGGACCAGCTCGTCGGTGATGCGCGGGAGTACCTGAGACTGCGTGAACAGCGTGTGGCCGCCGGAGTCGGAGGCGATCGTGTTCACCCAGGGCAGTCCCTGGGTCCGCCTGAGCGCCGCGAGGACGCCCGCCGTGTCGCGCGCCCTGCTGAAGCCCAGCGCAGTGTCCGGGGCGCGGAGGTTCGCCGCGTTCGGGTCGTTGAGCGCGTACGCCGTCGTGGCCGTCCACGGCAGCGGCACCTGGGCGCCGAGCGAGGTGACGACGGGGCCGTACCGGGTCCACCACTGGGTCCGCGTCACCGGCGCCCCGTCCCGCACGGCGACGGTGACGCTGCGCCGCGTCATCCGCTCGGGCCTGCCGTCCACCAGATACGCCGTCGGATCGGCCGGATCGAGCGTGAGCTGATGGAGGTTGAGCGTGACACCGGTCGCGACGGTGTGGCTCCAGGCGATCCGGGCGGTGTGACCGATGGACACCGTCGCCGTGCCGAGCAGGGCGCCGCCCTGGACGTCGAGCTCGCCCGGGATCGTCTGCTGCACCTGCCAGAAGCGGCGTCCGCCCTGCCAGGGGTAGTGCGGATTGCCGAGCAGCAGACCACGGCCGTTCGCGGTCGAGGCACCGCTGAAGGCGACGGCGTTCGAGCCCATGTCGGCGGTGTCGAACAGCTCGCGCGCGGCCGCGGCTGTGCGCCGCATGTCAGGAACCTCCGTGCCGGCCGTGGTCGCCGTCGTCGGCGGCTGCGCGGCGGTGATGCCGTCGGCTCCGCGCCCCTGGCCGCCGAGCACGGCCAGCGCGAACCCGCGCGCGGCGACGTCCACCCGGGTCACCGGGCGGACCCAGCCGGCTCCCCGGCACGCCGGGTCGGTGACGCGGTTCTGCGCCAGCCACGCGTTGTAGCCGGCCGCCCAGCCCCGCATCAGGTCCTTGGCGTCGCGGCTGGGCCCCCGCGGGGCGGGCTCGGCGAGCAGCTTCTCGACCGTGCCGGCCTCGCGCACACCGCGGTAGTACAGGTCGCTGGAGAGGTTCGTGGAGGCCGAGGAGAGCGATCCGTCCGGTGCCGCGGTGGACCCGAACCAGCGGGACCGCTCGCCGCGCAGGGTCACGAACCCGTCGGCCAGCGTGCATATCTGGTCGGCGGCCTGGGCCCAGCCGGTGCCGAAGCCGAGGTTCGCGTAGTCCTTGGCGACGATGTGCGGAACGCCGTACTCGGTGTAGCGGATCACGGCCGACAGGCCGCCGTGCGAGGGCTGTTCCCGCGCGGCGTTCCGTTCGGCCGCGGCCGCGGGCAGCGCGGTCGCGGCGGTGAACAGGGCGACGGCCGTGACGAGTAACCGTCTTCCACGGGTGTGCATCGTGCCTCCCGACATCATTGGGGGAAGGGGCGGTCGAGGGTAGCAACGGGTGGTGCGCCGCCGGCGTGGCCGCCCGGCTTCCGTCCGGCGGGCGTGCGGTGACTTGACCTCCCCCTTCCATGGACCGAGGATCACGTGACATGACGCCTGGACACGGCAGTACGGTTGACGGGGTGCTGCGGCGCAGTGCCCGGCGCACACCGGCGCGGCGCGCCGTCGACTACCGGGAGCGCTCCTGGACGTACGCGGAGCTCGACGAGGCCGTGTCCCGCGCGGCGACCGTCCTCCTCGACGAGGGGCTGTCCCCCGGGGACCGCGTGGGTGCCTACGGCCACAACTCGGACGCCTATCTGATCGGCTTCCTCGCCTGCGCCCGCGCGGGACTCGTCCATGTGCCCGTGAACCAGAACCTGACCGGTGACGACCTCGCCTACATCGTCGGCCAGTCGGGCTGCTCCCTGGTCCTGGCCGACCCGGACCTCGCCGGCCGGCTCCCGGAGGGCGTAAGGACCCTGCCGCTGCGCGACGCCGACGACTCGCTCCTGCTGCGGCTGGAGGCGGCACGCCCGTACGACGGTGACGAGCCGCGCGGCGACACGCTCGTGCAGCTCCTCTACACCTCGGGCACCACCGCGCTGCCCAAGGGCGCGATGATGACGCACCGCGCCCTGGTGCACGAGTACCTGAGCGCGATCACCGCCCTCGATCTGAGCGCCGGGGACCTGCCGGTGCACTCGCTGCCGCTCTACCACTCGGCGCAGATGCATGTGTTCCTGCTGCCCTATCTCGCGATCGGCGCCTCGAACACGATCCTCGACGCGCCGGACGCCGGACAGCTCTTCGACCTGATCGAGGCGGGCCGCGCGGACAGTCTGTTCGCCCCGCCGACGGTGTGGATCGGCCTGTCGAACCGCCCCGACTTCGCCGAACGCGACCTGAGCGGCCTGCGCAAGGCGTACTACGGCGCCTCGATCATGCCGGTCCCCGTCCTGGAACGGCTGCGTGAGCGGCTGCCGAAGCTGGCCTTCTACAACTGCTTCGGCCAGAGCGAGATCGGTCCGCTCGCCACTGTCCTCGCGCCCGACGAGCACAAGGGCCGGATGGACTCGTGCGGACGCACGGTGCTGTTCGTGGACGCGCGGGTCGTCGACGAGGACGGCAAGGAGGTCCCCGACGGGACACCGGGCGAAGTCGTCTACCGCTCGCCGCAGTTGTGCGAGGGCTACTGGGACAAGCCCGAGGAGACCGCCGAGGCGTTCCGCGACGGCTGGTTCCACTCGGGCGACCTCGCCGTGCGCGACGCCCACGGATACTTCACCGTGGTGGACCGGGTGAAGGACGTCATCAACTCCGGTGGTGTCCTGGTCGCTTCACGTCAGGTCGAGGACGTCCTGTACACCCACGAGGGGGTGGCCGAGGTGGCCGTCGTCGGGCTCCCCGACGAGCGCTGGATCGAGGCCGTCACCGCGGTCGTCGTCCCCCGGGGCGAGGTCACCGAGGACGAACTGATCGCCCACGCACGCGAGAAGCTCGCCCACTTCAAGGCGCCCAAGCGGGTCCTGTTCGTGGACGAGCTGCCGCGCAACGCCAGCGGGAAGATCCTGAAGCGGGAGCTGCGGGACCGGTTCGGCCGGGCGTAGAGGTGTGGCGCACAGGGCCGCGGGGGTGTCAGGGGCCCCCGCGGCCCTGTGCGCGGCCGGTCGGCCCGAGGACCTCCGGCAGTCTGTCGGCACCCGTCAGGCGCGCGGGCGCAGGTCCACGATCCGCTTGAGCTTGCCCACCGACCGTTCCAGGGACTCCGGTTCGACGATCTCCACCGTGACCGAGACACCGATCCCGTCCTTGATGCCCGCGGTGATCGTCCGCGCCGCCGCCTCGCGTGCCTCGGGGCCGGCGCCCGAGCGGGCCTCCGCCCTTACGGTGAGGGCGTCGAGGCGGCCCTCGCGGGTCAGCCGGAGCTGGAAGTGCGGGGCGACGCCCGGCGTCCGCAGCACGATCTCCTCGATCTGCGTGGGGAAGAGATTGACCCCGCGCAGGATCACCATGTCGTCACTGCGCCCGGTGATCTTCTCCATCCGGCGGAAGACACGGGCCGTGCCGGGCAGCAGCCGCGTCAAGTCCCGTGTCCGGTAACGGATCACGGGCATGGCCTCCTTGGTGAGCGAGGTGAAGACCAGTTCGCCCTCCTCGCCGTCCGGCAGGACCTCACCCGTGACGGGGTCGACGACCTCCGGATAGAAGTGGTCCTCCCAGATGTGCAGACCGTCCTTGGTCTCCACGCACTCCTGGGCGACGCCGGGACCGATGACCTCCGAGAGCCCGTATATGTCCACCGCGTCGATCGCGAACCGCTCCTCGATCTCGCGGCGCATCTCCTCGGTCCACGGCTCGGCCCCGAACACGCCGACCCGCAGCGAGGTGCCGCGCGGGTCCACGCCCTGGCGTTCGAACTCGTCCAGCAGGGTCAGCATGTACGAGGGTGTCACCATGATGATCTCGGGCTTCAGGTCCTGGATGAGCTGGACCTGACGTGCCGTCATGCCGCCGGACGCGGGGATCACCGTACAGCCGAGCTGTTCCGCGCCGTAGTGGGCACCGAGCCCGCCCGTGAACAGGCCGTAGCCGTAGGCGATGTGGACCTTGTCGCCGGGCCGGCCGCCCGCCGCGCGGATCGAGCGGGCCACCATGTCGGCCCACATGGACAGGTCGTTCTCCGTGTAGCCGACGACCGTGGGGCGGCCGGTCGTCCCGCTCGACGCGTGCAGGCGCCGGATCCGGTCCTGCGGCACGGCGAACATCCCGTACGGGTAGTTCTCCCGCAGATCCGCCTTCGTCGTGAAGGGGAACCGGGCGAGGTCGGCGAGCGAGCCGCAGTCGTCGGGGCGCAGCCCGGCCTTGTCGAAGGACTCCCGGTAGAAGGGGACGTTCTCGTAGGCGTGGTGCAGTGACGCGCGCAGCCTGTCGAGCTGGAGCGTCCGCAGTCCTTCCGCGTCCAGCCGCTCGCCCGCGTCGAGCAGGCCCTTCGAGTCCGTCGAGCCCGCCATCGCGCTCTCTCCCTCGCCAACCGTGCCATAGTGGACGACCGATCATTCGGTCGTTCTCTTCCGGACAGTAATTCAGGTGTTCGACGTCTGTGCAAGGGGTCGGCGGCGCTTTTCGCGGGAGCGGGTCGGGGGACGGGTCGTGGTCAGCGCACCAGGGCGGGCCGCTTGGGGTCGAACTCCCAGCCGGGAACGAGGTGGCGCATGGCGAGGGCGTCGTCCCGGGCGCCCAGGGCCTCCTTCAGGTACAGCTCGTGTGCCGCCAGCAGCCGGTCCATGTCCAGCTCGACGCCCAGGCCGGGTGCGTCCGGCACGGCGATCTCGCCGTCGACGATGCGCGGCGGGTCGACCGTGAGCCGTTCCAGGCCCTCCTGCCAGATCCAGTGGGTGTCGAGGGCGTTGTACGGGCCCGGGGCGGCGGCTCCGCAGTGGGTGACCATGGCGAGCGAGATGTCGAAGTGGTTGTTCGAGTGGCAGCCCCAGGTCAGGCCCATCGCGTTGCAGAGCTGCGCCACGCGCACCGAGCCCCGCATGGTCCAGAAGTGCGGGTCGGCGAGCGGGATCGAGACCGACTGGAGCGCCAGGGCGTGGGTGAGCTGCCGCCAGTCCGTGGCGATCATGTTGGTCGCCGTCGGCAGCCCCGTCGCCCGGCGGAACTCGGCCAGGATCTCGCGTCCCGAGTAGCCGTCCTCGGCGCCGCAGGGGTCCTCGGCGTAGGCGAGCGTCCCGACGAGGGGCCCGCACAGCTCGATCGCCTCACGCAGTGACCAGGCGCCGTTCGGGTCGAGCGTGACGCGCGCCTCGGGGAAGCGGTCCTTGAGCGCGCGTACGGCCCTGACCTCCTCGGCGCCTTCCAGGACACCGCCCTTGAGCTTGAAGTCCCGGAATCCGTACAGCTCGTGGGCGGCCTCGGCCTGCCGGACGATCGCGCCCGGCGTCAGCGCCGCCTCGTGCCGCAGGCGGTACCAGTCCACCTCCGCGTCACGCTCGCGGACGTAGGGCAGATCCGTGCGGTCCGGGTCGCCGACGAAGAAGAGGTAGCCGAGCACCCGCACCCGGTCGCGCTGCTGCCCGTCCCCGAGGAGGGCGGCGACGGGCACGTCGAGGTGCTGTCCGAGCAGGTCGAGGAGGGCCGACTCGACGGCGGTGACCGCGTGGACGGTCGTGCGCAGATCGAAGGTCTGGGCGCCGCGGCCGCCCGCGTCGCGGTCGCCGAAACGGTCCCCGATCTCGCGCAGGACGCGCTGGTAGTCGCCCACCTTCGAGCCGAGGACCAGGGGCCCGGCGTCGCGCAGCGTCCGGGTGATCCTCTCCCCGCCCGGCACCTCGCCGAGCCCGGTGCGCCCATCGGAGTCCTTGAGGACCACGACGTTGCGGGTGAACCAGGGGCCGTGGGCGCCCGACAGGTTCAGCTCCATGCAGTCCCGTCCGGCGACGGGATAGACGGAGAACTCGGTGATCGTCGGTTGCTGACCGGTGATCGTCGGGTGCTGACTGTTCATCAAGATCCTTGTGTACGAGGGTTGCCGGTGCCGGTCAGGCCAGGATGACGGCGACGGGGTGCGCCGGGGGCGGCCCGCCCCGCGCCCTGCCGGGCCGTCCCCCGCGTGCCTCAGGAGGGCCGGCGCACGGCTCCGGCCAGGGCCAGTCCGGTGTCGAGGATCCGCTCCAGGGCCGCCAGGTCGGCCGGGCCGGGATCGGTCAGCGGCGCGCGCACCGGGCCGACGGGAAGGCCCCGCAGCCGGGCGGCGGCCTTCACCAGGGACACGGCGTAGCCGGGCACCTTGTCACGCAGCTCGACGAGCGGGACGTAGAAGTCGCGCAGCAGTTTGTGCACGGTCGCCTCGTCGTCGGCGCGCAGGGCGGTGAAGAAGGCGCCGGCGATCTCGGGGGCGAAGGCGTGGACGGCCGACGAGTAGGCGGGGACGCCGACAGCGGCGTAGGCGCGGGCCTGGATCTCGGCGGTGGCGGCGCCGTTGAAGAACAGGAAGCCGTCGGGCGCCGCGAGCGTGAGGCGCTGGAGCCGGTCGAGGTCGCTGTGCCCGTCCTTGAGCCCGATGACGCCGGGGACGGCCGCTAGGGCCCGCAGTCCGTCGGGCGTGAAGGCGACCGGGCCGCGCTGGTAGGCGATCAGCGGCAGCCGGGTGCCGGCGGCGATCCGGCGCACCTGCTCGACCAGGCCGGACTCGGGGGCCTCGACGAGATAGTGCGGCAGCACGAGGAGGGCGTCCGCTCCGGCCTCCTCGGCGATCCGGGCGAACCGCAGCGCCTGCGCCCATCCGTACCCGGTGCCCGCGACCACGGGCATGCGGCCGTCCGCGATCTCGACCGTGGCGGTGACGACCGCGCGGTACTCGTCTTCGTCCAGCGCGCTGAACTCGCCCGTTCCGCAGGCGGGGAACACCGCGCCCGGGGCCGTGGCGAGCTGCGCGGCGAGATAGACCCGATACGCCTCGATGTCGAGGTCGCCGTCCGCCGTGAAGCTCGTGAGCGGGAACGACAGGACCCCGCTCGTCATGCCGTCCCGCAGCCGCTCGGCCACGCTGTCCGGATCCGCGCTGAACCCTGCCATGAGTCTCTTCCCTGTATGCAGACGTCGTCTATGTATGAGAACTCAGGTTAGATTCGTGAACCTCGGAGGTCAATGGGCGGTGCCCCGCGGATCCGGTGCCGCGGGCTCGGCGGGCCGGTCGCCGACGCACGACAGCGGGCCCGCAGCCGGTGAGGCTGCGGACCCGCTGTCGTGTCCGGACCGGGGGTGGTCGCCGTGGGGGACAGTGACCGGGAGGGTCGCCGTCCGGGACCGTCAGTGCAACGTGGTCGAGCCCGCCGTGCCCGGGTTCGAGCCGTACGCCGTCATGAAGCGGTCGCGGAACTTGTTCATCGGCCATTCCGGCGCGTTCGCCGCGGGCTTGAGGCCGGGCGTCCAGCCCCAGTCGGAGATGCGGTCCAGCACCTTCGGGTCGCGGGCGACGATCGTGACCGGCACGTCCTTGTTGGAGGTGCCGCCCGTGACCGTCGGGACGGGCTGGTGGTCGCCGAGGAAGACGAGGACCGTGTTGTCGTCGCCGTAGCGCTGCACCCACTGGGTCAGGCTGTCCAGGGAGTACTGGATGGCCTTGCGGTACTCGGTCCGCACGCGCTTCGAGCTCTTCCAGACCTCCGTGGGGTTCGTCCCCTCCTTCTTGATCTTGTAGAAGATCTTGCCGTCCCCGAGGTCGTTCCAGTCGATGGTGTGGGCGATGGGGGACCAGGGGTTGTGGCTGGAGGCGAGGATGATCTCCGCCATGATCGGGTCGCGGTCCTTCTTGCCGTGCTCCAGCTTCTGGAAGGACTCCAGGCTGAACTGGTCCGGCACGGGAGTCCAGCTGAAGTACGGGCCCTGGTAGCCGAGGTGCGTCGAGTCGTAGATGTGGTCGAGGCCGAAGTACTTGCCCTCGGGCCAGGACTTGCGCACGCCGGGGACGATGCCGACCGTGCGCCAGGCGCCGGTCTTCTGGAAGTAGCTGGTGAGGGTGGCGCGGTCGCTGGTGGTCAGGGACCGGTACCGCTGCTGGTTCTTGACCCAGGTGCCGGACAGGAACGTCGAGTGGGCGAGCCAGCTGCCGGCGCCCGTCACCGGCGACTTCAGCCAGCCGCTGCGGGCCTCGAATCCCGCCCCCTTCAGCCGTGCCTCGCCCTCCTTGAGCGTCGCGTCGACCTCCGGGCCCATCGAGGGGTCGTCGATCGCCACGCGGCCGTAGCTCTCGATGAACGTGAGCATCACGTCCTTGCCGCGCAGCCCGGTCAGCAGCTGGTCGGACGGGGTCTTGGCGAAGGCGTCGACGGCCATCTGCTTCTTGTAGACGTCGGCGTCACCGAGGCCGTCGCGGACGTACTGCACACGGTTGGAGAGGTACTGGGCGTAGCCCTTGGTGGCGATCGTGACGCCGCCGTTCTGCACGCCCAGGGTGAAGCAGACCACCCACGCGACGCCCAGGACGAGCGTGGCGCGTACGGCCCCGGTGCGGTGCCGGGCCAGGACGTTCGCCAGCCGTGTCATCGCGAGCACGCTCAGGGCGAGCACGGCGATGACCAGGACGATCACCCCGACCACCGCCAGCACCTCGCCCGAGCGCCCGAACGAGTCCTTGACCCAGTCTGCCCCGTCGCTCAGCAGGACCCAGTCGAAGACCAGGTCGAACGGCCGGGCCAGGGTCTGGCGGAAGCCCATGTCGAGGCACTTCAGGATGGCGGACAGCCCGAGGAGCACCCCGAGCCCGCCCGCCGTGATCCGTCGCGCCCGGGGCGGCAGCACGAGCAGGACGGCCGTGAGGAAGACGGCTTCGACCGGGAGGCGGAAGAACGCCTGGACGCTCATCCAGTCGAGGCGGTTGGGCACGATGAGGATGGTGAGCACCAGCGCACCGGCCAGCACGGTCGTGCCCACCCGCACGGCACGGGCGGCCCGGGGGTAACGACGGCGCCAGCCGAACCACCCGGGTCGGACGGCGGAGGCGGCGTCGGCGTCGTCTTCGCCGGCGGGCGCGGTGTCGACGGGTTGCCCGTCGGCGGGTCCGGGAGCGGAGTCCTCGCCCGTCGGCCGTGCGACGGCGGGGTCGTCGGAGGCCGCTTCCGGGGCGGCGGGTTCCTCGGTGGACCGTGCGTCGGCGTCTTCGCCGGCGGCAGCCGGCCGCGGGCCCGTGGATTCCGCGTCGGCGGGCTCCGTACCGCCGGGGTGGTCGCCGGAGAGCTGCGGGCCGTCGGATTCCTCGGCGGCAACCGGCTGCCGGCCCTTCGGCTCCGCTTCGGCCGGCTGCTCGCCGGTGAGTCCGTCGGTGGCGGGCCGCGAACCGGTGGGCTCGTCCGCGGCGGTGGCCGGGTGGGGGACGGCGGGTCCGTCGTCCGTCGCGGGGTGCGGGCCGGTGGGCTCGCCGTCGGCGGGGTGGGGGACGGCGGGTTTCGCGGAGGCGGCGCCGCGCTCTTCGGCGCCCGCCGTCTCCTCGGCCCGCTCCCGCGGACCGGGACCCGTGTCCGCCCCGGTCCGTTCGCCCGCCCCGGAGTCCTCGCGGGTTCCGTCTGTCGCCGTCGCGTCGGGGTCCGGACCCGCGTCGGCATCCGGCAGTTGACGAGGAGGCGTGTGGTGCGACACCCGAAGTCCTTCCGTGCGTAACCCTGCGCTGGTGCGACGGAGCCTGCTCCGTCATCCCCCATACGGCCGCAGGCCACCTCTGGTTCAAAGTGGGGGCAAGCCGCGCACAGAGTACGTCGCCAGGATCAAGCGGATGACACCGCCGGGGGCTACCGGTCGGCGGCCACGGCCACCTCCCGCGCCCACCGGTAGTCGGCCTTGCCGCTCGGCGAGCGCTGAATGGAGTTGGCGATCACGAGCTGGCGCGGGACCTTGTACCCGGCCAGCCGGGAACGGCAGTGCGTCTGGATGTCGTCGAGCGACGGACGCGGCGCGCCCTCACGGACCTGGACGACGGCCGCCACGTGACTGCCCCACCTCGGATCGGGCACTCCGGCGACCAGGGCGTCGTACACGTCGGGGTGCGACTTCAGGGCCTGTTCGACCTCCTCGGGGTACACCTTCTCGCCGCCGGTGTTGATGCACTGCGAGCCGCGGCCGAGGACGACGACGATGCCCTCCTCGTCGACCGTGGCCATGTCGCCGAGGAGCACCCAGCGTTCGTCGCCCTTGCGGAAGAACGTCTCGGCGGTCTTCTTCGGGTCGTTGTAGTAGCCGAGGGGCACATGGCCGCGCTGTGCGACCCGTCCCGGCTCGCCGGGTGCGACCGGCTCGTACGTCACCGGATCCACCACCTGCGTACGGGCGTTGACGCGGATGCGGAAGCCGCGCTCGGGGCCGGAGTCGGCCGTCGCGGTGCCGTTGAAGCCGGACTCCGAGGAACCGAAGTTGTTCAGCAGCATCACGTTCGGGACGAGTGCCTGGAACTGTTCGCGCACGGTGTCCGACATGATCGCGCCGGACGAGGACACGCTGAACAGGGCGGAACAGTCCGTGCCCTTCAATGGCCCGTTCAGCGCGTCGATCAGGGGGCGCAGCATCGCGTCGCCGACCAGCGACACGCTGGTCACCCGCTCCTTCTCGATCGTGCGCAGGACGTCCTCGGGCGAGAACTTGCGGTGCAGCACGACCCGTTGACCGAAGTTGAAGGCGATGAACGCGGTGAGCGTCGAGGTGCCGTGCATCAGCGGGGGAGTGGGGAAGAAGGTGATCCCGGCACCGCCGGCCGCGACGCGCTCGGCGAGCTCCTCCGGCTTCGTCACCGGATCACCGGTCGGCGCGCCGCCGCCGAGACCGGCGAAGAAGAGGTCCTCCTGCCGCCACATCACGCCCTTGGGCATCCCCGTCGTGCCGCCGGTGTAGATGATGAACTGGTCGTCCGCGGAACGCGCGGCGAAGCCGCGCAGCGGTGAGCCCGCGGCCTCGGCGTCCGCGAAGTCCACGGCGTCCGCCGCGCCCCGGGCGCCCGCCGGGCCCGCCGCGCCCGCGCCGGGTGCGGCGGCCCCGACGCGGACGAGGTGACGCAGCCGCGGAGCCCGTGGCCGGGCGGCCGCCACCCGGTCGGTGAACTCCGCGTCGAAGACCAGCGCCACCAGGTCCGCGTCCTGGTAGAGGTAGGCCAGTTCCTCCTCCACGTAGCGGTAGTTGACGTTGACCGGCACGATCCGCGCCTTCAGGCAGGCCAGTACCGTCTGCAGGTACTCGACGCCGTTGTACAGGTGGAGGCCGAGGTGTTCGCCGGGGCCGATCCCGCTGTCGATCAGATGGTGCGCCACACGGTTCGCGGCCGCGTCCAGCTCCGCGTACGTCAGCCGGCGCTCGGCGCCCGTGCCCGGGAGGTCGACGTGGACCAGCGCCTCGCGGTCCGGGACCACGTCGACGACCGACTCGAACAGGTCGGCAAGGTTGTACTCCACCGCTCCTCCTGACCGTGCACGTCCGTGGCCGAGTGCGCCAGGGCGTGCCCGCCCCGGACCCGACGGTCATCAGAGCAAAGCCCGACCCAAGTGGGAAGGGTTCCCGCACAAGAAATCTGACTGTCTGTCAGAAAACCCTTGTACTGGCTCGACGGCTCCTGCAACCTGTTCTCGCATCCGAGACGGGAGGACGCCCATGGGTGGGACCGAACACCTCACCGTGCAGCGTGAAGGCGCCACACTGGTGCTCACGCTCAACAGGCCCGAGGCCAGGAACGCGCTCTCGCTGCCGATGCTGGTCGGTCTGTACGACGGCTGGGTCGAGGCCGACGAGGACGACGCGATCCGCTCGATCGTGCTCACCGGCGCCGGCGGTGCCTTCTGCGCCGGAATGGACCTCAAGGCCCTGGCCGGCCGGGGCATGGAGGGCGAGCAGTACCGGGACCGCCTCAAGGCCGACCCCGATCTGCACTGGAAGGCCATGCTGCGCCACCACCGCCCCCGCAAACCGGTGATCGCGGCCGTCGAGGGGTACTGCGTCGCGGGCGGCACCGAGATCCTCCAGGGCACCGACATCCGGGTCGCGGGAGCCTCCGCGACCTTCGGGCTCTTCGAGGTCCGGCGCGGACTCTTCCCGATCGGCGGCTCCACGGTCCGGCTGCAACGCCAGATCCCGCGCACCCACGCCCTCGAAATGCTCCTCACGGGACGCCCGTACACCGCGCAGGAGGCCGCCGGCATCGGGCTGATCGGCCATGTGGTGCCCGACGGGACGGCGCTGGACAAGGCGCTCGCCGTCGCCGAGCAGATCAACGCCTGCGGTCCGCTCGCCGTCGAGGCCGTCAAGGCGTCCGTGTACGAGACCGCCGAACTCACCGAGACCGACGGACTCGCCGCCGAACTGCGGCGCGGCTGGCCCGTGTTCGACACCGCCGACGCCAAGGAGGGCTCCCGGGCCTTCGCCGAGAAGCGCCCGCCCGTCTACCGGCGGGCCTGACCCGCAAGCCCGGCCCCGGACGCGCCCCGTCCGCCCCGCGGACACGGCACGTCCGGCCGTTGGAAGGAGAGATCCGGGATGCCCGAAGTCCTCAAAGCCCCCCTCGTCGTCGAGTTCCCCTTCACCCGCTCGCTCGGGCCCGTGCAGAGCGCCTTCCTCACGGGCCTGCGCGAACGGGTCGTCCTCGGCGTACGGACCGCCGAAGGACGCACCCTCGTCCCGCCCGTCGAGTACGACCCCGTCACGGCCGAGGAGATCTCCGACCTCGTCGAGGTCGCCCCGACGGGAACCGTCACCACCTGGGCCTGGAACCACGAGCCCCGCCGCGGCCAGCCCCTCCAAACCCCTTTCGCCTGGGCCCTGGTCAGGCTCGACGGCGCCGACACCGCCCTGCTGCACGCGCTCGACGCCCCCGGCCCCGACTCCGTGCGCACCGGGATGCGCGTCCGCGTCCGCTGGGCCGCCGAGCGCTCCGGCGCCATCACCGACATAGCCTGCTTCGAGCCGTACGACGGAGAACCGGAACAACCCGCGGGCCACGACGGCCGGTTCGAGGACATGGTGACCGGGATCGTCGCCCCCGCGCGGCTCGACTACGTCTACTCGCCGGGCCGCGCCCAGACCGCCTACATCGCGGGCCTCGCCGAGCGGCGGACCCTCGGCGAACGCTGTCCCTCCTGCCGCAAGGTCTACGTCCCGTCCAGGGGCGCGTGTCCCACCTGCGGGGTGGCCACCTCCGAACAGGTCGAGGTCGGTCCGCGCGGCACCGTCACCACGTACTGCATCGTCAACATCAAGGCGAAGAACCTCGACATCGAAGTCCCGTACGTATACGCGCACATCGCCCTCGACGGCGCGGGCCTCGCGCTGCACGGCCGGATCGGCGGCATCCCCTACGACGAGGTCCGGATGGGCCTGCGCGTGGAGCCCGTGTGGTCCGAGGACGGCCGCTACCCCGACCACTACCGGCCCACCGGAGAACCGGACGCGGACTACGAGACGTACAAGGAGATGCTGTAGATGCGGACCGCCAGGGACATCGCCGTCGTCGCCTTCGCGCAGAGCGACCACCGGCGCACCTCCGACGAGCTCTCCGAGGTGGAGATGCTCCTCCCGGTCCTGCACGAGGTCCTCGACCGGACGGGCCTCAGGGCCGGTGACATCGGCTTCACCTGCTCCGGCTCCACCGACTATCTCGCGGGCCGCGCCTTCTCCTTCACCATGGCGCTCGACGGCGTCGGCGCCTGGCCGCCGATCTCCGAGTCGCACGTCGAGATGGACGGAGCCTGGGCGCTGTACGAGGCCTGGACCAAACTGCTCACCGGCGACGCCGACACCGCGCTCGTCTACTCCTACGGCAAGTCCTCGCCCGGCTCCGTACGCGACGTCCTGACCCGGCAGCTGGACCCGTACTACCTGGCCCCGCTGTGGCCCGACTCCGTCGCCCTCGCGGCCCTCCAGGCACAGGCACTCATCGACGCGGGCGAGACGGACGAGGCGGAACTCGCCTCCGTCGCCACCCGCAGCCGGGCCTCCGCCACCGCCAACTCCCACGCCCAGCTCCGCGGTCCGGTACCGCAGGGCGACTACCTCGTACGACCGCTGCGCACCGGAGACTGCCCGCCCATCGGCGACGGCGCCGCCGCCGTGATCCTCGCCGCGGGCGACCGGGCGCGTGAGCTGTGCGAGCGGCCCGCCTGGATCCGGGGCATCGACCACCGCATCGAGCCCCACGCCCTCGGCGTGCGCGACCTGACCGACTCCCCGTCCACCCGGCTGGCCGCCGAACGGGCCGGCGCCTTCGAACGACCGGTCGACACCGCCGAGTTGCACGCCCCCTTCACCTCCCAGGAGATCGTCCTGCGCAAGGCGCTGCGGCTCGACGACGGCGTGCGCGTCAACCCCTCGGGAGGCGCCCTCGCCGCCAACCCGATCATGGCGGCGGGACTCCTGCGCATCGGCGAGGCCGCCGCCCGCGTCCACCGCGGGGAGTCCGACCGGGCACTCGCCCACGCCACCTCCGGCCCCTGCCTCCAGCAGAACCTGGTCGCCGTACTCGAAGGGGACGCCCGATGAGCAAGGAACCCGTGGCCGTCGTAGGCGTCGGCCAGACCAAGCACGTGGCGGCACGCCGGGACGTGTCCATCGCCGGACTCGTCCGCGAGGCCGCCCGGCGGGCCCTGGCGGACGCCGAGCTGACCTGGGCCGACATCGACGCCGTCGTGATCGGCAAGGCGCCCGACTTCTTCGAGGGCGTCATGATGCCCGAGCTGTACCTGGCGGACGCCCTCGGCGCGACCGGCAAACCCATGCTCCGGGTGCACACGGCCGGCTCCGTCGGCGGATCGACGGCCCTCGTCGCCACCAACCTCGTCGCCGGTCGCGTCCACCGGACCGTCCTGACCCTCGCCTACGAAAAACAGTCCGAATCCAACGCCATGTGGGGTCTGTCCCTGCCCATCCCGTTCCAGCAGCCCCTGCTCGCCGGCGCGGGCGGCTTCTTCGCCCCGCACGTCCGCGCCTACATGCGGCGCACCGGCGCCCCCGACACCGTCGGCTCGCTCGTCGCCTACAAGGACCGCCGCAACGCGCTGAAGAACCCGTACGCGCACCTGCACGAGCACGACATCACCCTGGAGAAGGTCCAGGCCTCGCCCATGCTCTGGGACCCGATCCGCTACTCGGAGACCTGCCCCTCCTCCGACGGGGCCTGCGCGATGATCCTCACCGACCGTGCGGGCGCGGCCCGTTCACCCCGTCCGCCCGCCTGGATGCACGGCGGCGCGATGCGCAGCGAACCCACCCTCTTCGCCGGCAAGGACTTCGTCTCCCCGCAGGCCGGCAAGGACTGCGCGGCCGACGTCTACCGCCAGGCCGGGATCGCGGACCCCCGACGCGACATCGACGCCGTCGAGATGTACGTGCCGTTCTCCTGGTACGAGCCCATGTGGCTGGAGAACCTCGGCTTCGCCGACGAGGGCGAGGGATGGAAGCTCACCGAGTCCGGCGTGACCGAACTGGAGGGCGACCTGCCCGTCAACATGTCGGGCGGGGTCCTGTCCACCAACCCGATCGGCGCCTCCGGCATGATCCGCTTCGCCGAAGCGGCCCTCCAGGTGCGCGGCCTGGCCGGAGAACACCAGGTCGACGGGGCACGCAGAGTGCTCGGCCACGCCTACGGAGGAGGATCCCAGTTCTTCTCGATGTGGCTGGTCGGCGCCGCGCCGCCCACCTCCTGAGACCGTCCCTCCGACATGGCCTGTGCGCGGCACCGGCCGATCGCTAGGCTGGCCGCGGACGACGAACCGGGAGGAGCAGGACGTGGCCGAGAGCACCATCCAGCAGCACCCGCTCGCGGGCTGGGACAAGCCGGAGCTGGACCTCAGCAACGCCGACTGGCAGTCCAGCAGCCGAGGGCGCGGAGATGTCCAGATCGCCTTCGTCGAGGGCTTCATCGCGATGCGCAACAGTGGCCGCCCCCAGAGCCCTTCCCTGATCTTCACGCCCGCGGAGTGGGGGGCGTTCGTATCGGGGGCCCGCGAGGGGGAGTTCGACCTGACCTGAACCGACGACCGCCGGATCCCGCTCCGCCGCCCCCGACGTGAGGAGGGCGGCGGTCTGGGTCCCCGCGCCCGGGAGGCCGTCCGCCGTCCGGTCCTCCCGCCGGCCCGGCCGTCGCGCGAGAGGTTCTGACCAGGAGCGTCCGAACGGGCTGCCCCGTGGATGATCGGGGCGTACGCTGAGGTGCCTGTAGGTCACGGTGCGCATCCGCTCCCCGCGCGGACGCGCGATCGTGACAGGGGGTGATCATGGGGCAACGAAGCCTTCGCAGCCGTCGGACGCTCTTCGAGCGCGAGAGTGAACTCTCCGCCGCGGACGAGGCGTTGAGCGACCTGGTCGGCCTGCGCCGGGAACCCGGCGAGCCGCCGGGCCGTCCCCGCGGCGCGCTGCTCGCCTTCGCCGGACGCGCCGGAATCGGCAAGACGACCCTCCTCGGCGAGGTCCGCAGGCGCTCCGCCGCCAAGGGCTGCACCGTGCTGAGCGCGCGCGGCGGGGAGCAGGAACAGCGCGTCGCCTTCCACGTCGCCCGCCAGCTCCTGCAGCCGCAGCTCGCCGGCTACTCCGAGGCCGAACTCCGCACCTCGCTGGGCAGTTGGTACGCCATCGTCGGTCCCGCGCTCGGTCTGTGCGCGCCCTCCGAGGGCGCCCCGCCCGACCAGCAGGGCCTGCGCGCCGGACTCGACTGGGTGCTCACCCATCTCGCCGTGCAGCGCGCCCCCATGGTGCTCCTCCTGGACGACGCGCACTGGGCCGACGCCGAATCACTGAGCTGGCTCGCCGCCTTCGCGCCCCGCGCCGAACAGCTCCCCCTGCTGCTCGTCGTCGCCTACCGGCCCGACGAACTCCCCGAGCACGCCGAGGCGTTCAGGGGACTGCCCGGCCGCGCCGGACAGCGCCCCATCGGCCTCGAACCGCTCAGCGCCGCCGCCGTCGCCCGGCTCGTCAGGGAAGACCTCGGCACCCAGGCCGACGACGCGTTCTGCCGCGAGTGCTGGGCGGTCACCGCGGGCAACCCGTTCGAGGCCGTCGAGCTGACCGCCAAGGTCCGGGACCGCGGCCTCACCCCGACCGAGGACGGAGCACACCTCCTGCGCGACCTCGCCGCCGCCGTCAAGGGCAGCGGCATCGTCGCCCGCCTCGAACGCCTCGGCACCGCTACCGTCCGCTTCGCCTGGGCCTGCGCCGTGCTCGGCACCGAGATCCGCCCCCCGCTCGCCGCCGCCGTCGCGGGACTCGGCTCCGAGGAGGCCGCCGACGCGGCGGACGCCCTGCGCACCGCCCGCATCCTGACCGGCGCCGACCCCCTCGAATTCGTCCACCCGCTGATCGCCACCGCCGTCTACCGCGACATCCCCGGCAGCGTCCGCGTCGCCCTGCACGGCCAGGCCGCCTGGTGCGTGATCGACGAAGGTCTCGGGCCGGCCGCCGCCGCCCGCCACCTCATGGAGACCCACCCGGACGGCGACACCTGGATCGTCCAGCAACTGCGCGCCGCCGCCCGCGAGACCCAGCGCGCCGGCGCACCCGACGCCGCCCGCAGCTACCTCGCGCGCGCCCTGCGCGAACCGCCGCCCTTCGAGGACCGCGCCGCCGTCCTGTACGAACTGGGCTGCGCGTCCCTGCTCACCGAACCGGGCAACACGGTCAACCATCTGCGCGCCGCCCTAGAGGAACCGATCACCGATCCCGAGCTGCGCCACAACATCGTCTACCGCCTGTCCCAGGTGCTCGCGCACAGCGACCGCCTCGCCGAGGCATCCGAGACCCTGGCCCGCGAGATCCCGGTCACCGGCGACGCCCGGGTACGCCTGCGCATGCAGTCCGAACAGTTCATGTGGGACGCCTTCCGCGCCGACGAACCGGACTCGCCCGCCCGCTCCCGGCGCCTCGCCCGTCTCGCCGACCGGCTCACCGGCCACGACCTCACCGAGCGCTATGTCATCGGGCTGCGCGCCTGGGACGCCACCCTGCGCGGCGAACCCGCCCCCGTCGCCCTCCACCACGCCGAGCGCGCCCTGGCCGGCGGCTTCGGCTGGGCCGAGGCCGACCGCGGCTTCGAGGTCCCCGTCCTGGTGGCGATGACCTTCATGTACGCCGACCGGCCGGGCCGCACCGAAGAACTCTTCGCCACCGGGATCGCCGACTTCGAATCACAGGGCTGGCACGGCGCCCACCTCTCCTTCGGCTACACGATCCTCGGATACGTCCGCTTCCGCCGCGGCCGTCTCGCCGAGGCCGAGGACTTCGTCCGCGCCGGCCTCCGGCTCGCCGAACGCGTCGGGCCCGGCACCCCCGTCCACTGGTACGCGGTGGGCACCCTCATCCAGGTCCTGCTCGCCCGCGGCCAGGTCGAGGAGGCCGCGCGCACCGGCGAGGCCTACGCCTTCCACGCGCCCTTCTCGGCCGCCGTGACCTTCCCCGACGCCCAGACCGTCCACGGCGAACTCCTGCTCGCCCGCGGCCTCACCGGGGACGCCGCCGCCGAGCTCGCGTCCGCCGGCCGCCGCCTGGACACCCGCGGCATGCGCAACCCCGCCTGGTGCCCCTGGCAGCTCCACCTCGCCCGCGCCGAGCGCCACGAAGCCCCCGAGCGCGCTCTCGCCACGGCCCGCGAGGCGGTGAACCGCGCCCGCCAGTACGGCGCCCCCTCCACCATCGGCCAGGCTCTGCGGGTCGCCGCCGAGGTCTCGCCCGGACCGGACCGCGTCCGGCTCCTCGAGGAGTCCGTCGGCCATCTGGAGCGCTCCCCGGCCGCCTACGAACTCGCCTGCTCCCTGGTCGCCCTGGGCACCGAACTGCGCCGTGCCGGACGTCCCAGGGAAGCCGCAGAACACCTGTACCGCGGTCTCGACGCGGCGGTCCAGTGCGGTGCCGACGGGTTGATCGAGGACGCCCGCGACGAGCTGGCCTCGGCGGGACTGCGGCCGCGCCGGCTGCACAGCACCGAGACGGACGCCCTCACCGCCCGCGAGCGCACCGCCGCCTCGCTCACCGCGCGGGACCGGACCCCGGCCCAGATCGCCGAGGAACTGCACATCGACGAGCACGCCGTCACCCGGCTCCTGTCGGCCGTCTACCGCAAGGTCGGCACCGACCGCCGGGGACTCGCGGCGGCACTGGACGACCAGGCCATCTCCTGACGCCACCGGACCGACCGCGGGCGCCGTACGCCCGGCGCCCGCGCCCGTACGCACACAGCGCCCGCAAGCCCGTACGCACACAGCGCCCGTGGGGCCCGCTACGCGCCCGTGCACGTACCATTGCGGCATGTCCTTCCTCCGCCGCCGCAGCGCCACGCCCGCCGGGCCCGAGTTCGATGTTCTGGCCATGGATCCGGGCGACTGGCCCGGCAATCTCGGCGCGGGCCTGCTGCCCGCCCCCGACGGAAGCTGCCAGGGCGTCTTCCTGCGGTACGACCTGTTCGGCGGCCGCGGTCCCGCGATGATCATCGGCAATCTGCCCGAGGGTTCCCAGGCCCGGGACGTCGCCGAGAACGAGGTCCCCTTCGAGGTGGCCCAGCTCCTCATCGCGCTGGAGAACAACGAGGAGGTGACCGTCACCGGGACCGAGGACATGCCGGTGATGCAGGGCGACAACCTCATGATCGTGCGCCGGCTGAAGCTCTCCGAGACCCGTATCTCCTGCGTCCAGTTCGACCGCAGCGACAACGTCCTGGTGACCATCGCCGCCTGGGACCGTCCGATCACGGACGACCTGTACGCACTCCTGAAGCCGCTCCCGGCGGAGCTGTTCCAGCAGGGCTGAGACCGAACACCCCACCCGGCGTCACAGTCTGAGGGTGAACCAGGTGGTCTTGCCCGCGTCGGTGGGGCGCACTCCCCAGTTGTCCGCGAGTGTGCGGACCAGGATCAGCCCCCGGCCCGACTCCTCGTCCTCGCCGGCCGTCCTCGGCTGGGGCAGATGCGGGCTGCGGTCGCTGACCTCCACGGTCAGGTCGGTCGCGCTGCGGCACAGATGCAGGCTGATCGGTCCCTGGGCGTGCTGCACGGCGTTGGTGAGGATCTCGGAGAGCAGCAGCCGGGCGTCGTCCGCGGCGGGGGCGCAGTCCCAGGCGGTCAGCGCCTTGCTGAGGAAGGCGCGGCCCTCCGGAACCGACTCGGGCACCGCGGCCAGGTCGGTGTTGACGGTGGCCAGGGGCCCGTCGGGGAGCCGTGTGAGCAGCAGGGTGACGTCGTCGTTGTGCCCGTTGGTGTCCGGCAGCAGGGCGGACAGCACATGGTCGGCGGCCTTCTCCAGATCGGGCGCGTCGGTGAACAGGTCCGCGAGGGTGGTGGTCAGCTCCGTGAGCTGGTCCTCGATGTCGGTGCCGGGGGTCTCGATGAGACCGTCGGTGTACAGGACGAGCGTGGCCCCGGGCGGGATGACGGAGGTCGCCTGCTCGTAGAGGATGCCGCCGACGCCGAGAGGCGCGTTCACCGGTGCGTGCAGCGTCCTGGCGCCGGCGCCGGGCGTGGCCACCAGGGTGGGCAGATGCCCGGCCGAGCAGACGGTCACCTCGCCCGCGTCGGCCGAGATCACCAGATAGCAGCAGGTCACGAGCTGGTCGGGTACGTCCAGGTCGCCGACGACGGCTTCCAGGGCCTGCATCAACTGGCGTGGCTGCATACCGGTCTTGGCCAGTGCGTGCGCGGCCGACCGCAGCTGGCCCATCACGGCGGCGGCGTCCAGACCGCGGCCCATCACATCACCGATCAGGACCCCGACCCGGCCGGCCCCCAGCGGAATCAGGTCGAACCAGTCACCGCCCACACCCGCGCCCTGCGTGGCGGGCCGGTAGCGGCTCGCGGTGGTCAGCCCGGGGATGGCGGGCGGCGTTCCCATGAGGCTGCGCTGGAGGGTCAGGGCGATGTGCCGCTGCTGCTCGTACAGAAAGGTCAGTTCCGCCTCGGCCCGCTTGCGGTCGCTGATGTCCCGGACGATCGCGCACGCGCCGATCACCGTGCCGTCCGCGTCCCGGGTCGGCCACAGGGTGATGTCCACGTCCAGCAGGGCGCCCGAGCGAGTCAGCCGCAGGGTCTCGAAGTGTTCGACCTTCTCACCGCTGCGCAGCCGGTCGAGGAGCATGTCGATCTCGCTCCGCCGCTCCGTGGTCGCGAGCAGCGACACGTGCTTGCCCATCACCTCGGCCCGCGAGTAGCCGTACAGCCGCTGTGCCGCGGCGTTCCAGTAGGTGATGTGACCGTCCAGGGTCTTGGCGAGGATCGCGTCCTGCGAGGACTCCACGAGCCCGGCCAGTTCGTTGATCCGGGCCTCGGCCCGCTTGCGGTCGCTGACGTCGCGGACGGCGGC
>NZ_JBIASW010000003.1:568070-746272 GCF_042891215.1 Streptomyces sp. NPDC001914
GCGGAGACGAGGAGTCCGTCGGTGGTCTCCAGCGGGCTGAGGCTGATCTCGACGGGGAACTCGGTGCCGTCCTTGCGCAGGCCGTGCAGTTCGAGTCCGGCGCCCATCGGGCGCACCTGGCGGTTGTCGGTGTAGCCGTTGCGGTGCCGGTGGTGGTGGCCGCGGAACCTGCCGGGAACGAGGAGGTCGACGGAATGGCCGAGCAGTTCCTCGCGCCGGTAGCCGAAGAGGGCCTCGGTCTGGGCGTTGACGAGTTTGATGGTGCCGGTGTCGTCGACGATGACCATGGCATCGGGTGCCGCCTCCAGCAGACCCCGAAACCTTTCCTCGGCCGCCTTGCGGTCGCTGACGTCGCGGACGGCGGCGGAGACGAGGAGTCCGTCGGTGGTCTCCAGCGGGCTGAGGCTGATCTCGACGGGGAACTCGGTGCCGTCCTTGCGCAGGCCGTGCAGTTCGAGTTCCGCGCCCATCGGGCGGACCTGGCGGTTGTCGGCGTATCCGTCGCGGTGGAAGGTGTGGTGGGCGCGGAAGCGGCCCGGTACGAGGAGTTCCACGGGGCGCTCGAGCAGTTCCTCGCGGGTGTAGCCGAAGAGGGCCTCGGTCTGGGCGTTGACGAGTTTGATGGTGCCCGTGTCGTCGACGATGACCATGGCATCGGGTGCCGCCTCCAGCAGACCCCGAAACCTTTCCTCGGCCCCCGCCGGAGCGTCGTTGCGCGGTTCGCCACCGCACGCGCATCGCCGGGGGACCGCCGCACCGGCGGGCCGCGCTGAAGTCTCATTGACGAAGTTGCCCATGCCTGCCCCAGGGTGTGCCGTGTTCGTGAACGGCCCATCAGAGCGTACGGAGAGCAGGCGTGCGGTTACATGTCGTTAACTGACCCGACCGCGGCCGAACCTGTCCTGGACGGCACTTTCCCTGGTCGGTTGCCGGTGTCATTGTCTTCGGCGCTCCGGGGCCGCGCCCGCTCGGCACGGGCCCGGCCCCGGAACGCCGGACCGTCTACGGAACCAGGTCCACGTCCGCCGCCCGGACGAACTGCACCCGGTGCCCGAACTGGATCTCGTAGTACATGTCCGTACCGATCACGACCCGGTGCGGTGTGGTGTCGAAGGTCGGCGAGTAGAAGTACTCTCCGGGCACCTTGTCACCGGCCGCGTAGCGCTGGCCCGCGAGGATCTTGTACGGCAGGGGCGAGACCGCCTGGACGGGCACGCCCGCCGGGTACGCCTCCTTCTCCGGGTACGCCCTGCCGTACACGGGGATCTCCGCCAGGCCCGCCTTGGGTGTGACGGCCGGCCCCGACGCCCTGACCGCGGTCGGCTGCTTGTGCGGGTTCTTGAACCAGGCCTTCTGGCCCAGGTACCAGATCGCCGTCCAGTCGCCGTCCCGTCCGGCGACCGCGTACCGCTGTCCGGTGGAGACGCGCGAGCCGACGTCGTTCACGCCGGTCGTCGAGGCGTCGCCCTTCGGGTACAGACCGATGTCCTGGATCAGCGGGGAGTTCTCGTCCGGCTGGGAGTACAGGCGCACCTCGCTGGAGCCGTGCGCTGCGCACGGCTCGCCCTTGGTGACGCAGCCCGTGTACACCGGCTGGTTCGCGTCGAAGTCGGGCAGGACGGTCACCAGCTCGGCGCCCTTGCCGTACGCGGGGTGGAAGGGGTGGCCCAGGAGCGTGAAGTAGTGCTGCCAGTCCCAGTACGGGCCCGGGTCCGTGTGCATGCCCGGGATGGTGGAGGCCGTGGGGCCGGGGACGTTGTCGTGCCCGAGGATGTGCTGCCGGTCCAGCGGGATGTCGTACTTCCGGGCGAGATACCGCACCAGGCGGGCGGAGGCCCGGTACATCTCCTCCGTGTACCAGGTGTCGGGCGCGGTCAGAAAGCCCTCGTGCTCCAGTCCGATCGACTTCGCGTTGATGTACCAGTTGCCCGCGTGCCAGGCCACGTCCTTGGCCTTCACGTGCTGGGCGATGTGCCCGTCGGTCGACCGCAGGGTGTAGTTCCACGACACATAGGTCGGGTCCTGGACGAGGTTGAGCACCCCGTCCCAGGTGCCTTCCGTGTCGTGGATGACGATGTACCTGATGCTCTGCGCGGCGGGCCGGTCACCCAGGTCGTGGTTGCCGTAGTCGCCCTCGCCGAACTCCTCGTAGGGGGCGGGGATCCACTCGCAGGACACGGTCCTCGGGCACTCGGTGCCGTCGGCGGAGGCCGTCCGCAGTCCCGCACGGCGCAGCTGCGCGGTGTCGGGGCTGAGGCCGGGCCGGGCGGCGAGCGTCACCTGCTGGCCGGTGTCCGTGGTGCGCCGCTCACCGGTGCGCATCACGTCGTACGCGTCGTCGGCGTAGGCCGCCGCGGTGGAGCTGTCGTCCGCCCCCGAGAAGCGTGCCACCGCTCCGTACCAGTCGGCGGGGTTCTCGCTCAGCGGCTCGCCGAGGTCCCGCTGCGCGGCGGCCAGGAGGGCGGCGCCGCCCGCGACGTTCGCCGCCGCGTCGGTGCGCAGCCGCTGTGCCGGCAGACCGGTGAGGTCGGCGGCCTTCGTCAGGGTCTTGAGCCGGTCCGGGAGCTGGGAGTCCTCCGGCACGCGCACGTCCGGCAGGAGGGCGGAGCGCGAGCTGTCGCCGCGGGCGTCCTCCGTGCCGTCGCCGTGATGCGCGGTCGCGGTGATCGCCGTACGGGCGTCGGTCAGGTGCATGGGACCGTAGCCGCCGGTGACGCTCGGGGCGCCGGCGTGCGTGTCCCAGCGGGACTGCAGATACGAAACGGCGAGCAGCACGCTCGACGGGACGTGGTACTCGGCGGCCGCGGCGGTGAAGGCCCCCTGCAACCCGTTCGAGGGTGCCTCCACGGCGGAGCCCGAAGGGGCCGCGCCGAGCAGCGGCAGCAGCAGCGCCGCCGAGGCGACGGCTCCCGCGGTTCTGCGCGCACGTCTGTGCCTGGTGGTGCCCTGGGGTTCGGTGGCGGACCGGTGCAAAGCAGCCTCCTGGGACGGTCGAGCGCTGTGGGGCGTGCGAGAGCCGAACGCGTCAGTGCTACCGGCTCTCCGACGATCCGTCAATCATGCGCAGCAGGAGGCGATTTCCCATGTCAGGGAGGGCGGAGGGGGTTTCGTGGCGGACGGCCTCCCGGCCTGCGGGGCGTCAGTGGAGTGGACCATTGCCCCGAACGGCTGGTCGTGCACGAAGGAGGTCCGCGGCGCGCCGGTGTGTCGGCGTGACCGCGGACCTCCGTCCCCCTTCAGCGAGTACCGACGGCCGCTCGCACGGCTCGCCGGGCGAGCTGGCAGTCGTCGTGCAGCCGCCTCAGCAGCAGCCGCTGTTCCTCGCCGGACGGCGCAGCAGCCGGGTGGGTGGGTCCCGCTGCCGCCGGGGCCGCGTCGTGCAGGGAACGCTGCACGGCCATCTCGTACGTACGGATCTCGCGGGTCAGGACGATCATCAGGTTCACGAGGAAGGCGTCCCGTGCCGCCGGGCCCGCCGTCTGCGCCAGCTGGCTGATCTGACGGCGTGCCACGGGAGCGTCGCCGAGGACCGCCCACAGCGTCGCCAGGTCGTAGCCCGGCAGGTACCAGCCCGCGTGCTCCCAATCCACCAGCACTGGACCGGCCGGTGAGAGAAGGATGTTCGACAGGAGGGCGTCGCCGTGGCAGAACTGGCCCATGCCCTGGCGGCCGGAGGTCGTGGCGATACCGTGCACCAGCTTCTGCAGGTCGCCCATGTCCCGGTCGGTGAGCAGGCCCAGCTCGTGGAAGCGGGAGATGCGTTCCGCGTAGTCCAGCGGGGCGTTGAAGGTCCCGGCCGGGGGGCGCCAGGCGTTCAGCCGGCAGATGGCGCTCAGCGCGGCGCGGATGTCCGCGCGGGGCGGGGCCTCGACCGGGTGGCGCTGGAGCGCGGCCACCCGGCCCGGCATGCGCTCGATCACCAGTGTGCAGTTGTCCGGATCCGCCGCGATCAGCCGGGGCACCCGCACAGGCGGGCGGTGCCGGACGAACAGACGGTATGCAGCTATTTCGTGCCGGATCCGCTCGGCCCAGGCGGGGGAGTGGTCCAGTAAGCACTTGGCGACGGCCGTACTGCGTCCTGTCGTGCCGACGAGGAGCACGGAGCGTCCGCTGCGGCGCAGCACCTGGACCGGAGCGAACTCCGGACAGATCCGGTGCACCGACGCGATCGCCGTGCGTAGCTGGGCCCCCTGGGGGCCGGACAAGTCGAGTCTCCCGCTGAGCGGTTGGGTGCCGAGCCCCGGAGCGCGCCGTGTCCGGGCGGCACCGAGCACGGGGGCCGGCTGACGCGTGGGGTCGAGGTAAGGGCCGCTGCCCACCGGGCGGGCGTGAAACGACCGGGGCGGAGCGGACACGGAGGACGATGCTGTGTACATGGGCGAAACAGATCCCTTCGTGTGCCTGCGAGTTGCCGCGCTCCCGCCCCGGCCGCCTGGTTCATCCTGGGGAATGTCCCTGGCAACCGGGTCGGGGTGGCGCGTTCCTACCTGACACCCGACGTCCACTGGCACACCATCTGGCGCACCCTGGCGAACCCTGGCGAATAGTCGCTCAGCAACTGACAGACGGTTACTGTCGAAATCAGCCGAGAACCTGGGGGCTTGACGTGAACGGACAACCCAACACTCGTCTGTCGGACCTGTTCGGCCTGGCCGGCTGGTCCAAGGGTGAACTCGCGAGGCTGGTCAACCGGCAGGCGGCGGCCATGGGCCACCCCCAGCTGGCGACCGACACCTCGCGGGTGCGGCGGTGGATCGACATGGGAGAGATCCCGCGCGATCCGGTGCCGCGGGTGCTGGCGGCTCTGTTCACCGAGCGTCTCGGCCGTGTCGTGACCATCGAGGACCTCGGTCTGGTCAGGCACGGGCGTGCGGGGAAACGGCAAGGTGCCGCCGGGAGTGTGGAACATCCCGACGGAGTGCCGTGGGCGCCCGAGCGGACTGCCACGGTCCTCACCGAATTCACGGGAATGGACCTCATGCTCAACCGACGCGGCTTGGTGGGCGCGGGTGCCGCGCTCGCCGCGGGATCCGCACTCAGCACTGCCATGCACGACTGGCTGCACACCGATCCGGCCCTGACGGCCGACGCTCCGAAGTTCGAAGACCCCCTGCACGCCGACCCCGCCGGGTTCGACCGCTATGAGGCCGCCCCCATCGGGTCGCAGGAGGTTGAGGAACTGGAGCGCTCCGTCGAGGTGTTCCGGGCCTGGGACGCGGCCCGCGGAGGCGGGCTGCAACGCAAGGCCGTGGTGGGCCAGCTCAACGAAGTGGGAGGCATGCTCTCCTACCATCACCCCGACCATCTCCAGCGGCGCCTGTGGGGCGTCGCCGCCAACCTCGCCGTCCTCGCGGGCTGGATGTCGCACGACGTCGGCCTGGAGCCCACGGCTCAGAAGTACTTCGTCATCGCCGCCCACGCGGCCCGTGAGGGCGGCGACCGGCCCCGTGCGGGGGAGGCGCTCTCACGGGCGGCCCGCCAGATGGTGCACCTGGGCCGGCCGGACGACGCACTGGACCTCATGAAGCTCGCCAAGTCCGGTTCGGGTGACGAGGTACTGCCCCGCACCCAGGCGATGCTGCACACCATCGAGGCCTGGGCGCAGGCGTCCATGGGCAAGGGTCAGGCCATGCGGCGCACCCTGGGTGTGGCGGAGGACCTGTTCGTCTCCGATCGCGGTGACGTACCCCCGCCCAGCTGGATGCAGTTGTTCGACGAGGCCGACATGCACGGCATGCAGGCGCTCGCCTACCGCACGCTCGCCGAACACGAGCCGGCCGCCGCGGTGATCGCGCAGCGGCACGCCAAGGAGGCCCTGAAACTGCGGGAGTCGGGGCGGGACCGGTCGAAGATCTTCGACCACATCTCGCTCGCGTCGGCCTGTTTCATCGCCGACGACCCCGAACAGGCGGACCGTTACGCGCGACTTGCCCTCACGTCGATGGGCGCCAACTCCTCCCATCGCACCTGGGACCGGCTGCGCGAGATGTACCGGCTGACCGGGCAGTACTCCAGCTATCCGAAGATCAGCGATCTGCGTGAGGAGATCAAACTCGCGCTGCCGAAGGGTTCGCTCAAGCCCAGGCGCGGCGACAGCACGCGCGTCTAGAGCGCACCGGTCGCACAGGTCGCGCCGGTTGCGCCGCGGCGGCCCGGCTGACAACGACGTCAGCCGCCGCCAGGGGAGGATGTCCGGGGGGATGCCCGTCCCGGCCGTCTCTTCGTTCCGTCCGGATCCGGTGCCTTCGGGCTTCGGTGTTCGCGGCGTCCCCGCATCCCTGTCGTCTTCGACGTCCTCGACGTCCCCGGCGTCAGGATCCGATCCGGGCGATGAGCACGCAGGCGTCGTCCTCGCGCTCGGTTCCGCCGAACTCCTCGACAACCATCCGCATACAGTCCTGAGCCGTACGGGCCTCGCCGAAGCGTGGGGCCAGGTCGAGCAGCCTCTGGACGGCCCTCGCTCCTTCCTGACCCCCGGTCCCGTCCGGGTGCGGGCCCTCCGGTCGCCGGGGGACCAGTCCCTCGGTGTGCAGGAGCAGCAGGTCGCCCACCTGGAGGCTTTCCTCGGCCTGCCCGTAGACGGCGCCCGAGGTGGCGCCTAGCAGGACGCCGTCCGGTGCGGACAGCGCGCGCCCCGTCCCGTCGCGGTACAGCAGCGGGGCGGGGTGCCCTGCCTGCGCCCAGCTCAGGGTGCGGGTGGCGGGGAGGTAGCGGCAGCAGACGGCGCTGCCCAGGGCGGGCTGCACGGTGGCGTCGAGCAACTGGTTCAGCCAGGAGAGGAGTTGGCCGGGCCGGGTGCCGGCGACCGCCATGCCGCGCAGGGCGCCGAGCAGCATCGCCATGCCCGACGTCACGGTGACTCCGTGGCCGGTCAGGTCGCCCACGCTCAACAGGGTCTCCCCGTCGGGGAGTTCGAGGGCGTCGTACCAGTTGCCGCCGATCAGCGCGCTGCTCGACGACGGCAGATAGTGGGCCGCCACGTCCAGCGCCCGGGGCCCCTGGCGGGGGAAGCGCAGGGAGCCGCGCCAGGGCGGCAGCACGGCCTCCTGGAGTTCGACCGCGAGCCGGTGCTCGGTCCGTGCGACATGCCGCTGGCGCTGGAGGGATTCCCGGGTCTCGCCCACCGTCCGCTGACTGCGGCGCAGTTCGCTGACATCGCGCAGCACGGCCCACATCGAGGCGGTGCTGCCGCCGGCGTCGAGCATGGGCTCGCCCATCATGTGCACGGTCCGTACGCCGCCGTCGGGGCGCACGATGCGGAACTCCCCGTCGATGGGTTTGGCGTCGATGAGGCAGTCGGTGACCATCGCCGTCAGCATCGGCCGGTCCTCGTCGAGGACCAGCGAGGGCAGTTCGTCGAGGGTGAGCGGGGGTGCGGCGGCGTCACGGCCCAGGATCTGGTAGAGCTCGCCGGACCAACTCGCCTCGTCCGTCAGCAGGTTCCACTCGGCGCTGCCCACCCGGCTCAGCAGTGAGCCGTGCGCGGGTGGGGCCGGCGTGGTCCGGGCGGCGGCGGTGGCCTCGGGGAGGACGGGCAGCTCCGTCGGTCCGTCCCGGAGCTGGGCCAGGTGCGCGTCCAGGTCGTTGAGCTGGTGCAGCGCCAGATTGCACAGCGCGCGCTGCCAGCGTCCTTGCGCGTCCTCCTCGTCGGCGGGAGCCTCACGCCGTACCGCGTCCACCTCGCCGCGCAGGGCGCGGGTCTGCGAGATGAGCGCATCGACCGTGCCGCGGCTGGGCGGCTGGGCGGCGGGGCGGTCCGCAGAGAGATGGGGTGGCATGACGTACTCCGATGCGGGGACGGTACGACCTCGGTGACGGAAGGACCGCTACGACTGTCGCACAGCCCGCGACGCACTGTAAGTGGTTTGGCAACACCCGATACGGTCATGCTTCTGGCATATGCCGCAGTCCTCCCGGAGTGGGTGACCGGTCCTGATGAGGTAGTCGCCGGACGAGGTCAAGTCGTAGACACCGTACGTGACTTGAGGGTGGCGGTCGGTCCTGTGCGCGGCTTTCATTCTGCTGTTCGAAGGGCGTTTGTGCGAGTGCTCGGGCCAGTTCAGAGCGAACGCACGAAATCCGTCACCTCGGCCTCGTACAGATAGGACGGATCGATGCCCATCGACGCGAAGTTGCCCTCGATCTCCAGGGCGACCATGCCGTGCAGATGGGCCCACAGGAGGGTGGAGCGCGCGGCGACCGCCTCCGGAACGCCCTGGAAACCGTGCCGCTCGCGCCACTGAAGGAACTGCGCCGCCGTGCCTCCCGCGGCCTCCGGCTTCGGCTCGGCCAGGGCGCTCACCGTGTCGAGGAGTACGCGCATGGCCGGCTGCGAGGCGTCGACCAGGTCCGCGGCCTGGGCGTCGTAACCCTGGAGCGGGGCCCGGAAGAGCAGGCGGTAGCGGTGCGGTTCCGCCAGTGCCCAGGCCCGGTAGGCGTGCACCAGCCCGGTCAGCCGTTCGGCCGGGTCGGCCGGACCGGTCCCGGCCGCCCGGGCGAGGGCCGACGCCAGGTCTCCGTAGGCGTCGACCACGAGGTCGGTCAACAGGCTGTCGCGGTTGGCGAAGTAGCGGTAGAGCGCGGGGCCCGTCATGCCGAGCTGCTTGGCGATCGCGTTGAGCGACAGCGCCTCCGGGCCGCCCTCGGCGAGCTGGCGCAGCGCCGCGGTCTTCACTTCCTGGCGTACCTGCGCGCGGAACCGGTCGCGCGGACCGGTCCCGCTCCGGGTGTCTGCGGCCACGTCGTCGCCTCTTCGTGTCGGGTTGCGGAAGTCGGTACTGTTAGAGCCTATCACGAATGCGATAGTCAGTAACCATCCGGCGTGGCCGGACCGCCGCCGTCACCGCCCCGCGCGCGTCGACGCGAAGAGGCGGGCCGACACCCTCGGGGCGGCCCGCCGGAATGCGTCCGACCTCCGTCCGCCGGCGGAGCGGTCGGGCGTGGAGGTCAGGCGTGGAGGTCAGGCGTAGAGGTCCGGGCGCGGGACGAGTTCGACGGCCACCCGGCTCCCGCTCTCCAGCGCCCGGACCCCCGCCTCGGCGACGGCGGACGCCGCGTACCCGTCCCAGACCCCGGGGCCGGTGACCCGGCCGGCGCGGGTGGCGTCCACCCAGGCCTGCACCTCACGGTCGTAGGCGTCGGCGAAGCGCACGAGATAGTCCTGCGCCACCTCCTCGCGCCGGCCGCCCGCCGTCGTCACGGCCAGGGAGCGCTCGTCCCCGATCCGCGCGCTCCCCGCCTCGCCCACCGCCTCGCACGCCACCTGGTAGCCGAACCCGCAGTTCACGAAGACCTCGACGTCGACCAGGGCGCCGCCGGCGGTCTCGAACAGGACGAACTGAGGGTCGATCAGCCCCTCGGGTGCGGTCGCGGAGGGCCGGGGGCGCAGCACGGTCACCGCGGTGAGCTCCTGCCCCAGCAGCCAGCGTGCCGCGTCGATCTCGTGCGAGACGGAGCTGTTGACCAGCATCTCCGAGGTGAAGCCGGGCGGCGAGGAGACGTTGCGGTGGGTGCAGTGCAGCATCAGCGGGCGGCCCAGCCGGCCGCTGTCCAGCAGGGACTTCAGGCGCCGGTACTCGGCGTCGTAGCGGCGCATGAACCCGACCTGCGCCAGCCGGCGCCCCAGCCGTATCTCCGCCTCCATCACCCGCAGCGCCCCCGCCGACTCCGGCACCAGCGGCTTCTCGCACAGGACCGGGAGGCCTCGGGCGAACGCCGCGAGCAGGGCCTCCTCGTGCGCGGGGCCGGGGGAGGCGACCAGGACGGCCTCCACCCCGGGCGCGTCGAGCGCGGCCTCCGCCTCGGGGTGGACCGAGGCGCCGTCGATCCCGGCGACCGCCTCCTCGGCGCGACCGGTGTCGGGATCCGCCACGGCGACGACCCTGGCACCGCTCACCACCCGGTCCAGGCGGCGTACATGGTCGGCTCCCATGTGTCCGGCACCCAGTACCGCCACACCCAACAGCTCACTCACGCGGTGCGCACCTCTCCGACGACTGCCGGGACCACAGCGGCCCGGTGATCCGATTGTCGGCCGCGGAGATCGATGGCGCAGCACCCTGACGCCGGTCTTCGGTGCACATTCCGGGCAATTGGTTGTTAATGTCGCTCAGGTCGCCAGATTGACGTTGCCCGCATCGTGGTCGAGCACGACGATGCCCTCCCCGCAGGACACCCATGACGCAGGTCGACACGGAATCCGAGGCGGCGCCTTCCGCCAAGCTGACCCTGGTCACGCTCTCCATGATGGTGGTCGGCTCCATGGTCGGCGCCGGGGTGTTCTCCCTCCCCAGGCGGTTCGCCCAGGAGACGGGTGTCGCGGGAGCGCTCATCGCCTGGGCCGTCGCCGGCACCGGCATGCTGATGCTCGCCTTCGTCTTCCAGCGGCTCGCCGTCAGCAGACCCGACCTGGACGCGGGCGTCTACGCCTATGCCAAGGCCGGCTTCGGCGAATACCTCGGATTCTTCTCGGCCTTCGGCTACTGGGCCAGCGCCTGCGTGGGCAACGTGACCTACTGGGTGCTCATCATGTCGACGATCGGGGCCATCGCCCCCGCGCTCGGCGACGGGGACACCGTCCTTTCCGTCGTGCTCTCCTCGGTCGGCCTGTGGGCCTTCTTCTTCCTCATCCGGCGCGGGGTGAAGGAGGCGGCGGCCATCAACCGGATCGTCACCGTGGCCAAGATCGTCCCGATCCTCGTCTTCGTCGTCCTGGCGCTCTTCTATCTCAAGCCCCGTGTCTTCGCCGAGAACTGGGGCGGCGCCGCCTACGCCGGCTCACTCTTCGAGCAGGTCAGGGGCACCATGCTGGCCACCGTCTTCGTGTTCCTCGGCGTCGAGGGTGCGAGCGTCTACTCCCGGCACGCCAAGCGCCGCGAGGACGTCGGCCGGGCCACCGTCCTCGGCTTCCTCAGCGTGTTCGCCGTCTTCGCCTCGGTCACGATCGTGTCGTACGGGCTGCTGCCCATGGCGGAGATCGCCGAGCTCAGGCAGCCGTCGATGGCCGGGGTGCTGGAGAGCGCGGTCGGCAACTGGGGCGAGGTCTTCGTCAGCGTCGGCCTCATCGTCTCGGTGCTCGGCGCCTACCTCGCCTGGACGCTGATGGCGGCCGAAGTGCTCTTCGTCGCGGCCAAGGACGAGGACATGCCCCGCTTCCTGGCCCGCTCCACACGGGCCGACGTGCCGGTGCCCGCACTGCTGCTGACCACCCTGCTCACCCAGGTGGTCCTGGTCGTCACCCTCTTCTCGGACGACGCCTTCAACTTCGCGCTCGACCTGACCAGTGCCCTGACGCTGATCCCGTTCCTGCTGGCGGCGGCCTTCGCCCTGAAGATCGCCCGGCGCCGGTTCGGCGGCGATCTCGTCGTCGCCGCGCTGGCCACCCTCTACACCGCCTTCCTGCTGTACGCGGCCGGGCTGAAGTACCTCCTCGTCTCCTTCATCATCTACGCGCCCGCCACCGTGCTGTTCGTGATGGCGCGCCGCGAACAGGGCAGGACGCCGTTCTCGCCCCGTGAACTGGTCATCCTCGTCGTCTCGGTCGCCGGTGCCGTCCTGGGGATCGTCGCCCTGGCGCTGGGCTGGATCAGTCTGTGACCCGTCGGCCTCCACCCGGGAGAAAGGCACACCGTGACCAGTCAAGACACCACGAGCCGTCCGCCGTACGGCGTCCACTCCGAGGTCGGCAGGCTGCGCAAGGTCCTGGTCTGCGCGCCGGGTCTCGCCCACCGCAGACTCACCCCCACCAACGCCGACGACCTGCTCTTCGACGACGTGATGTGGGTGGAGAACGCCCAGCGCGACCACGCCGACTTCGTCAACAAGCTGCGCGGGCGCGGGGTGGAGGTCGTGGAACTGCACGACCTGCTCGCCCAGACCGTCGCCCTGCCCGCCGCGAAGGACTGGCTCCTCGACCGGAAGATCACCGCCAACGAGGTCGGACTCGGACTCGTCGACGGCACACGGGCCTTCCTGGAAACCCTCGAACCCGCCGCCCTCGCCGAGTTCCTGATCGGCGGACTGTCCACCGCCGACCTGCCCGACGAGTTCCGCACCGGCTACCTGTCCCTGGCCCGCGAATCGACCGGCGTGCGCGAGTACCTCATGCCGCCGCTGCCCAACACCCTCTACACCCGCGACACCACGTGCTGGCTCTACGGGGGGCTGACCCTCAACCCGCTCTACTGGCCGGCCCGGCACGACGAGACGCTCCTGATGAAGGCCGTCTACTCCTTCCACCCGGACTTCGCGGGCTCCAAGGTGTGGTGGGGCGACCCCGAACTCTCCTGGGGCCAGGCCACGTTCGAGGGCGGCGACATCATGCCGGTCGGCAACGGGGTCGTCCTCATGGGCATGAGCGAGCGCACCTCCCGGCAGGCCATCAGCCAGGTCGCCGCGGCCCTGTTCCAGGGCGGAGCGGCCGAACGCATCGTCGTCGCGGGCATGCCGAAACTGCGCTCCGCGATGCACCTCGACACCGTCTTCACCTTCGCCGACCGCGACCTCGTCACCCTGTATCCGGCCATCATGGACTCGGTGCACACGTTCTCCCTGCGGCCGAGCGACAAGGCGCCCGGCGTCGAACTCACCGACGAGGGATCCCGCGCCTTCACGGACGTCGTCGCCGAGGCGCTGGGGCTGCCGGAACTGCGGATCGTCGAGACCGGCGGCGACGTGTACGCCTCCGAGCGCCAGCAGTGGGACAGCGGCAACAACGCCGTCGCCCTGGAGCCCGGTGTGGTGTTCACCTACGACCGCAACACCCAGACCAACACCCTGCTGCGCAAGGCCGGGATCGAGGTCATCACCATCGTCGGGTCCGAACTGGGACGAGGACGCGGCGGCGGCCACTGCATGACCTGCCCCATCGTGCGGGACCCCGTCGACTTCTGACGCCTCGCGCAGGTCCGGTGCGGTGCGGGGGACCGGATGTCGCCGGCCGGGGCCGCCGCCGCTCCGGGGCTCAGAAGACGTCCGGATCGGCGGCGGCCCAGTCCGCCGCCCAGGACGGGGGCGGCTCCGCGAGCAGCACCCCGGGCGCCAGCCACTCGTAGAGCTCCGCGTACGACCGCACCGCGGAAGGCCCGACGCGCCGCAGCAGCCGGTCCGGGGTGAGGCCGCCGGGCTCCCGTACGCCCATCGCGGCCATGATCCGGCCCGCGCCGAGCACGGTGGCCCGCTGGTAACGCCGCACCCGCTCCGACTTGTCGGCCACGTCCAGCGCGCGGACCCGGTACGGATCCTGGGTCGCCACTCCCGTCGGGCAGGTGTTCGTGTGGCAGCGCCGGGCCCGGACGCAGCCGAGGGCGAGCATCATCGCGCGGGCCGCGTTGGTGTAGTCGGCGCCCTGGAGAAGCCGTCCGACGATGTCCGAGCCGGTGGCGACCCCGCCGCTCGCGCCGATGCGGACCCGGTCGCGCAGTCCGGTGCCGACCAGCGCGTTGTGCACGGTGATCAGCCCCTCGGTCAGCGGCGTGCCGAGACCGGCGGCGAACTCCGCGGGCGCGGCCCCCGTGCCGCCCTCCGAGCCGTCCACGACGACGAAGTCGGGGGTCACCCCCTCGGCGAGCATCGCCTTGCAGACCGCCAGGAACTCGCGCCGCGAGCCGACGCACAGCTTGAAGCCCGTCGGCTTGCCGCCCGCGAGCTCCCGCATCCGCGCGACGAACAGCACCAGCTCCCTAGGTGTCGAGAACACCCGGTGACACGGAGGCGACACCACGCTCACGCCCTTCGGAACACCGCGCTCCCGGGCGATCTCCGCGCTCACCTTCACCCCGGGCAGCACACCGCCGGACCCGGGACTCGCCCCCTGGGAGACCTTCAGCGACACGCACTTGACCTCGGGCAGCGCCGCCTTGTCGGCGAACTCCCGTGCCTCGAAGTCCCCTTCGGGGGTGCGGCACCCGAAGTACCCCGTGCCGATCTCCCAGACGAGGTCACCGCCGCCCCGCAGATGGTGGTCCGAGAGGCCGCCCTCGCCGGTGTCGTGCGCGAAACCCCCCAGCGCGGCGGCCCTGTTGAGCGCCAGGACGGCGTTGGACGACAGGGCCCCGAAACTCAGCGCGGAGACGTTCAGGAGCGCCATGTCGTAGGGCTGCGTGCAGTCGGGGCCACCCACCCGGACGACGGGCGGCTCGTCCGGCACCTCGACCGGGCGCAACGACGGCTCCAGGAACTCGTGACCGTCCCGGTACACGTCGTGCTCCGTGCCGTGGAACGCCTTCGCCCCGTCTCCGTCGGTCCCCTCGGCGCGCTCGTACACGAGGGCGCGGACGCTCCGGTCGTGAGGCCGCCCGCCGGCCTCGCGCCCGGGCACGGACTCCCGGACCTTCGGACGCGCGGCCTCCAGCAGGAAGGGCAGTCGGCCGACCAGCGGATAGTTGCGCAGGAGCGAGTGGCGGCGCTGCGCCAGGTCGCGGGCGCCGAGCCCGGTCAGCGCGAGCAGCGGGCCCGCCGCGCACCACCACCACGCCGAGACGGTGCCCGCCAGAAGCAGCGCCCCGGCCGCACCGAGGGCGACGAGCAGCAGTGGGAGCATCCGGCGCACACCCCGAGTCAAACCCATCGGGACGAAAGCCGCAGACCGGGGCGTCCGCGCGGGGAGCGACTCTCACCCCGCGGGGGTGTCCGTCAGTAGCCGTCCGTGTCGTCCTCCGGGCCGCAGGAGCTGCCGCTGGCCGGCAGCGACCCGTACAGCAGATAGTCGTCGACCTTGCGGTGCACGCACTTCGAGGACGTGTACCCGGTGTGCCCCTCGCCCTTGTTGTCGAGCACCACGGCGGAGGAACCGAGGCGCCTGGCGGTCTCCAGCGTCCAGCGGTACGGGGTCGCCGGGTCCCCGCGGGTGCCGACGAGCAGCATCTTCGAGGCGGGTACGTCGCGGACCTTCTCGCGTATGTAGTCGGTGCCCTTCGGGCGGCCGTAGCACATCAGCACCTGGGCGAGCCGGTACTGCCCGAAGACCGGCGACGCCTCCTGGTAGGCGGCACGCAGGGCGGCGACCTGCCGGGCGACCTCACCGGCGCCGGGCCGGTCGGGGTCGTCGGCGCAGTTGATCGCCATCAGGGCGGCGGGGAGGTTGTCGAGGGGGACGTCCTCCTCGTCCACGAGCCCGCCGTTTCGCGGCGGACCCTGCCGGACGGGCGTGGAGGTGGCGGGAAGGGAGATGCCGCCGTAGAGCTGGAGGAGTCCGTGGGTGTCGCCGTCCTGGATCAGCAGACTGAGCGCCTGTTCGAGGACGGGCCACATCTCCTTGCTGTAGAGCGCCTGGCTCATCGCCCCCACCAGGTCCTGTCCGGTGAAGTCCTGGCCGAATTCCGAGGGCACCGGGTCCTCGTCCAGCGACTTGACGAGCTGGACCATCTGCTCGCCGGCGCTGCGCGGGTCCTGGCCGAACGGGCAGGCCAGGTTCTTCGCGCACCAGGTGATGAAGCCGTCGAGCGCGGTCTGCTGCCCCTCCGCGCCTATGCGGCCCTGCTCGGTGATCGGCTCGGTGAGGGTGTCGACCCCGTCGAGCACCATCCGTCCCGTCTTCTTGGGGAACTGGGCCGCGTACACCGCGCCGAGCCGCGTGCCGTACGAGAATCCGAGGTAGTTGAGCTTCTTGTCGCCGAGGGCCTGGCGCATCACGTCCAGGTCGCGGGCGGCGTCGACCGTGCCGATGTGGGGCAGGACCGCCCCCGAGTGCCGGGCACAGATGTCGGCCGCCTTCTTGACCGCCTTGAGCGCCGCCTGCACGTCGGTGCCGGCCGCCGCGGCCCCGAAGATCTCGTCCGCGCCGTCGCCGCAGCTCACGGGCGAGGAACGACCGACTCCGCGCGGGTCGAAGGTCACCACGTCGTAGCCGTTCGTCAGCCCCATGAAGTCCTTGCCGCTCGCCGCGAGCCCGGGAACGCCCGCGCCGCCCGGACCGCCGAAGTTCAGCAGCACCGAACCCCGCGAACGGCCCGTCGCCCGGTAGCGGGCCAGCGCCAGGTCCAGCGTGCCCCGGTCCGGCCGCGCGTAGTCCAGCGGGACGGTGATCTTGCCGCACTGCAGGTCCTTGGGCATGCCCTCGCCCCTGCAGGCCGCCCACGTGACCTTCTGGTGGTAGAAGCGGGACAGGTCGGGCCCGTCGGCGGCGCTCGCCGCCGCCGGCAGACCGGCCGCCAGCAGGGTCAGCGTCGCGGTGGCGGCTCCCACGACCGCGAAGCGTTGGTGCACGGACAGCATGCCTGCCTCCAGGGTCGCCTGCGGTGGACCGGCGATACCTCCCGGATCACGATAGACGCGGCTTTTGGGGCACGCCTCCGGGCGGGCGGAACCGGCCGCCGCCCCCCGACCCGCGCCGGCGTCCCCCGTAGGGGGTGCGGCGGCCGTTCGAAAGGGGTGCCGCTCGAAGGGGTGAAAGGTCGACAAGCCATAACCCGGATCGTTCGCAGACGTTCTTGGCAATGTGGGCGACCGCCCACGTCGTTGTCAGGAAGGCAGTGAACGAATGAAACGGGTGACCCGAAATGGTCTGATCGCCGCGGCCGCCGCCTCGGGCGCGCTGGCCGCGGTGGTGCCGGCGCACGCCGACTCCGCGGCGGACGGCGCGGCGGCGGGTTCGCCCGGCGTGATCTCCGGCAACACCGTCCAGCTCCCCGTGCACGTGCCCGTGAACCTGTGCGGGAACACGGTGAACGTGGTCGGGCTGCTCAACCCCGCCGCGGGCAACCGCTGCGCCAATCAGGGCTCCGGAGGCGGTTCCGCCGCGACCGGCGGCGGCGTACGGCACGGGGGAGCCGGAGCGCACGGTGCCGCCAACGGCCGTGGCGGCACGGTCGCCGGCGACAGCCGTGACGGCGGGGGCGCGGTCGCGCACGGCCGCGGAAAGGATTCGCCGGGTGTGCTCTCGGGCAACGGCCTGCAGCTTCCGGTGGATCTCCCGGTCAACTTCAGCGGAAACTCCGTGACGGTCGTCGGCCTCGGCAACCCGGCTGTCGGGAACGAGTCCGTCAACACCTCGGGCGCCAAGCCGGTGCAGCCCCACCACGGCGTGAAGCCCGCCCCGAAGCCGTCCACGCCGGCGGCGGCGGTTCCCGCCCCCACGACCGTGGAGCGGGCCACGGAGCGGGACGGGGCCATGGCCTCCCTCGCCCACACGGGTGCGGACGACGTGCTGCCGGCCATCGCGGGAAGCGCCGCGATGCTGCTCGGCGGCGCCGTGCTGTTCCGCCGGTTCCGGCCCGGCGCGGTGCGCTGACCCGCGGCGGTCACGAGCAGGAGGCTCCATCGGACGGGTGACCGGTGGAGCCTCCTTCACGCCCGGCCTCCGTTCGCGGACCCGGCGTTCCGGGAGGCTGCGGTGAGGTGGCCGAATCCGTTCCGGTGCGCGGTGCCCGTCGCTGCGATCGGCACGGAGATCGGCAAGGATGCTGCGCGAGCGACCGGCCGGCGCACCGCGCGTCCGTCCGCCGGCGCGCCTTTCGACCTGTACGCATTGGAGTGCCCCATGACCTCTCCGGGACCCGACGGCCTCGTCGTCAGCCAGGCCACGCTCGAGGACTGGAAGGTCGTCGTCGGCTGGGCCGCGGACGAGGGATGGAATCCCGGCCTGTCCGACGGAGCGAGCTTCTTCGCACAGGATCCCGAGGGCTTCTTCGTCGGACGCCTCGACGGGGAGCCGGTCTCGGCGGTCTCGGTGGTCAACTACAGCGCCGACTACGCCTTCCTGGGCTTCTATCTCGTGCGCCCCGATCTGCGCGGGAGGGGCTACGGCCTCGCCACCTGGGAGACGGCCCTCGCCCACGCGGGCGACCGGACCGTCGGCCTCGACGGCGTGGTCGCGCAGCAGGACAACTACCGCAAGTCCGGCTTCGAACTCGCCTACCGGACCGCCCGGTTCACCGGTGTGGTGCCGGCGGGGGAGCGGCCGGCGGGCGTGCGCGCGGCCGGTCCCGCGGACCACGCGGCGATCACGGCGTACGACGCCGCCTGCTACCCGGCCGACCGGCCGGTGTTCCTGGAGTCGTGGCTGACCGCCCCCGGACACCGCACCTTCGTCCGGCACGCCGACGGCGGCCGGCTCTGCGGGTACGCCGTGCTCCGTCCGGCGCGCGACTCCCTGCGGGTCGGCCCCCTGTTCGCCGACACCGCCGCCGACGCCCGTGCCCTGTTCGCCGCGCTGGCCGCCGACGCGGACGGCAGGACCCTCGCCGTCGACGTGCCCCAGGCGAACGCGGAGGCCGTCGCCCTGGTCGGGAAGCTCGGTCTGGGCCCCTCCTTCGAGACGGCCCGCATGTACACCGGTCCTGTCAGGGAGTTCGCCGGCGAGCGCGTGTTCGGGGTGACGTCACTGGAACTCGGCTGAGTCCCCGGCGGCCGCGACCCCGGTGAGCAGGACCATCCCGGAGTCCCCGTAGTCCGGCAGGGTCGGGTCCGACTGGATGCGGCTGACCGTGAGCCGGTCGGTGAGCGGGGTGAACACCTCGGTGATCACGTCCGTGTCCACCGGACAGCCGGGCCAGCGGGATTCGGCCCCGATCCGGTAGGTCGGCATGTTCTCCATGAAGGCGGCGACCAGATGCCCGCCCGGCACCACGCACCGGACGAACCGGCGGCAGAAGTCCTTGAACTCCTCGAAGTCCTCGGTGGCCCCCTCGGCCACGAAGTGCATGGAGGCGAGGCCGTAACCGCCCGGTTCGATGGACCTGAGGTCGCCGTGCACCAGACGCACCGGGGACAGGGCCCCCTCCAGCGTGTCGGGGACGTCCGGGTTGAGGCTGCGGCACAACGCGTGGAACGGCAGCCAGCTCTCCTCCGGTGGTCCGCTCAACTGCCGGGCCAGATATGCGGCGTTGGAGGCGCCCGCCTCCACGGCGTCGATCCGGCGGCTCGCGGCGGACGCCAGGATCAGCGGATAGAGGTTGGGACCCGCCCCGACCTCCACGGACCGGCTCACACTGCCCGGGGCCAACTCGCGGTAGAACGCGCTGTGGTGGCTGATGACCGCCGCGTCCGCGGGATGCAACTCGCGGTAGTTCTCGGACAGATAGTCCTCGACGGGCCAACTGTCCCAGTTCACGTCGTCATTCAGAACCGCCATCGCTGACTCCGTCCCTCGGCCGCAGCCGATAACGCTCGGTGAGCCGGGTGAGTGTGTCGTTGAGCCGGTCGACGTCTTCGTCGGAGTTGAGCGCGGTGAGCTGCAGCCGGAAACCGACCCGGTCGCGTGGTACGAGGGGATAGGCCGCGAGGGTCACGTAGATGCCGTTGTCCCACAGGAACCCGCCGACCACGTCCAGGTCGTCGGCGTCGGCGAGAGGGATCTCGATGATCGGCAGACGGTCCGTGTTGAGCGTGCCCACCCCGAGTTCCTCCAGATGGTCGAGCACCCGCCCGGTCTTGCGGTACAGATCGGCCCGGATCTCGTCCCCGCGGCTGTCGTTGACGTCGAGACCCGCCATCGCCGTGGCGAGGGAGGCGGTGGGGGAGGGGCCCGAGTAGAGGTAGGGGCCCGCCGCGGTCTTGAGGCGGTCCTTGAGAGCGCTGGGAAGCGCCACGAACGCCAGCAGCGACGAGTACGCCTTGGAGAACCCGCCGACGAGCACGATCCCCTCGTACGACTCCCCCGAGTGCCGCACGATGCTGTTGCCGCGGTCCCCGTACGGACACGACTCGTTCGGGCCACGCTCTCCGATGACGCCGAAGCCGTGCGCGTCGTCGATGTACAGCAGGGCGTTCCGCGGCCTGCACACCTCGGTGAGCCGCGGCAGGTCGGGGATGTTCCCGGTCATGCTGTTCACGCCGTCCAGACAGACGAGACGGGGCAGTTCGGCGGGTACGGCGTCCAGCATGGCGGCCAGTTCGTCGGGGCGTCCGGCGTGGAACCGGTGCAGCGTCGCGCCCTGCCCGCGGGCCCCCACGCAGCCGTCGAACACGGTCCGGTGCGCCGTGGCCTCGACGAAGACATGGCCCTGGCCCGCCAGGGCGGGGATCACCGAGGCGTGGATCAGGGTCAGCGTCGGCAGCAGCAGCGTGTCCGGAGCGCCGAGCAGGTCGGCGAGCCGCTCCTCGATGTCGGGGTACAGGCGCGGGCTGCCGATCAGCCGGGACCAGCTCGGGTGGGTGCCCCAGCGGTGCACGGCCGGCTCGATCGCCTGGATGATCTCCGGATCGCAGTCGAAGCCGAGGTAGTTGCAAGAGGCGAAGTCGATCAGCCAGTGGTCGCCGCTGCGGATGTGCCGGCCCCGCACCTCGTCCAGCACGGCGTCGCTCATGGGGCTGGTCTGCCGCAGGTGCTCCAGGTCTCGCCAGCGCCTGGAGCGGCGGGTGTTGTCCGTCTGGGTGCCGTCGGGTCGCACGCCGTCGGACTCCGTGCTCCCGGTCTGCTTGCCGTCCGCCGGGTTGCTGTCCGCCTGGTTGCCGTCCGTCCGCTCGCCGTCGGTCGCCTTGCCGTCGGTCGTCCGCCCGCCGTCCGTCCGTGAGCCGTTCGGCCGCCCGCCGTCGCCGTCACCGCCCGTCGCCGCGGGCAGGGCGGGCGGGGTCGTGCCGGGGCCGGCGGAATCCGGATCCGTCTGTGCCATGGAGTACCTCGTTTCCGCCGCCCTGGCGGCGGACCGTACCGGGCTGCGAACCCCGTCGCGCTGGCGCAGCAGGAACTCGCTCTGCTGCACCGTCATCGGCCGGGCGAAGAGGAAACCCTGTCCGAACCGGCACCCCATGCCGGCCAGGAGATCCCGCTGCGCCGGATCCTCGATCCCCTCGGCGATCACCTGGATGCCCAGGGTGTCGGCCAGGCCGACGATGCCCTCGACGAGGGCGACCTGCCGGGTGTCCAGCGCGATGTCGTCGATGAACGTCTTGTCGATCTTCAGTACGTCGACGGGGAAGTCACGCAGGTACCGCAGTGAGGAGTAGCCGCTGCCGAAGTCGTCTACGGCTATGTGTACCCCGAGGTCCTTCAGCGAATACAGGACAGCCTGAATCTGCGCGTCCCGGCGCATCAGTACCGTCTCGGTCAGTTCGAGCTGGAGCGAACCCGGGGCGAGTCCCGGGGTCTCCAGCGCCCTGCGCACCTCGCCCAGGAACCCGCTGTCGCGGAACTGGCGGGGGGAGACGTTCACGCTGACGTACGGCGGGTCCGCCCCGTCGGCCGTGCGCTGGAGTCCGGCGATGTCGGTGGTGGCGTTCGACAGGACCCACGCGCCGAGGGGGGTGATGTGCCCCGTCTCCTCGGCGAGGGCGATGAACTGGTCGGGTGGAACCGGATCGTGCTGCGGATGCGGCCAGCGGGCCAGCGCCTCGAAACCGACGACCTCGCCCGCGTTGATGTCGACGACCGGCTGGTAGCGCAGGGTGAACTCGGACCGGGCGACCGCGCCGTCCAGGCGTGCCTGGAGATCGTGCCGCTCCACCATCCGCACCCGCAGCCGCGGCAGGAACCTGCGCCACTGCCGCTTGCCCGCGGCCTTGGCCGCGTAGAGGGCGAGGTCGGCGTGGCCGAGCAGTTCCTCCGCGTCCGTGCTGTCCCTGGCGGTGGCCACGCCGACGCTCGCGGACACGCTCACCGAGCCCTCGCGGAGACTGAACGGCCTGCTCAGCGCCTGGATCACCTGGGCGGCCAGGAGTTCGGCGTCCAGCGGCTTCTTCGCGTCCTCCATCAGCACCGCGAACTCGTCGCCCCCGAGCCGGGCCGCGGTGTCCGTGCGGCGCAGCGCTCCGGAGAGCCGTTCGCCGACGGCGGTCAGCAGATGGTCGCCGGTGGAGTGCCCCATCGTGTCGTTGACCATCTTGAAGTCGTCGAGGTCGATGAAGAGAAGACAGGTGAGCGTCGTCCCGCGGCGGCTGCGCAGCAGGGCGCGCTCGATCCGTTCCAGGAGCAGGGTCCGGTTCGGCAGTCCGGTCAGCGGATCGTGGAACGCCCGTTCCGTCAGCTCGTGTTCCAGGCGACGCTGCTCGGTCACGTCCCGCAGGGTGATGACCAGACCGGCGACCGTGGGGTCCTTGCGGAGGTCGCTGCAGCGCACCTCGACCTCGATGCGGTTGCCGTCGCGCAGCACCCACCAGTGGTCGTGGGTCTCGGGGGACCCGCCGTTGCGCAGGGCGCCGAGTCCCCTGACCACCCGTGTCCGGTCGCTGGAGTCCACCAGTTCGGGCAGCGGTACCCCGGTCAGCTCCACCTGGCCGAAGACGGCCCGCGCGGAAGGGCTCGCGTACCGGACCGTGTTGTCGTCCTCGACGATCAGGATGACGTCCGAGGCGTTGCGCACCAGGGTGCGGAAGTACGCCTCGCTCTCCTTGCGGATGATCTCCTGGCGCAGCGCGATGCGTTCCACGGCCAGACCGGCGTGCGAGGCCAGGATCTCCAGCGAGCTCTGGATCTCGCGGAGTTGCTGCTCGGGGCCGGCCGCCATCAGCACGCCCGGCAGCTCCCCGGTCGGCTCGTCGGGCGGGATCATGGGGCAGACCAGAGTGGTCGGCAGACCGTCGAGCCGGCCCGCGATGTCCGCTCCGAGCTCCGCGGTCGGCACCAGGTGCGAGCGGCGGGTCGCCAGCCCGCTCGCGTACTCGGCCGACAGCACCAGACTCCGGTGCTCGACCTTGGGCCCGAACAACGTGCTGATGGCGGTGTCGCAGGCCCGCGCCACGTCGTTCGGTCGGACCGCCGCGACGAGGGCCGTGGCCGCGGTGCGCAGTGCCAGTTCACGTGCCACGGCACTGCGGTGGGCCACCACCATCCCGGAGAGCCGCAGGATCACCAGCAGGAAGAGGGCGGCGGAGAAGACCGCGATCACGGCGGCGTCCTGGGCGCTTCCGCGCCGTCCCTCGTACAGCAGGATCCCGGGTGCCACGAGGGTGGCCGCGGCGAGCATGAACAGCCGGCGGCGCGTCGGACGCAGGGACTCCTGCCGCTCCACGGGCCGGGTCAGCTCCACCATGGAGGGATGCAGCCCGGCGAGTCCCCAGGCGGTGTAGAACACGATCCAGCCGGAGTCCAGCAGGGTCCCGGTCTGCCACAGGTCGTTGAGCTGGAGAATCCCGTACGCGATGTCGAACGTGAGCAGCGTCGCGGTGCCCAGAACGAGGAGCTGCACCGAGCGGATGCGGCCGGAGCCGGGGCTCGCGGCCAGCAGGCGGGCCAGCATCGCGAGGACGAGGACGTCGCCGATCGGGTAGGCGATGCTGATGGCGCGCTGCTGCCACGTCATGCCCGGCACATGGGTGAGCGGCTGCACGAGGAAGACCCAGACCGGCAGCGCGAGCCCCAGCGCGAAGATCAGCGCGTCGAGCAGGCTGGGCAGGTCGTGTCCGGGCCAGCGGTAGCGGACGAGGCCGTAGAGACCGCCGGCGAACAGGGGATAGACGGCGAGGTAGCAGGCGTCCGCGACGGAGGGGAACGGGTTGTTGAAGTGGAAGTAGGACTCCATCACGTTGTACGACGAGTCGCCCGCGGCGAACGCCAGCAGGCCCGCGGCCAGCAGGACCCACGGCCAGCGGTGGCCGGGGCGGTTGACGACGATTCCCGTGATCATGGCGGCGACGCCGCCGAGTCCGATGACGGCCCACAACGGGGTCCGGGTCGCGGGAACGGCCATGTAGATGACGGTGGTGGCCGCGACCAGGAGGGCGTACACGCCGAGGCGTCGTGACCGCAGGAAGCCGCCCGAGAGGCGATGTGCCCGCCGCAAGCCGAACCGCCTCCCTACGTCGGACGGCACTGGACCGTTCGCCGGGTTACGGGGCATCTTGATCGTAGGCACGGGGGGCGGGCGGGTGCATCTTCAGTCCTGCGTGAAGCGGTCCAGCAGAGCGTCGAGTCCGGCGTCCAGCCCCTCCGGTCCGCCGTGTCCGGCGAGGGTCGCGGTGATCTCGCGGAGCCGGGGCAGTTCCTGGGGCGGCATCCGGTGCAGGCCCAGCCGGAAGGCGGGGTCCTCCTCCTCGGGGTTGTCCACCATGGCGCGCAGTTCCACGGACACGTAGCCGAGGACCCAGCCCGTGAAGGCACGGAAGACGGCCACGGTGCGGGCGGGGCCGAGCCCCGCGTCGTGGAGCAGCGCGAGCACCCGCTCGTGTTCCTTGAGCACGGCGAGCGGTCTGCGGGCCAGCGGAACGGCGAGCATGCGGGTGGCGAGCAGCGGTACGGCCTGCGGATGGGCGAGGCAGACCTCGTACATCGCCCGCGCGATGCGGTGGAGTTCGTCGCGCCACGCGTCCGGGCCGGGCGCCGCGGAGCCCTCGGGGGCACCGGCCGACAGGCGCTCGTCCAGTTCGAGGTGGAGGGCCTCGACGAGTCCGTCCAGCAGCGCGTCCTTGCCCTCCGCGTACCGGTAGAGGGCCATGGCCTCGACGCCGAGCCGGGCGCCGAGCCGGCGCATGCTCAGGGCCGAGAGCCCTTCCTCGTCCACGAGTTCCAGAGCGGCGGCGAGCACGCGTTGCCGGCTCAGCCGGCCGTAGTGGCCCCGGTCGCTGGCGCGCCGCGCCGGTTTGGCGGCCTCGCCGCTGCTGTCCCGTGCCCGTTCCCTGGCCATGTCCCGCCTCCGTACGGCCCGACCGCCCGGCCACCCGAGAATCCCGCTCTTCTCGACTCTATGCGCCTATGGGGCAGAGATGTACGTATACGGCGTATGAGGGTGAATGTTCTGGATTGACCAGAACGGCGTGAAGGGTGATGATGTACGTATACGTCGTAAATATACGTATTTGCACAGGTGTCCATCGGTGGTGATCGTTGATGCTGTACGGGACTCTCGCCCCCCGTCCGGGGCGGCCGGACGGCACGGCCGGCAGCAGGACCGCGGCGCTCCCGCGGGTGGCACCCGTCGAGGTGCTGCCCCCCGCACCGCTCCTGCCGCGGATCAAGGTCCTGCACGTCATCACCCGCTTCTGGGCGGGCACCAGTGACGGCACCCTGCTGGCCGCCGAGGGCACGGACCCCGACCGTTACGAGGTGTGGGTCGCCGGCGTCCCGGGCGGCGAGCTGTGGGAACCGGCGCGGGCCGCGGGCGTGCGCACCCTGGAGACACCGGGGTTCCGGCATGCCCTGGGCCCCGCCGACGTCCTCGTGCTGGGACGCCTCGTGCGGCTCATCCGCCGCGAGCGGTTCACGGTCGTGTACACCCATTCCGCGAAGGGCGGCTCACTCGGCCGGATCGCCGCGCGGCTGTGCCGCACCCCCGTCGTGGCGCACACGCTCCACGGACTGAGCTTCCACCCGTACACGGCCCGCCCCGGACACCCGGTGCACCGCGGTCTGGAGCGCGTGGCACGGCGGCTGGCCCGCCGGTTCCCCGCGGTCGCCCCGCGCGTGACGCGGTCGGCGGCCGGGGAGCTCGCGGCCCCGCCGCACCGCGGCGAGGTCCCGCCCTCCGCCGTACGGCTGCACGACCTCCCCGAGACGTTCGACCCGTCCGCCCGCGCCCTGCTCGGCGTCCCCGGGACGACGGCACTCGTCGGCACCGTCGGTCGCGTCGACACCCGGAACACCCCCCTCGCCTTCGTCCGCATGGCGGCCGCGATCCGGGCGCAACACCCGGACACCGCGTTCGTCATGATCGGGGACGGTCCGCTGGCGGGGGAGGTCCGACGGCTCGCCGCGGACCTCGGTGTCGAGGTGAGGATCACCGGACCGTGTCCGGACGCCGGCCGGCTCGTCGCTGGACTGGACGTCTTCGTGACCACCTCTCTCCACGAGGGCCCGGGCCGGGCGCTCACCGAGGCGCTGGCCACCGCCCGGCCCGTCGTCGCGACGGCCGTGCACGGAGTGCCCGACCTGGTCGAGCACGGAGCCACGGGACTGCTCGTGGCACCGGCCGACCCGGGATCCGCCGCACGCGCGGTCGGCTGGCTCCTCGACCATCCGCGCGAGGCCGCGGAGATGGGCCGTCAGGGCGGCCGCCGGGTCCGCGCGCCCTTCACACCCGAGACCGCCTGCACGACCGGGACCCCTGCCACGTCCGAAACCCCCTTCAGGCCCGAGGCCTCCTGCACGACCGGGACGCCTTTCAGGCCCGAGACTTCCTGCGCGACCGGGACTGCTTTCACGCCCGAGGCTTCCGCCACGACCGGGACTGCTTGCACGTCCGAGACCTCCGTCACGACCGGGACCCGTTTCGCGCCCGAGGCTTCCTTCACCCACGGGACCGCCCTCGCGCCCGGGCTCCTGCGCGGGGCCGTCGTCGCCCGCCGCCGCGGGCTGCCGGACCGGCCCGCCACCGGGCGGGTCCCGGAAGGCGTCCCCCGCCACTGACCTCTTCGACTCCCCCGACACCCACGCGCCTGGCGGCCACGGGCCGACCACACGCCGACCACGGAGAACGACATGCGTCTGACAGTCATCGGCACCGGATACGTCGGCGCGGTGCACGCCGCCTGCATGGCCGACATCGGGCACGACGTGCTCGGCGTCGACGTCGACGAGGACAGGATCGCCGCCCTGACCGCGGGCACGCCCCCGTTCTTCGAACCCGGCCTGTCCGAAACCCTCATGAGAGCCGTGGACTCCGGCCGGCTGCGCTTCACCACCTCGCCGGCCGAGGCCGCCCGCTTCGCCGACACGCACTTCGTCTGCGTCGGCACGCCCCAGCATCCCGACACGGGCGCCGCGGACCTGCGGTACGTGGAGGCCGCCGTCGACGGACTGGCGCCCGGAATCCGCGACAGCGGTCACGAACGGGTCCTGGTGGTCGGCAAGTCCACCGTCCCGGTCGGCACCGCGGCCCACCTCGCCGAACGGCTGCGCGCCACCGCTCCGCGGGCCGACGTGGCCTGGAACCCGGAGTTCCTGCGCGAGGGCTGCGCCGTCCAGGACACCCTGCGGCCCGAACGCATCGTGGTCGGCACCAGGAAGGGCGAGGACTGGGCCGAGGCGCGGCTCCGGGAGATCTACGCGCCGCTGCTGGAGGCGGGCGCCCCGCTCATCGCCACCGACCCGGCCACCGCCGAACTGGTGAAGGTCGCCTCCAACTCCTTCCTCGCCACCAAGATCTCCTTCATCAACGCCATGGCCGAGATCTGTGAGGCTGCCGGCGCCGACGTGCTCACCCTGGCGGAGGCGATGGGCCGGGACTCCCGCATCGGGCCCCGCTTCCTCGCTCCCGGACTCGGCTTCGGCGGCAGCTGTCTGCCCAAGGACATCCGGGCCTTCGCCACCCGCGCCGAGGAACTCGGTCTCGGCGGCTCCGTCACCTTCCTGCGCGAGGTCGACGAGATCAACACACGGCAGCGCCGGCGCACCGTCGACCTCGCCGCGCGCCTCCTGGGAGGCTCCTTCGCCGGCCGGAGCGTCGCGGTGCTCGGAGCCGCCTTCAAGCCCGGCAGCGACGACGTCCGGGACTCGCCCGCACTCGTGGTCGCCGACGAGATACGCCGCCGCGGAGCACAGGTCCGCGTGCACGACTTCGAGGCGATCGACAACGCCCGAGTGGCCTACCCCGGTCTTCAGTTCGCCCTGGACGTGACCAAGGCCTGCGAGCGGGCCGATGTCGTCCTGCACCTCACCGAGTGGCCCCAGTACCGGGACCTGGACCCCGCCGCGCTCGCGACGGTGGTGCGGTCCCCGGTCCTGGTGGACGCCCGCAACACCCTGGACCAGGAACGGTGGAGCTCGGCGGGATGGGCGCTGCACGCGCTGGGCCGCCCGGGCCCCGCCTGACCGGCGGGAGGAGAGACCATGCGTGTCGTCGTGTCCGGCGGAAGCGGCTTCCTGGGATCGCATCTGTGCGAGGCCCTGCTGAACAGAGGTGACAGCGTCTGCTGTCTGGACAATCTCTCCTCGGGCAGACCGGTCAACGTCGCCGCGCTCCGCCACGACCCCCGGTTCGCCTTCGAGACGTGGGACGTCACCGAGCCGTTCAGCGTCTCCGGGGACGTGGACGCCGTGGTGCACCTGGCGAGTCTGGCGTCGCCCGTGGAGTACGAGCGCTTCCCGCTGGAGACGCTGGCCGCGGGCAGCCGGGGGACGGAGAACATGCTCCGGCTCGCCGACCGCCACTCGGCCCGGTTCGTCCTGGCGTCCACCAGCGAGGTCTACGGCGATCCCAAGGTCCATCCGCAGGACGAGGCGTACTGGGGACACGTCAACCCCATCGGGCCCCGCAGTGTCTACGACGAGGCCAAGCGGTACGCCGAGGCCCTGTCCATGGCGTACCGGCGGAGCCGGGCGGTCGACGTGGGGATCGTCCGCATCTTCAACACCTACGGCCCCCGCATGCGTTCCTATGACGGCCGGGTGGTCTCCAGCTTCATCCGGCAGGCGCTCTCCGGCGAGCCCCTGACCCTCTTCGGGGACGGCAGCCAGACCCGCAGCTTCTGCTACGTCGACGACCTCGTCCGGGGTCTGATGGCCATGATCGACTCACACCGTCCGGGCCCGTTCAACCTGGGCAACCCCAACGAGCGGACCGTGCGGGAGCTCGCCGAACTCGTCGTGACGATCACCGGATCGCGCAGCGGGCTGCGCTTCCTGCCCCTGCCGGTCGACGACCCGGTCCGCCGGCGGCCCGTCGTCTCCCGCGCGCGGGAGGCACTGGGGTGGTACCCGCGGGTGTCCCTGGAGGACGGTCTGCGGCACACCGCCGACTGGTTCGTGGCGCAGTCGCAGGCACCTCTGCGTCCGGCCGAGCCGTCCGCCGCGGGACGGCCTTCGTGACGGGTCCAGGAGGCGAACTCCCGTGTCACGGACATATCCTGAAAGGGCTGCACCCCACACGGCAGCGCGGCTTCGATCATGAACGCACCCATCGAGGACTACGCCCTCATCAGCGATCTGGAAACCGCTGCCATGGTCGGCAGAGACGGTTCCATCGACTGGCTGTGTCTGCCCCGGTTCGACTCCCCGGCCTGCCTGGCCGCGCTGCTCGGCACGGAGGACAACGGCTTCTGGCGCATCGCGCCGGCCTCCCGCGCTGTGCGCGCGTCCTGCTCGGGCCGCGCCTACCGGCCGGACACACTCGTCCTGGAATCCCGCTGGGAGACGCCCACGGGCGCCGTGCGGGTCATCGACTTCATGCCGCCGCGCAGTCAGCTCCCCTGCATCGTGCGCATGGTGGAAGGCCTGTCGGGCTCCGTGACCATGCGCAGCGAACTGCGGCTGCGCTTCCACCAGGGCAGGGTGGTGCCCTGGATCCAGGCCGGCGAGGCCTGCACGGTCGCGGTCGCCGGACCGGACGCCGTGTGGCTGAACGCCGAGGGCCTGGAGGTGCGACCCGGCAGTGAGACCTCCACCGTCCACGACTTCACCGTCCTGGCCGGGCGCAGGACGACCCTCACGTTCGTGTGGGCACCCTCGTACGTGCCCGAGCCGCCCGCTCCGCTGTCCGTCCCGGCGGAGACGGTGCTCAAGGAGACCGGCGACTTCTGGCGGCGCTGGACCGCCCAGTGCCACTACCAAGGGCCCTGGCGCGACGCCGTCGTACGGTCCCTGATCACGCTCAAGGCACTCACCTACGCGCCCACCGGGGGCATCGTCGCGGCCCCGACCACCTCACTGCCCGGCTGCATCGGCGGCGAACGCAACTGGGACCACCGCTTCTGCTGGCTGCGCGACTCCGCGCTGACACTGTCCTGCCTGCTGCGCGGCGGCTACCGCGACGAGGCGACGGCCTGGCTGGGCTGGCTCGTGCGGGCCGTCGCGGGGGACCCCGCCGATCTCCAGACCGTGTACGGCGTCGGCGGACAGCGGCTGCTCCGGGAGACGGAGGCGCCGTGGCTGCCGGGCTACGAGGGCTCGCGGCCGGTCCGCTTCGGCAACTCCGCCATGAACCAGTTCCAGCTCGACGTGTACGGCGAAGTGCTCGACGCGCTCCTGCTGTCGCTGCGGGCGGGCATCTCCATGCCCCGCCAGGTGTGGAGCCTGGTGGAGGCCATGATGGGCCAGCTCCGCCTGCACTGGCGTGAGCCGGACCGGGGGCTGTGGCAGGTGCGCGGCCCCGCGCGGCACTTCGTCCACTCCAAGGTGATGGCCTGGGTGGCGGCGGACCGCGCGCTGCGGATGGGTGAACTGCTCGGCAGGAACGGGTCCTCGGACGTCTGGCGGGCCCTGCGGGACGAGGTGCACCGGGAGGTGTGCCGGGAGGGATGGGACGCGGGACGGGGGTCCTTCGTCCAGTCCTACGGTTCGTCGGCGCTGGACGCCTCGGCGCTGCTGATCCCCCGGCTGGGTTTCCTGCCGGCCGGGGACGAGAGGGTGCGCGGCACCGTGCGGGCGATGGGGGAGCTGACCGACGGCGGGTTCGTGCGCCGGTACGCGCCGAACGGGAAGGGCGTGCACGGGGTGGACGGGATGCCCGGCAGCGAGGGCGCGTTCGTCGCGTGCTCCCTCTGGTACGCCGACGCGCTCGCCGCGAGCGGACGCCGGGAGGAGGCGACGGAGGTGTTCGAACGGGTCCTGGAGATCCGCAACGACCTCGGCCTGCTCTCGGAGCAGTGGGACCCCGGCGCCGACCGTCAACTGGGCAACGCGCCGCAGGCGTTCAGCCACATCGCGCTGGTGGAGACGGCGTTCCTGCTGTCGGAGTGACCGGCCCCGGAGCGGGAGCCTAGGTCCGTGCGGCCGTGTGCCCGCCGTCGTGTTCGTGCCGTCGTGTACCTGCTGTTCCCGGAGCGACCCGTCCCGGAGCGGCAGCTCGGGCCGGAGCCTCCGCTCGGCGGGAAACGGGCCGAGCGGAGGTAAGGAGGGGGTGTTCGGGGGTCAGCCCTTGCCGGAGGAGCGCCGGGCGGAACCCGCGTAGCCGTGCGGGTTGAGCTGCTGGAACCGCCACGCGTCCCGGCACATGGCGGCGAGGTCGCGTGAAGGATGCCAGCCCCAGGCGCGCGCCACGGCCGAGGCGTCCGCCACGAGTTCGGCGACATCGCCGGGACGCCGCCTGACCATCTCGTACGGCAGCGGACGGCCGCACTCCGCGGAGAAGGCGGAGATCACGTCGAGGACCGAACTGCCCCTGCCGATGCCGAGGTTGTACACGTGCATGCCCGGCTCGTCGGCGAGGTGGTCGAGGGCGACGCGATGGGCCTCGACGGTGTCCATGACGTGCAGGTAGTCGCGGATCGCCGTGCCGTCCGCCGTCGGGTAGTCGTCACCGAAGACGCGCAGGCGTTCCTGTCGCCCGATGGCCACCTGGGCCAGGTTCGGCAGCAGGTTCTCCGGGGAGTCGCCGGGGTCCTCGCCGAGGAGCCCGCTGGGGTGGGCGCCCGCCGGGTTGAAGTACCGCAGACACAGCACGGTGTACTCCGGGTGGCGACGGCAGACGTCGGCGAGGATCTGCTCGCAGATGACCTTGGAGGCGGCGTACGGATTCGTCGGCCGGGCCGGGGTCGACTCGTCGAGCGCTCCGTGGCCGGCGTCGCCGTACACCGAGCAGGACGAGGAGAAGACGAGCTGGCGCACACCGTGCTCGTGCATGGTGCTCAGCAGCGCGGTCGTTCCGCCGACGTTGGTGTCGTAGTACTCGATGGGCATCCGGGTCGACGAGCCGACCGCCTTGAGCGCGGCGAAGTGCACGACGGCGTCCACGGAGTGCCGGTCGAAGACGGCCGACAGGGCGCGCCGGTCGCGGATGTCCAGCTCGTAGATGGTGCCGAGGAAGCGGCCCGCGATGCGTTCCACGCGGGCGAAGACCTGGGGACTGCTGTTGGAATAGTCGTCGACCACGATCAACTCGTAACCGTGGTCGAGCAGTTCGACGCAGGCGTGACTACCGATGAATCCTGCGCCGCCCGTGACGAGAATGGTCGAGGGGGCGCTCATGTGCCCGGCTCCTTCGTGTGCGCGCGGGCGGCGGTCGGGTGAAACGGGAACGACGTATGTTTACGACGTATATGTACAACTTTGCACCTGTCTGCCCCTCGCGTCAAGTGGCGACGGGCCCCCGCGGCCGCGGGGGCCCGTCGGCCGCTCGGCCCCCGCCGCCGTGCCCGGTCAGCCGGCCAGTTCCCGGGCCCGCTGGGCGGCCTGCCCCACCGGCGCGCGGTGCACGGGCCCGTGTCCGGGCAGCAGCACGTCGGCGGCCAGGGCCTCGATCCGTTCGAGCGAGGCGAGCGCTCCGGCCCGCTCGGTGTCGAACATCCGGGGCAGGAGCTGCGGACCTCGTATCCGCGAGGTGGGGTGACCGCTCACCAGGGCGTCACCGGAGATCAGTACGCCGGCCTCCGGCAGGTGGTAGACGCAGTGGCCGGGCGTGTGACCGGGCGTGTGCACCGGGACGGGCCGCCCGGGGAGGTCGAGCGGGCCCGCGTGCGGGAAGGCCTCGGGTTTCGTCATGGCCACGTCCGCCGTGCCGCCGGAGCGGATGGCGTGCACCGCCCAGGGCAGCACGCCGGGGCGCCATGCCTGCCGCACGACCTGGCCGATGCTCACCTGGTGGAGGAACTCCCGGCGCGCGTGCGGCACCTCGGTCGCGTGGAGCTGGACCGGAGTGCCGTAGGTGCGGTTCAGGAATTCGGCGGAGCCCAGGTGGTCGCTGTGGGCGTGGGTGATGAGCACGGCCGTCACCGCCTCGGGTTCGTGGCCGAGGGCTCTCAGCGACGCCAGGAGCTTCTCCCGGTCCCCGGGATATCCGGTGTCGATCAGGGTGACCGAGTCGCCCTCGGACAGCACCACCCAGTTCGTGTTGCTGCCGTGCACCAGATGGACTCCGGGCGCTGCTTCGACGATCGTTTCCTCGCTCATGACCATCCTGACGTCCAAAGGCGGTTGATGCCCAGAAGGCTCTGACAGGGCGAAAGGTACCGCGAGCGGCGGATCCGGCCAGGGGAGGAGCCGCGACCGGCCGGGGCACCGCGCCCGCTCGCCGAGCCGGTCGCGAAAAACCCGGTGCCGGGCCCGCGCCCGGTTCCCTACACTCGCCACCGAACCGCACACCACCACTCCGGGTGCCGTGTGCGCCGTGACGAACGAGGGGGGCCGGGCCGTGCGTTACCGCACCGCTGTCGTCGTCCCCCCGTCACAGTACGAGGTGATCCTCGTGTCCTCGGGGGCCCGGTACCGGCTGCGCGGCCGGAACCGGACGCCCGCGACGACTCACTGACCTCCGCCCCGCACGGCGGCGACCGCATGCCCGGTCGTCGTGTGTGCCGTGCCCGCCGGAGCTTCGCCACCGCCTGAACCCAGGCGTGTCGTCCGGGAATCGCGCCGACCCGATTCCGGATCTTCCGAAAGGCCCCGGCCGTGCGTACCGACCTGCACCGTCACCTCACCGACTCCGTCACCGGCCCCCTCGCCGCCGTCCGCAACCTGGGCATCCTCGCCCACGTCGACGCCGGGAAGACCACCGTGACCGAGCGGATCCTCTACCTCACCGGCACCATCCACAAACGAGGCGAGGTCCATGACGGCACCACCGTCACCGACTTCGACCCGCAGGAGCGCGACCGCGGCATCACCATCTTCGCCGCGGCCGTCACCTGCGCCTGGGACGGCCACCGGATCAACCTGATCGACACCCCCGGCCACGTCGACTTCTCCGACGAGGTGGAGCGCTCGCTGCGCGTCCTCGACGGAGCCGTCGCCGTGTTCGACGCCGTGGCGGGCGTCGAACCGCAGAGCGAGTCGGTGTGGCGTCGGGCCGACCGGCACGGTGTCCCGCGGATCGCCTTCGTGAACAAGCTCGACCGCGCGGGCGCCGACCTGGACACCGCCGTCGACTCGATCCGCGAGCGGCTGCATCCGGCGCCCCTGGTCGTCCAGTTGCCGATCGGCTCGGAGGACGCCTTCACCGGCGTGGTCGACCTGCTGCGGATGCGCGCGTTCGTGTGGACCGACGGCGTCGACGGAGCCCAGGAGATCCCGGTGCCGCAGGACCTGCTGGAGGAGGCCCGGCGCCGGCGCCGGCTCCTGGAGGAGGCGGTGGCGGAACTCCATCCGGCGGCGCTGGAGGAGTTCTGCGCCCGTTCCACCCTCTCGGCGCCGACCCTGTCGTCCGCGCTGCGCGACCTCACCCGCAGCGGTGAGGGCGTCGTGGTGCTGTGCGGCTCGGCCTACCGCAACCGCGGGGTCGAACCGCTGCTGGACGCCATGGTGGCCTACCTGCCCTCGCCGCTCGACGTGCCCGCCGTCCGCGGCACGCACGACGGCGCGGAGCGGGAACGGGCGGCGGACCCGGCGGCGCCGTTCGCCGCCCTGGTGTTCAAGGTGAACGCCACCGCGACCGGACGGATGACGTACCTGCGTGTCTACGCGGGCACGGTGGAGAAGGGACAGGGGGTGCTGGACGTGGGCACGGGACGCACCGAGCGGATCGCCCGCATCCTGCGCGTACGGGCCGACCGCCACGCGGAGCTGGAGCGCGCGGTGGCCGGAGACATCGTCGCCGTGATCGGACCGAAGTCCGCCCGGGCCGGGGCCACGCTGTGCGCCCCCGGGGCGCCGCTGCTCCTCGAACCGCCGGTCGTCGCCGATCCGGTGGTGTCCGTGGCGGTCGAGGCGCGCAGCAGCACCGAGACCGACCGTCTGGTGTCGGCGCTGGCGCGACTGGCCGAGGAGGACCCCTCGCTGGTCGTCCGCACCGACCCCGAGACCGGACAGACGGTGCTGTCGGGCATGGGAGAACTGCATCTGGAGGTGGCGGTGGAGAAGATCCGGCGCGCCCACGGACTCGACGTCGCCGTCGGGCGGCCGAGGGTGTCCTATCGCGAGACGGTGGCCCGCGGGGTTTCGGGTCTGGTGTACCGGCACGTCAAACAGGACGGTGGCGCCGGGCAGTTCGCCCATGTCGTCCTCGACGTGGAGCCGCTGGGGACCGGTCCCGGCGGTGCCGAGGACTCGGTGGCGGGCTTCGTCTTCCGTTCCGCGGTCGTCGGCGGCCGGGTGCCGCAGGAGTACGTCCGCGCCGTGGAGGCGGGCTGCCGGGACGCGCTCGCCGAGGGTCCCCTCGGCGGTCACCCGGTGACCGGACTGCGCGTCACCCTCACCGACGGGGCGACCCACGCGAAGGACTCCTCGGAGATGGCGTTCCGCGCGGCCGGCCGGTTCGGGCTGCGTGAGGCGCTGCGCGCCAGTGCGATGGTCCTGCTGGAGCCGGTGGCCGAGGTCACCGTCACCGTGCCCGAGGAGGCCGTCGGCGCGGTGCTCGGCGACCTCGCGGCCCGGCGCGGCAGGGTCTCGGGCTCGCTGGTCCGCGGGGGTACGTCGGTGATCACCGCCACCGTGCCGCTGGCCGAACTCTTCGGCTACGCGACCCGGTTGCGCAGCCGGACCCAGGGCCGTGGCACCTTCACGACCCGTCCCGCCGGCCTCGCCCCGGCCCCCGCCCAGGGAGCGCCCGCCCGGTGACCCCGTGCGGTGATCCTGGTGGGTGACCCCGCCCGGTGACCCCGCAGGTCCCGCTCCTGGGGACGGCCCCGCCCCGAGAAGGGCGGGGCCGTCCTCGCGTCATCCCATCCGATCCTCGTCCGAGAGGTGTTCGACGGTCTTCCCGGTCTCGGTGAAGGTGCGGGTGACATGGCCCGACGAGTAGACCCACAGGATGCGCAGCGGCCGGTCGCCGATGTTCCTGAACAGATGCGGTACGGGGGAGGGGACGTACGTGGTGTCGAACCGCCTCAGCTTCGTCACCGCGCCGTCGACGACCACCTCCGCCTCGCCCTCCAGGATCGTCACGTGCTCGTCGCAGTTGTGCGAGTGCAAAGGTGCTCCGGAGCCGACCGGATAGACGCTCATCCCGCTGGTGACGCGGTTCTCCCCGCCGGCCGAGCGGGTGGTGATGAGCGGTGTCGTCGCGACGGCGCCGCCCCGGTCCAGCAGGGGCACGGACGCGGCTTCGATGATCGTGGTCATCCGGGGTTCCTCTCCCGTGGGCGGTGTTGCGTCGACCGACGTTAGGGCGCGTTCGCGTCCGCGGGTGCCGTCCGGCGTGCAGTTTTACCTTGCATTCCGGGAAGGGTGAGCTTCCCGCACCCGGCTGCACCGTCGGCTGGCATCGCACGGCATCCCCGTACATGCCGGAAACACGCCGGAAAGAAAAGGCAGGTAGCAGCCACATGAGGCTCCCCGTTCTGACCGATGAGGACATGGAACCGCGCCAGCGGGAACTGGCCGCCCGTATCGCCGGCCGGCGCGGCGCGGTCCGTGGTCCCTTCCGGGTCTGGCTGCACAGCCCGGAGATGTGCGAGCGCGCCGAATCCCTCGGCGCCTTCGCCCGGTTCGACTGCAGTCTGCCCGAACACCTGTGCGAACTCACCCTGTTGATGGCCGCGAGGAACTGGGACGCGCAGTACTCCTGGAACGCGCACGTGGACCGGGCGATCGAGGCGGGTGTTCCGGAGGCGGCGGTCAAGGCCGTCGCCGAGAAGCGGGAAGCGGTCTTCGACGACGAGGCCGACCAGGCCTTCTACCAGTTCTGCCGGGAAGTGCTCGACGAGCACTTCGTCCGCGACGAGACCTTCGCCCGGGCGCTCGGCCACTTCGGCCCCAGGGGCCTGGTGGACACGATCGGCGCGCTCGGGAACTTCACCATGCTCGGGATGTGCCTGAACACCTTCCAGGTGGACCTCCAGGCCGACCGCGAGCCCCCCTTCCCCGACATCCGCGGATACGGACGTGCCGCACACGACGACGGACCGCGGCCGTGACCACCCTCACGGACCGGGAAGGCCAAGGAGGTGCCGCCGTGACCCCGAGGACTCCGACCGCGACGGGAGCCGGCGGCGCCGGTACCGCCCGCGGACCCGTGCTCCGCGTCCGAGGTGTCACCAAGAGCTTCGGCGGCGCCGCCGCGCTCACCGACGTCGACCTCGACCTCCACCCCGGCGAGGTGCACGCGCTGATGGGCATGAACGGAGCCGGCAAGTCGACGCTGGTGCAGATCCTCTCCGGGGTGCACCAGGCCGACTCCGGCACCATCGAGGTCGACGGACACACCCAGCACGCACTGACCGTACGCAAGGCCCGACGGCTCGGCATCGCCTCGGTGCCCCAGCGCCGCGAGCTGGCGATGGGCCTGACCGTCGCGGAGAACGTCATGCTCGGCGACCTGCCCGCCCGGCGCGGCGCCGTGCACTGGAAGACGGTCAGGTCCGAGGCCGCGCGGGCCCTTTCGGACCTCGGCATCGCCATCGACGTGGATCGGACCGCGGGTTCGCTGAGCGTCGCCGAGCAGACGATGGTCGAGGTGGCCCGCGAGGTGCGCCGCGGCGGGCGGATCCTGGTCCTCGACGAGCCCACCGCCTGTCTGAGCGCTGAAGCCGCCGGACAGATAAGGGAGTTGGTGCGCACCCTGCGCGACGAGGGCGTCGCCGTCGTCTACATCTCGCACTACATCGACGAGGTGATGGCCGTCGCGGACCGGCTCACCGTGCTCCGCGACGGGGCCGTCGTGCGCTCCGCCCCGGCCGCCGAGTTCGACCCGGACTCGCTCGTACGGGCCATGGTGGGCCGGGACGTCGTCTCGCGGCGCTCCGAACGCCCCGCCCCCAAGGACGACATCGGTCTCGCGGTGCGCGGCCTCGGCGACGGCCGGGCGGTCCGCGGCCTCGACGTCGAGGTGCGAAGAGGCGAGATCGTCGCGGTGCTCGGACCGGCCGGCGACGCGCAGTCCCGCCTCTTCGACCTGCTCTCCGGCCGTCGCCGCCCGGACACCGGCGAACTCCACGTCGACGGCGCCCCGGTGCCGTTCGGCCGGGTGCACGCCTCCCTCGCCGGCGGACTGCGCTGCGTCACGGGCGACCGGCGGGCCCTCGGACTGGTCCCCGGCATGTCCCTGGACGAGAACCTGATGCTGGCCGGGGACCGCTTCGCCCGCAGACGGCTGCACCGCCGGGGCGAACTCGCCCGCCGCTCTTCGCCGACCGCTACCTGGAAGGAAACGTCACCAACACCCTGCGCCAGCTGGCCAAGCGGGCGCCCACCCGTCCCCTCGACCTCGAGGCCAAGGCCGCCGTCACCGCGCGCCGAGCAGAGCACGAGGAACGGCACGCGGACGAACAGGCCGCCATCGCCGCCGCCGAGGCGAAGGCGGCGCGGTCCGAGGGCGTCGACCCCGTGCACGTCGCAGCGACCCTGCGCGGGCTCCTGGAGGGCCAGGACGCGATCGTCGTCGACGAGACGATCACCCACAGCCGCGTCGTCAAGCGCCATGTGCAGACCGCCGCCCCCGACTCGTACTTCTACGTCCAGGGCGGACTCGGCCAGGGCATCGCGGTCGCCCTCGGCGTCAAACTCGCCGCCCGCGAGCGGCCCGTGGTGCTCACGATCGGCGACGGCGCCTTCACGTACAACCCCGTCATCCCGTCGTACGACGCCTCGAACGCGTACGGACTGCCGCTGCTGATCGTGGTCTTCAACAACCGTGTCTACAAGTCGATGAACCTCAACCACCGCAGGTTCTACCCCGAGGGCGCGGCGGCCGAGACCGGCGAATGGCTGGGCACCGACCTCCACCGGCTGCCCCGGCTCGCCGCCTTCGCCGAACCGTTCGGCATGCACACCGAGACCGTCGACGCGCCGGACGCGCTCGCCCCCGCCCTGGAGCGCGCGCTCAAGGCGGTCGCGGAGGGCACCACCGCGGTCGTCGACGTCCTCGTCACCCGCTGATCCAGGAGGCACCCGCAACCATGACCGACACACCGACACCCTCGCCGGGCAAGGTGCTCGTCCCCGCCGACGAGCTCCGCGGCTTCGCCGCCGCGCTCCTGGAGAAGGGCGGCCTCAGCGCCGAACACGCCCGTACCACCGCCGACGTGTTCGTCTGGGCCGCGCTCCGTGGCATCGACTCCCACGGCACCGCGCGCGTCCCCGCCTATCTGGAACTGCTCGCCAAGGGGGTGGCCAACGCCCGTCCCGAGATCACCGTCGAGTCGGGCGGCGCCGCCGTCGCCGTCCTCGACGCGGACCGCGCGCCCGGCCCGGTGGCCCTCATCGCGGCGGCCGAGGAGGCCGTCACCCGGGCCAGGACGAGCGGAGTGGCGGCCGTCGGTGTACGCCGCACCGTGCACACCGGGGCCATCGGCTACTACGTCTCGAAGATCGCCGAACAGGGCCTGATCGGCATCGCGTTCGTCGCCGGCATGCCCAACATGGGCTACACCGGCGTCAAGGGCGCGGCCGTCGCGACCAGCCCGCTCGCCGTCGCCGTACCGGCGGACAGCCATGCCCCGCTGCTCCTGGACATGGCCACCGCCACCATCGCCCTGGGCCGTATCCGGCAGGCGAGGGCGAACGGCACCCCGCTGCCCGAGGGCGCCGCCGCCACCGCGGACGGCACCCCCACCACCGACCCTCGGCAGGCGGTCATGCCGCTGCCGCTGGGCGGCGCCAAGGGGTCCGGCATGTCGCTCGCCTTCGAGCTGCTGACCGGCGTGCTGGTCGGCGCGCCCGTCTTCGCCGCCTTCCACTCCGAGGACCCGGCGGGCCGCAAGCACCGGCAGAACGCGCTGATCGTCGCCATCGACCCGGCGGCCTTCGGCGACGCCGGAGCCTTCACCGACTCCGTCGACGCCACGCTCGCCACGCTCAAGGCACTGCCGACGGCGGACGGGGCACCCGGCGTGTTCTACCCGGGTGAGCGCAGCGCCTCGCTCGCGGCGTCGCGCGCGGGGGAGGGGGTGCCCGTGGCGGCCAAGGTGTGGCGCGAACTGACCGAGAGCGCGGGTGGGTTCGACATCGACGTGCCCCAGGTCCTGGGATAGTCCCCGGACGTCCGTAGCGACGAGTGGCCCGGTGCCGCGGCAGGCGAACGGTGCCTGCCGCGGCACCGGGCCGTCCTCGTGCCGGCGTGACGGCCCCTACGGTCCGTGGGCGGACCGGGCCTAGGCGAAGGGGCAGCCGGGGTTCGGGGCGTCCTCCGAGAAGGGGGCGCCGTGCGGCAGTACATAGAGGACGTCGAGGACCAGCGGCCTGCTTCCGAGGTTGCGTCCGATGTGGACGTTGCCCGGACCGGCCGGCTCGGTGAGCGAGTCGCCCTTGCGGTAGAGGCCGTCCCGCGCGCATGTCGAGTCGAAATGGCTGAGGGTGCCCTGCTTGACGTACGCGTGGAGCGGGCCGTCGTGGTAGTGCCAGCCGGTCGCCTGGCCGGGCGGGATCGTGATCTCCCTGAGGGTGTAGTCCGTGCCGTCGACGGTGGTCTGCGCGATGATCCTGCCGCTGACCCCGGGGCCGGGAGGAGTCGCGTGGGCGGGAGCGGCGACGAGGGTCAGACACAGGGCGGCGAATCCCGCCGCCCCCGTGCGGAGCGAGGCACGCATGCGGTGAATCCCTTCGGCCGGCGATCGCTTCGGGCCTGACGGTCGAGGTTCATCGTGAGGCAGTGCCTCCCGCACCACAAGCGGTCGCGGGCGGACGAAGTCCGGACCCGTGCGTTCCACGGAGGCGGGGTCGGCGGCGGACCGCGGAGTTCCGCCGCGGCACGGTCGGCAACATGCCGAACAAAATTGTTGACAATCTTGTTGGTCTAGATTTACGTTCGACAGGCACTCACTCAGGGAGGGCGCAATGCAGAAGGAAGCCCGTCCAGGCACCGGCGAGCAGGCCAAGCAGCACGCGTTGGTGCAGCTGCGGCAGGCGATTCTGCGCGGAGAGATGGCACCGGCCCAGCGGCTGGTGGAGAACGAACTCGCCGAGCAGTTCGGTGTCACCCGGGCCAGCGCACGGGCGGCGCTGATCGAGCTGGAATCGGAGGGACTGGTCGAACGCATCCGCAACCGCGGATCGCGCGTCCGGGTGGTGACCGTGGAAGAGGCGGTCGCCATCACCGAGTGCCGCATGGCTCTCGAAGGACTCTGCGCCGCCAAGGCGGCCGTCCTGGCCACCGACGACCAGCTCGCCGAGCTGGCCGGCCTGGGCGCCGCGATGGTCAAGGCGGTCGCCGACGGCGAACCCATCACCTATTCCGAGCTCAACCACGAAGTGCACGCCCGGATCAGGGAGTTCTCCGGCCAGCGGACGGCCGTCGAACTCCTGGAACGGCTCAACGCCCAACTGGTGCGCCACCGCTTCCAGTTGGCGCTGCGCCCCGGCCGGGCCCAGCAGTCCCTGAGTGAACACCTGGCCATGATCGAGGCGATCGAGGCCCGGGACCCGCAGGCGGCCGAAGCGGCCGTCCGCGCTCACCTCGGCAGTGTGATCGAAGCGCTGCGCGACTGACGCCCCGCGCGGGGCGACGGACAGCCGAGGCGGGCGCCCACCTGTCCATCAAGGAGATTGCTGCAATGACGCACGGCTACGCGCCCGCCGCCCCCGGCCCCTCGGCCCCGCCCGGGGGGCGCCCATCACGATCGACGCTGGTCGTCACCGCGCACGCCGGGGACTTCGTGTGGCGTGCGGGTGGCGCCATCGCCCTCGCCGCCTCCCGGGGGGAGAAGGTCACCATCGCGTGCCTGACCTTCGGCGAGCGCGGTGAGTCGGCGAAGGCCTGGCGCGAGGGCAAGAAGCTCGACGAGATCAAGGCGATACGCCGTGAGGAGGCCGAGAAGGCCGCCGCCACGCTCGGCGCCGCCGTCCGCTTCTTCGACGCCGGCGACTACCCGCTGACCGCCACCGCCGAACTCACCGACCGGCTCGTGACGGTGTACCGCGAGACCCAGCCGGACGTCGTGCTCACCCATCCGACCGAGGACCCGTACAACGGCGACCACCCCGCCGCCAACCGGATGGCGCTGGAGGCCCGGGTCCTCGCCCAGGCCATCGGCTACCCCGGCCAGGGGGAGATCATCGGCGCTCCGCCCGTCTTCTACTTCGAGCCCCACCAGCCGGAGATGAGCGGCTTCCGGCCCGAAGTGCTCCTCGATGTCACCGAGGTGTGGGAGACCAAGCGCAAGGCGATGGAATGCCTCGGCGCCCAGCAGCACCTGTGGGACTACTACACCGACCTCGCCGTACGCCGGGGTGTCCAGCTCAAGCGCAACGCCGGCCCGAACCTGGGCCTGGCGCACAAGACCATGGCCGAGGCGTTCATGCGTCCCTACCCGCAGATCGCGAAGGAGCTGGCATGAGCGGCGTGATCGTCACCGGCCCGCCCAGGGCGGACGCGAAGGACGTCGAGGCGATCGCCGGCTACGGCACCGCCACCGTGCACGAGGCGATGGGCCGGACCGGGCTGCTCGGCACCGGGCTGCGCCCGATCCAGCAGGGCGTCCGCGTCGCGGGCACCGCGGTCACCGTGCTGTCGTGGCCCGGCGACAACCTCATGATCCACGCCGCCGTGGAGCAGTGCGGCGAGGGCGACATCCTGGTCGTCACCACCACCTCCCCCTCCACCGACGGCATGTTCGGCGAACTGTTCGCCACCGCGCTGCACCGGCGCGGTGTGCGCGGTCTGGTCATCAACGCCGGTGTCCGGGACACCGCCGAACTGCGCGAGATGGGCTTCGCCGCCTGGGCGGCCGCCGTCAGCCCGCAGGGCACCGTGAAGGCGACCGGCGGCTCGGTGAACGTGCCCGTGGCCGTCGGCGGTCAGATCGTCCGGCCCGGTGACGTGATCCTCGCCGACGACGACGGTGTGGTGTGCGTGCCGCGCGAGGCGGCCCGCGAGGTCGCCGAGGCCTCCGCGGCCCGCGAGCGCAAGGAGGCGCTGGCCCGCGCCGCCTTCCTGGAGGGCCAACTCGGCCTGGACCGCTACGGTTTGCGCGAAACCCTCGTACGTCTGGGCGTGACCTACACCTCCTACGACGACTACGTGCGGGACGGAGCCGCGCCGTGAGGGGCGCCGGCTTCCGGACCGGAGACGTGCCGTGAGCGCCCCCGAGGGGGTGCGCTGCATGCTCCTGCGCGGCGGCACCTCCAAGGGCGCCTACTTCCTCGCCGGGGACCTGCCCGAGAGCCCCGCCGAACGCGACGGCCTGCTGCTGCGCGTGATGGGCAGCCCCGACCCGCGCCAGATCGACGGCCTGGGCGGCGCCCACCCGCTGACCAGCAAGGTGGCCGTGGTCTCGGTCTCCGCCGACCCCGCCGCGGACGTCGACTATCTCTTCCTCCAAGTCGCCGCCGACAAGGCGGAGGTGTCGGACCGTCAGAACTGCGGCAACATCCTCGCCGGGATCGGCCCGTTCGCCGTCGAACGCGGACTGGTCGAGCCGGGGGAGGGCGTCACGTCGGTCCGTATCCGCATGGTCAACTCGGGGGATCTCGCGCTGGCGACCTTTCCCACCGACGGCGGACGCGTGGTCTACGAGGGCGACGCCGAGATCTCCGGGGTGCCCGGGACCGCGGCGCCCGTGGTGATCGAATTCCCGCGGGGGAGTGCCCCGTTGCTGCCCACGGGCCATGCCCGGGACCTCGTCGCCGACACCCCCGTGACGTGCGTCGACAACGGCATGCCCACCGTGCTGATCGCGGCGTCCTCGCTGGGTGTCACCGGGTACGAGGCCCCCGAGGACCTGGAGGGGGACCGGGCCCTGGCGGGCCGGCTCCGCGGGATCCGGCTGGAGGCGGGCAAGCTGATGGGGCTCGGGGACGTCGAGAACGCCACCGTGCCCAAACTGACCCTGCTCGCTCCGCCCCGCGCGGGCGGAGCCGTCACGACCCGCACCTTCATTCCGGTGCGCTGCCACACCTCCATCGGCGTCCTCGGCGCGGCGAGCGTCGCCGCCGGGCTGCGCGTGGAGGGCGGCGTCGGACACGCCGTGGCGCGCCTGCCCGACCGGGGCGACCGGCTGCGTATCGAACATCCCACCGGATTCCTCGACATCGAGGCCGGTGTCGACCACGGCCCCGGCGGCGCCCCGCCGGTGGCCCGGCGCACCGCCGTCGTCCGCACCGCACGCAAGATCTTCGACGGCACGGTCTTCCCCCGGCCGGCCGGCGCCGCACATCAACTCTGAGGAGGCCCCATGGCCCCGCCGCTCGGCGACATCGCCCACCTCGGGCATGTCGAACTGCTCACCCCCGACCTGGACGCCAGCGTCCGCTTCTTCACGGAGTACCTCGGCCTGACCGAGAACGGCCGCTCCGGAGACTCCGTCCACCTGCGGACCTGGGACGACTACGAACACCACAGCCTGACCCTGACCGCCCACACGACCTCGGGCATCCGCCGCACGGCCCTGCGCGCCTCCAGTGAGGAGGCCCTTCACCGCCGGGTCAAGGAGATCGAGAGCGCCGGCCGCGAGGGCCGCTGGGTGGAGGACGAGCCCGGGATCGGCCCGCTCTACGTGACCACCGATCCCGACGGCCATGAACTGGCCCTGTACTGGGAGAGCGAGTGGTATCAGGCGCCGGAGCACCTGAGGCCCGGTCTGAAGAACCAGCCGCAGGCCAAACCCGGCCACGGGGTCGGCGTACGGCGCCTCGACCACGTGAACTACCTCGCCTCCGACGTCGCCGCGAACGGGGACTTCGTCCGCGACGCGCTCGGGGCCCGTCCGACCGAGCAGATCCGGCTCGACAGCGGCCGGATCGCCGCCCAGTGGCTGACGTTCAGCAACAAGTCGTACGACGTCGTCTACACGGAGGACTGGACGGGTTCGAGCGGGCGGCTGCACCACACCGCGTTCGCCACGGACACCCGCGAGGACATCCTGCGCGCCGCCGACCTCGCCATCGACACCGGTGTGTTCATCGAGACCGGCCCGCACAAGCACGCCATCCAGCAGACGTTCTTCCTCTACGTCTACGAGCCCGGCGGCAACCGGGTCGAGTTGTGCAACCCGCTCACCCGCCTCGTCCTGGCGCCCGACTGGCCGCTGATCACGTGGACCGAGGAGGAGCGGAAGAAGGGCCAGGCCTGGGGTCTGAAGACCATCGAGTCCTTCCACACCCACGGCACACCGCCCGTCCGCTGACCGCCCCTGAGGCACCCTGTCGGGCAACGAACGGCTGAGCGAACCATCCCAGCCGGTATCCACGTGCGGGCGGCACCGGTCGTGTGCCGCCCGCACGTGCTGTCACCTGCCTGTCAGCCGTCCGGACCAAGGTCACGGGAGCCGGCCGGATCGTTTCGCAGATTGTTGACAAAAGCGTTGACACTCCAGGAGTTCACTCCTTAGCGTCTGTCGCACAATCGGGTCAGCCGCACGAGCCGCGTCGGCCCGCACCCACGACCCCCTTCCAGGGCCCCACCTCCTGGACGAGAGGAAACAACGATGTCCTCCTCCCTCGCCCTGCCCGCTCGCGGCGGCAGCAGACTGGCCGCGCTGGTCGTCGGCCTCTGCTGGCTGGTCGTCCTCTTCGACGGCCTCGACATGTTCATCTACGGCTCCGTGCTGCCGCACATGCTGGAGACGAAGGCGCTCGGCATCGACCCCGGCAAGGCCGGCGACGTCGGCTCCTGGGCCACCTTCGGCATGCTCATCGGCGCCCTGTGCTCCGGCACCGTCAGCGACTGGGTCGGCCGCAAGAAGACGATCATCGCCTCCACCGCCGTGTTCTCGCTGGCCTCCGCGGTCTGCGCCTCCGCCGGGAGCCTGGGCGTCTTCAGCCTCGGCCGCTTCCTGGCCGGCCTCGGCCTCGGCGGCCTGCTGCCGAGCGCGATCACCATGGTCACCGAGTACGCCCCCCGCGGCCGCCGCGCCCTGATCGTGGGCTCGCTGATGACCGCCCACCAGGCCGGCGGCATCGTCGCCGGATTCGTCGCGCTCGGGACGGGCGACTGGCGGGTCTCCTTCTGGATCTGCGTGATACCGCTGTTCATCGGGGTTCCGCTGGCGGCCGCGTTCCTGCCCGAGTCGATGGCCTTCCTCCAGGCCAAGGGACGTACCGACGAGGCCCGCGCGCTCGCCGACCGTTACGGCGTCGACCTGGCCGCCCGCGCCGAGGACCGCCAGGCCGTCGCCGACCGCTTCAGCGCCGTCACCGCCCTGTTCCGCGGCGGCCGGTGGGTCCAGACCCTGCTCTTCTGGATCGCCTCCTTCGGCGGTCTCCTCCTCGTCTACGGCGTCTCGCAGTGGCTGCCCTCGCTGATGAAGGCCAACGGCTACAACCTCGGCTCCTCGATCGGCTTCGTGATCGTCATCAACCTCGGCGGCATCGTCGGCATGCTGGTCGGCGGCCGACTGACCGACAGGTTCGGCGGCTCGGTCATCTCGGCCATCTGGTTCGGCGCCACCGCCGTCGGCATCTACTCCCTCAGCGTCAAGATGCCGCTGCCCCTCACGTACACCGTCGTCTTCCTGACCGGCCTGTTCCTCTTCAGCGCGCAGGCCATGATCTACGCGACGGTGGCGCACCGCTCCGAGGACGACAACCGTGCCACGGCCGTCGGCTGGACCTCGGGCATGGGCCGCTTCGGTGCCGTCTTCGGCCCCTGGCTCGGCGGCCAGCTGCTCGCCACCGGCTCGACCACCGCCGGCTTCACCGCCTTCGCCCTGGCGGGCGTCTTCTCCCTGGTCTTCGTCAGCCTGACGGGCCTGAGCCGCTTCCGGCCGACGACCCCGGCCCCCACCCCCCAGCAGGAACTGACGACCACCGGCTGACCGAAGCACGACCAGACACGAGAGCGTCCGGGCGGTTCCTGGGAAAGGACCCGCCCGGACACCCTCGTGTCTCGCGGGCGGATATTCCCGTTGCCCCGTTCGTCCCGGGATGCTGGAGTGGCCCCATGGATCATGCAGCGGTACTGGCGCTGTTCGACCGGGACATGCGGGAAGGCGCGCGGCCCGACGCGCCGGGCGCCCGGGTCGAGCGTGTCGGCAAGGTGGTGCGCCAGGTCGGCGCCGACAAGGGCTGGAACGGGGTGCTCTGGTCCGGCCTCGACGCGGCGAGCGCCGACGCGGCCATCGCCGAACAGGTGCGCTTCTTCTCCGGCCTCGGGGGCGGCTTCGAGTGGAAGCTGTACGGGCACGACCGGCCGGAGAACCTGGGACAGCGCCTGCGGGCGGCGGGCTTCACGGCCCAGCCCGAGGAGACCCTGATGGTCGCCGAGCTGAGCGCTCTCGCCCTCGACGTACAGCCGCCCGAGGGCGTCCGGCTGCTGCCGGTGACCGACCGCGCGGGCGTGGCGCTCGTCGCCGACGTCCACGAGAAGGCCTTCGGCGGCGACAGCACCCTGCTGCGCCACCAGCTGCTCGCCCAGCTCACGGGCGACGCGAACACGGTCGTCGCCGTCGTGGCGCTCGTCGGTGACGTCCCGGTCAGCGCGGCCCGCATGGAACTCGTGCCCGGGGCCCGGTTCGCCGGGCTGTGGGGCGGCGGCACCGTCGAGGCATGGCGGGGCCGGGGCATCTACCGCGCCCTCGTCTCCCACCGGGCCCGTGTCGCCGCCGAGCGCGGCTACCGCTACGTCCAGGTCGACGCCTCCAGCCAGAGCCGCCCCATCCTGAACCGCCTGGGCTTCCAGCCGCTCACCACGACCACCCCGTACGTGTACGAGGGCTGACGGCGGCCCCCTCCGGAGGAGCGCCGGTGCCGGCCCCGTCCCGGCCCTTCAGAGGTCCAGCCGGAACTCCAGCTCCCGGTGGGTCGGCCGATAGCCGAGCGCGTCGTTGATGCCGATCATGTGCGCGTTGCTGTCGGCCGTGTCCGTCAGCAGGCCGGCGAGTTCCGGGTACCGCAGCCGCGCCCGGCGGACCGACTCGGCCTTCATCCACAACCCGAGGCCGTGACCGCGGTGCTCGGGCAGGACGCCCGTACCGTAGTGCTGGGCGTCGCCGCGCCCGTCACCCGGTACGACGAGTTCCGTGAATCCGGCGACGGAGCCGTCCGAGCGGTCCACCACGGCCACCGTGTGCAGCGCGTCGCCCCGTTCGAGGACGGCCTCCGCCACGGCCACGACCCGCTCCACGTCCCAGACGTCGATGCCGTGGTCGCTGTCCTCCATCGGCATGTCGTCCATGGCCCGCCGCGAGGCGGCGAAGGTGTGCGCCAGCTCGGCCGGTACGACACCCTCCCAGCTCGTCAACGCGTAGCCGGGGTGCGGGCGTTCGGCGATCGCGGTCACCGCTTCGAGGTCGAGTTCCGGCAGTGCGAGGCGGGCGAAGGTCAGCGCCAGCACCCGACGGAACCCGTGGGCCGCGAGAAACGGTTCGCCGGGGGAGCCGGCCGTGACCCGGGCGACCAGCGGCCGCCGTCCGTCGCCCCGCGCGGCGGTCAGGGCGGCGGTGAGCAGGGCGCCGCCCACTCCGGCGCGGCGCTCCGCGGGGTGTACGGAGATCTCCAGCTCGGCGCGATGGTCCTGACCCTTCTTGCCGGGCAGCCACAGGAACGCCGAGCCCACCGGAACCCCTTCGGCGTCCGAGGCCAGCCAGGCCAGACGCCGGCTCGACGGGGAGGATTCCGGATCGGTCAACGGCGTGATGCGCGGCGGCAAGGTGACTCCGTGGCGTGGGGGAGCGGGTGGGGCGGGCAGTCGAAGCCCGCAGGAAGGTAGCCGCGCGGGCACCGGCTCCGCAACGCAATTCGCCGGGAGGCGCCCAGCGAGTCGTCAGCCCCCGACCAGCCCGCCCGCAGCCGCGGCCTCAACAGCGCCCTGCGGCCCCCGGCGTCTCCTGACCTTCCGGCATCCCGAAGCCCGTGGGCCCTGGTGTCCCGCGAGCCTCCGGCATCCTGGAACGCAGGCCCCTGGAGGTCTTCGGAGCCCGCGGACCCCCGGAGTTCGCGCGCCCCGGAGCCCTCGGGCCCTCGGCCCTCCGGCGTCCCGCAGCGCCGGGCGGCCCCCGGCGCCCTCGGCCCTCCAGAGTCCCGCAGAGCCCGGCATCCCGCAGTCCCCGGTGCCCCACGACCCTCCGGCATCCCGGAGCCGGCGGGCCCCCGGCGTCCCCCGGCTCTCCGGCGTCCCGAAGCGCAGGTCCCGCTGCTCGTCAGGGCTCCACCACCCGGTGCGCGGGCCCCCGACGCCCCTCGGCCTCCGGCGCCCCGCAGCCCTGGCCTCGCGGCTCGTCCGGGCTTGGCCAACCTTCGAGCGGGCCCCCACCTTCCGGCATCCCGGAGCGCGGCCCCGCCCCGCGTCCGGGCTTCACCACCCTTCGAGCGGGCCCCGCCCGGGCCCGCCGGGTTCGGCCCATCACGCAGTTCCGGCCTGTCGCCGGACTATCAGTGGCGCCCCCGTGCCCGGTCCAGTGCCGCCACACCGAACGCGGCGAGGCCGATCTGGATGAGCCACTCGATCCAGTCGACGCCCTTGGTGTCGGCGACGCCGAACGCGGCGGCGATGCCCGACCCGATGAACGCGGCCACGATGCCCACCACGATCGTCCACAGGATGCCGATGCGCTGGCGGCCGGGCACGGCGAGCCGGCCCAGTACACCGATGACGATGCCGATGACGACGGCACTGATGACGCCCGAGATCTCCATCTCAGCCCCTCCTGGTCGGTCCCCCGCAGTTATGTATCTGCCCGCATCGGGCCCGCCCAGTCCGCCACCGGGCGGGCACCCCTGACGCACCCGCCGGAGGACCCGCGGCAGGCCCCCACCCGCCCCCTGGGCAACTCGCGTTTGGACATGTACCGTTCAATAATCTGTTGAACGGAAGGCGGCCGGCTTCCGTTCTACGCGCGAAGACTTGGCGCCCGCACCGCCTCTCCCCCCTCATACCGGAGGTTCGTCGGATGCTCGGATTCAGGAAGTCCCGCCACAGAAACAGACTCACCACCGCCCTGGGACTGTTCGGACTGCTCGTCACAGGTGCCGCGCTCCAGGCGGCCACCGCCGTTCCCGCCCACGCGGCCACCCCCCACCGCGTCCTGTTCGACAACGGCCACGCCGAGACCGCGGGCAACGCCGACTGGATCATCTCCACCAGCCAGCCCGACCCGCTCGGCCAGAACTCCAACCCGTCCTCGGAGACGTCCTGGACGGGAGCCCTGTCCTCCTGGGGCGTGGCCCTGCACAAGACCGGCAACTACAGCCTGAAGACGCTGCCTTCGGGCTCCAGCCTCACCTACGGCGGCACGGCCGCGACCGACCTGTCGAACTTCGACGAGCTGGTGCTGCCCGAACCCAACACGCTGTTCACCACGGCCGAGAAGACCGCCATCATGACGTTCGTCAAGAACGGTGGCGGCCTCTTCATGATCTCCGACCACACCGGTGCCGACCGCAACAGCGACGGCTACGACGCGGTCGAGATCTTCAACGACCTGATGAGCAACAACAGCGTCGACAGCACCGACCCGTTCGGCTTCTCGATCGACACGCTCGACGTCGGCTCCGACTACCCGAGCGCGATCAGCGACAGCACGAACGCGGTCCTGCACGGGTCGTTCGGCACCGTCACCAAGAGCCTCATCGCGGACGGGACCACCGCCACGCTCAAGCCGGCGGACAACTCGTCCGTCAAGGGCCTCGTCTACCGCACCGGTTACTCCGGGAACACCGGCGCGTTCTTCGCGACCAGCACCTTCGGCAGCGGCAAGGTCGCCTTCTGGGGCGACAGTTCCCCGATCGACGACGGCACCGGCCAGTCCGGCAATACCCTGTACGACGGCTGGAACGACACCGGCGCCACCAACAAGGTCCTCGCCCTGAACGCCACCGACTGGCTCGCCGGCACGACCAGCGGCGGCGGCGGCGGCACCTGCACGGCCGCCCAGCTGCTCGCCAACCCCGGCTTCGAGTCAGGGGCCACGTCCTGGACCGCCACCAGCGGTGTCATCACGAACAGCTCGGGCGAGGCCGCCCGCACCGGCTCGTACAAGGCGTGGCTCAACGGCTACGGCTCGGCCAACACCGACACGCTCTCCCAGTCCGTGACCATCCCCTCGGGCTGCTCGGTCACCCTGAGCTTCTATCTGCACGTGGACACGGCCGAGACGACCACGAGCACCGCGTACGACACCCTCAAGGCCCAGGTCCTCAACAGCGGCGGCACCGTGCTGTCGACCCTGGCCACGTACTCGAACCTGAACGCCGCGTCCGGGTACACGCAGCGCACCTTCAGCCTGGGCTCCACCTACGCCGGGCAGACGGTCACGATCAAGTTCACCGGCGTCGAGGGCTCCACGCTCCAGACGTCGTTCGTCCTCGACGACACCGCGCTCAACGTGAGCTGAGCACCCCGCGGAACGAGGGGCGGGCCCGCCACCGGGTCCGCCCCTCACCGGGTGACCGGCACACCACGGGCCCAGAGACGGGTTCCGGACCGTGAGAGGGGCCGTCAGCCGTCAGCCGAGGCGCGGGCCCGTACCTTCGAGGTGGTTCCAGGTCCACAGGACGACGTCCCGGCCCTTCGCCGTGCGGATCACGGGCGCGTCGTCGGTGAGGACGAAACCCGCCGCCCTGGCGACCGCCTCGCTGGCGGCGTTCCCGCCCTCGATGCACAGCACGACGCGCCGGCCTCCCACATGGCGGTGGGCGAAGTCCACGACGAGCCGGACCGCGCGGGTCGCGAGCCCCCGGCCCCGGTGGGCGGCCCCCACGCCGTAGGCCAGCTCGACGTCACGGTCGTCGGCCGTACCGGGGAACAGCAGGATCTCGCCCCGGGGCAGCTCGCCGTCCGTCGTGATGGCGAGCTGCACCCCCCGCCTCTCGGCACTCTTCTGCTCGGCCGCCGCCAGGTACGCGAGCGCCGCCTCGGTGTCGAAGGGCGACACGACCGGCGTCCACCGGTCGATCTCGGGATCGTCGTAGAGCGCCACGAGATCCGCGACGTCGTCGTCGGACCACTCGCGCAGATGCAACCCCAGCCCGCCGATGCGCAGGGGCCGGGGAAAGTCGAACGTCGGTCGGCTGTCCATCGGACGATCGTGACGTGCCGGGCACGCGGAGGCCAAGGACGCCGGGACACGCACATGGATGCGGACATCACCGTGAGTACCGGTTGGTGTGTTCTCCGGATGCGCGGGGGCGGGGCCAGGATAGAAAGAGGGCATCGTCCGATCTTCGGGAGGCCGTGATGCTCGTCCCCTTCGGAGCACTTGATTTCCTGGACCGCGCCGTCACCGTGTACGGCGACCGCCTCGGCGTCGTCGACGAACCCGAGCAGCCGGCCGAGCCCTGGCAGGGGCTGACCTACCGGCGCGTCGGGGAGCTGGCCCGAGCGCAGGCCGCCGGGCTCGACGCGCTGGGCGTCCCGCTCGGGGCGCGCGTGGCCGTCGTCTCGCCCAACAGCGCCCGGCTGCTCACCTCCTTCTTCGGCGTCAGCGGACACGGCCGGGTGCTCGTACCGGTCAACTTCCGTCTGACGGCCGACGAGGTGACCTATATCGTCGAGCACTCCGGCGCGAGCGTCCTGCTCGTCGACCCCGAACTGGCCGACCGCTTCGCCAAGATCGCCTGCAAGCACCGCTTCACCCTCGGCGCCGCCGCCGACGCCGAGCTGTACCGCTTCGGCACCGGCCCCCGGCCCTGGGAGCCGGACGAGAACGCCACCGCGACGATCAACTACACCAGCGGCACGACGGCCCGGCCCAAGGGCGTCCAGATCACGCACCGCAACATCTGGGTCAACGCCACGACCTTCGCCCTGCACGCCGGCATCACCGACCGCGATGTGTATCTGCACACCCTGCCCATGTTCCACGCGAACGGCTGGGGGATGCCCTTCGCGATGGCGGGCCTCGGCGTCCGCCAGATCGCACTGCGCAAGGTCGACGGCGCGGAGATCCTGCGCCGGGTCGCCGAGCACGGCGTGACCGTGATGTGCGCTGCCCCCGCCGTCGTCAACGCCGTGCTGGCCGCCGCCGAGTCCTGGGAGGGCGAGATCCCCGGCCGCGACCGGGTCCGTATCATCGTCGCCGGCGCGCCCCCGCCCACCAGGACCGTCGCACGGGTCGAGTCCCTGCTGGGCTGGGAGTTCATCCAGATCTACGGCCTCACCGAGACCTCGCCCCTGCTCACCGTCAACCGCACCCGCGCCGAATGGGACGACCTCGACCCGCAAGGCCGCGCCGAGAAACTCGTCCGCGCGGGTGCCCCCGCGCTGGGCGTGACCCTGCGCACCGCCGCCGACGGCGAGATCCTCGCGCGCTCCAACGTCGTACTGGAGGGCTACTGGGACCAGCCCGCGGAGACCGAACGGGCCTTGGCCGACGGCTGGTTCCACACCGGCGACGGCGGATCCATCGGCGAGGACGGCTATCTGACGATCAGCGACCGCAAGAAGGACGTGATCATCACGGGCGGGGAGAACGTGTCCTCGATCGAGGTGGAGGACACGCTCTTCAGTCACCCGTCGGTCGCCGAGGTCGCGGTCATCGGCGTCCCGCACGAGAAGTGGGGCGAGACCGTCAAGGCCCTGGTGGTCCTCGCCCCGGACACGGAGGCGACGGAGAGCGAGCTGATCCAGTACTGCAAGGAGCGCCTGGCCGGGTACAAGGCGCCGACCTCGGTCGAGTTCCGGGACGTCCTGGCCCGCACGGCCACCGGCAAACTCCAGAAGTACAAGCTGCGCGAGCCGTACTGGGAAGGACATGAACGGCACGTCAACTGACCGTCACTCCACGTGACGGCGGGTCGTCGCGGCGGGGGTCGCCCCCGCGCCGCGGCGACCCGGCACCGGCCGGTCCGGACCTTCCTGCGGACTTTCTTTTGGATCCGCTGAAGAAGATCGCTCCCAGCCCAATCCGTTCGGCCCCCTGCTTCGGAATAACTCCGAGAGCTCCGATCCCCCGATCAGGAGCCGGGCGGGAGGAATCCGATGAGGACGAGGCATGGGTCCGACGACGCGGCGGACGGCGGCGCCGGGCGCACCCACGAGGAACGCCTGAGCGCACTCAGACGTACGGCGGTGATCGGCGGGGGAGTGGCCGGGCTCACCGCCGCCTACGTCCTCAGCCGTGAGCGGCCCGTCACCCTCTACGAAGCGGACGACCGGCTCGGCGGACACGCCCACACCCACGACCTGACCTCGTCCGACGGACGCCTGCACCGCGTCGACTCGGGCTTCATCGTGCACAACCACCGCACCTATCCCCACCTGCTGCGGCTGTTCGCCGAACTCGGCGTCGCCACGCAGGAGTCCGAGATGAGCATGTCGGTGCGGTGCGAGGGATGCGGTCTCCAGTACGCGGGCGCCCGCGGCCCCGCCGGTCTCTTCGCCCGGCCGCGCAGCGCGCTGCACGGCCGCTACCTGCGGATGCTCACCGAAGTGCCGGCCTTCCACCGCGCCGCCCGCCGCCTGCTGGCCGAGGGCGGCGAAGACACCCTCACCCTCGGCGAGTTCATCACCCGGCAGGGCTTCTCGCCCTACTTCACCCGGCACTTCATGACCCCGCTCGTCTCCGCAGTCTGGTCCTGCGACTCCGCCACGGCCCGCCGCTACCCGGCCGCCTACCTGTTCCGCTTCATGGACCACCACGGCATGCTCTCGGTGAGCGGCTCGCCCGTCTGGCGCACGGTCACCGGAGGCTCCCGCTCCTACGTCGACCGGCTCGCCAAGGAACTCGACGCGGTACACACCTCCACCCCCGTCCGAGCCGTGCGCCGCCACGCCGACGGAGTGGACATCACCACCGAGGACGGCACCACCGACTCGTACGGATCCGTCGTCATCGCGGCGCATCCCGACCAGGCCCTTCGGCTGCTCGCCGACCCCACCTCCCAGGAGCGCGAAGTGCTCGGGGCGTTCCGCTACTCCCGCAACACCACCCTCCTCCACACCGACACCACACTCCTGCCGAGCGCCCGCGGGGCACGGGCCTCCTGGAACTACCTGATGCCCGACTGCGGCACCGACGCGGACCGGGTCCGGGTCAGCTACGACATGAACCGGCTGCAACGGCTGGACGCGCCCGAGACGTTCGTCGTCACCCTCGGCGGCGAGGACCGGGTCGACCCGGCCCGGGTCCTGGCCCGCATGGAGTACGAACACCCCGTCTACACACCCGAGTCCGTGGCCGCCCAGCGCCGACTGCCCTCCCTGAACGGCCCGGTGACCGCCTACGCCGGCGCCTACCACGGCTGGGGCTTCCACGAGGACGGCTGCCGGTCCGGCGTCGAGGCGGCCGAGACCCTGGGGGTGACCTGGTGACCGGCCATCCCGCCCTCTACCCCTGCACGGTCGCGCACGTAAGGACCGCGCCCACCCGGTACGCGCTGCGCCACCGGACGTACATGTGGCTGACCGACCCCGACCACCCGCCCGAACTGCCCTATGCGCTCCGCCCGTTGGCCCGCTTCGATCCCCGGGACCACTTCGACGGCGACCAGCCCAGCATCCGTGCGGGTCTCGACCGGTTCCTCGCCTCGCACGGCGTCGACCTGCACGGCGGACCGGTGCTCATGCTCAGCCACGCACGCGTCCTCGGCCACGTCTTCAACCCGCTGACCCTGTACTGGTGCCACGACGCCGACGGCACCGCCCGCTGCGTCGTCGCCGAGGTCCACAACACCTACGGCGAACGGCACTCCTACCTGCTGCGCCCCGACGACGGCGGCACCGCGCGGACCCGCAAGGAGTTCTACGTGTCGCCGTTCTTCCCCGTCGACGGCGCCTACCGGATGCGCCTGCCCGAGCCCGGCGACAGGCTCGACCTGACGGTGCATCTGGAGCGCGTGGGAGCACGACCCTTCACCGCCACCGTACGAGGAACGCGGCAGGCCGCGACCGTCGGCGCGCTGCTGCGTCAGGCGCTGCGCCACCCGTGGTCCACCCTCGCCGTGTCCGCCGCCATCCGCCTGCACGGCATCCGCCTCTACCTTCGCGGACTGCCCGTCCAGCCCCGCACCCCGCAACGAACCCAGGAGAACGCGCAATGAGGACAGCCGAGTCCTGCCCCGTCGAGACGCCCCGACAGGACACCGACCCGCTCCGCCGGCCGGACGCGGTGCCCCGGCCCCGGTCGTCGCGGGCCCGTACGGCCGTCACCCGCGCGGTGGTCCGCCGTGCCCTCGAACGGCTGCCGCTCCAGGCGCGGTTCGCCGACGGAACCCGCGCCGGCCTCGGCGGCCCGGTCATCGAGATCCACGACCCGGCCGCCTTCCACGGCCGCATCGGCGCCGAAGGCCTCATCGGCTTCGGCGAGTCCTACATGGCCGAGGAGTGGGACGCGCCGGACCTCGTCGCCGCGCTCACCGTCCTCGCGGGCAACGCGGCCGGTCTGATCCCGGCCCCGCTGCAGCGGCTGCGCGGTCTCTGGGCGATGCGGCGGCCGGACGTCGAGCGCAACACACCCACCGGCGCCCGCGACAACATCAGCCGCCACTACGACCTGTCCAACAACCTGTTCGCGCTCTTCCTCGACGACACCCTCAGCTATTCGTCGGCCCTCTTCCGCGGCTTCCCCGCCTCCTGGCCCCTGCTGGCCGACGCCCAGCACCGCAAGATCGACCGGCTCCTCGACCTCGTCGAGGCCGGACCCGGAACACGACTCCTCGAAATCGGCACCGGCTGGGGCGAACTGGCGATCCGCGCCGCCGCGCGCGGTGCCCGTGTCACCTCTCTCACCCTCTCCCGCGAACAACAGGCCCTGGCCCGCGAACGGGTGCGCGAGGCGGGAGTCGAGGACAGGGTGAGCATCGAGCTGTGCGACTACCGCGAGGCCACCGGGACGTACGACGCCGTCGTCAGCGTCGAGATGATCGAGGCGGTCGGCGAGGAGTTCTGGCCGGTCTACTTCGCCACCCTCGACGCACGGCTGGCCCCCGGCGGCCGCGTCGCGCTCCAGGCGATCACCATGCCGCACGACCGTATGCTCGCCTCCCGCGACACCTTCACCTGGATCCAGAAGTACGTCTTCCCCGGCGGCCTGCTGCCCTCCGTGGAGGCGGTGGAGGAGGTGACCCGAGCCCACACCTCCCTGCGCATCTCCCGCAGGGACGCCTTCGGCGCGCACTACGCCGAGACCCTGCGGCTGTGGCGCGAGCGGTTCACCGAGCGGGCCGACGAGGTCGCCGCGCTCGGCTTCGACGAGACCTTCCGCCGGATGTGGACCTTCTACCTCGCGTACTCCGAAGCCGGGTTCCGCTCCGGCTATCTGGACGTCCAGCAGTACCTGTTCACGAAGGGCACGGCGGAGGCGGGCGCGGCGGAGTCGGAGGCCGCGGCGGAGCCGGAAAGCACGGCTGAGGCGCAGGGCGTCCGGAAGGCCCCCACGCCATGACCGGTTTCCCCTGGGCGGCGTTCGCCCAGAACCTCGCCCTCGCGGCCGGCGCGGCCTTCGCCGTCATGCTGGTCACCTTCGCCGTCGGCGTCCGCCGGAACCTGCACCGGATCGTGGACGTCGCCTGGGGGATCGCCTTCACCGCGGTGGCCCTCGTCTCCTTCCTGGCGTCCGCCGGCGAGGGCGACGAGGCACGCCGTGTGCTCGTCACCGTCCTCACCTCCGTGTGGGGACTGCGGCTGGCCGCGCACATCGCGCGGCGCGGCCGGGGCCACGGCGAGGACCCGCGCTACGAAGCGATGCTGTCCAAGGCGCCCGGCAGCCGTGACCTCTACGCCCTGCGCATGGTGTATCTCCTGCAAGGGGCGCTGGTGTGGCTGGTGTCGCTGCCGGTCCAGGCCGCGCAGTACGTTCCGGGGCCGCTCACGGGCTTCGCCTGGGCGGGCACCGCTCTGTGGGCCGTCGGGCTGTTCTTCGAGGCGGTCGGCGACGCCCAGCTCGCCCGCTTCAAGTCCGATCCGGCCAACCGCGGCCGTGTCATGGACCGCGGCCTGTGGAGCTGGACCCGTCACCCGAACTACTTCGGCGACTTCTGCGTCTGGTGGGGTCTGTTCCTGCTCGCCTGCGACAGCCCGCAGTCGGCCGCCGTGGCGCTGGTGTCCCCGCTGGTGATGAGCTATCTCCTGATCAACGGCAGCGGAAAGCCGATGCTGGAACGCCACATGGCGCAGCGCCCGGGCTTCGCCGAGTACGTCGCGCGCACCAGCGGCTTCTTCCCGCTGCCGCCACGACCGCGCCGCTGAGTGGTGCCGGCGTCCGACATGCCAGGTGTCCGGCGTCCGACGTGCCGGGTGTTCGTCCCCTCCCCCGAACCGAGGGGACGAACACTCAGACGGGCAGTCCCAGCAGGGCCACCGGCGCGGACGTGGGCTCCGGGGAGCCGCCGGCGGGCTCCACGGTGATCCCCATGCCGGACGCGCCGTCGACGGCGCCCTTCAGCAGGACGGTCTCGCTGGTGCGGTCCGGGTCCATCAGCCCGGCGGAGCGCATGGTGCCCGCGTCGTCGTACCAGAGCTGGTAGACCTTGCCGCCGGGCGGCTTCGCCATCTTCGAGGAGATGAACACCGCCCGGTCCCGGCTCCGGGACACGACGACCGTGCCGCTCGCCCCGTCCGCCAGCTTCGCCGTGCGCGAGGTCGCGTCGGGGGCCGTGAGAACGGCGGTCACCTGGGCGGCACGACGTTCGGCGGCACGGGCCTGCTCCTGGGCGTCCTGGGCGCGCTCGTGCTGCCACACCGCCGTACCGCCCAGTGAGGCCGCGGCGGCGAGGGCCGCGGCGAGCGCCCAGCGCGCGGGACGGTAGCGGCGCAGGACCCCGGCGTGTTGAACCGTGAGGGGTAGCGTGCGAGGCGGCTCCTGCCGGACCGTGGTGATCCGCCGTATCACCCGGTCCTTGAGGGCCGGGCCCGGTGAGGCGGTGACGGCCAGACCCAGCCGCGCGGCCGTGGCGCTCAGCTCACGGACCTCCGTCGCGCAGTCCTCACAGTCCGCGGCGTGCCGTTCGAAGCGCTCGCGTTCGTCGTCGGACAGCGCGTGCAGCGCGTACGCGCCGGTCAGTGTGTGCAGGTCCGCCGTGTTCACACCGTCACCCCCAGGCAGTCGCGCAGCCGGATCAGACCGTCGCGCAGCCGCGTCTTGACCGTGCCGAGGGGAGTCGCCAGCAGCTCCGCCACCTCCCGATAGGTCAGCCCGCGGTAGTAGGCCAGCGTCACCGACTGGCGCTGGAGTTCCGTCAGCGTGCGCATGCAGCGCCGTACCTGCTCACGTTCCAGCCGCGCCTCGACCTGCTCGGCCACCTCGTCGAACTCGGGTGTCCGGTCGAGCAGGGCGGCCTTGTGCTCCCGTGCCGCCGAGGCCTCGACCGAGCGGACCCGGTCCACGGCCCGCTGATGGGTGAGGGTGAGGACCCAGTTCATCACCGAGCCCCGCTCGGGGCGGTAGCGGGCGGCGGTCCGCCACACCTCGACCAGCACCTCCTGAGCGACCTCCTCCGACTGCGCACGGTCCCGCAGCACCTTGGTCACGATGCCGAGGACGGGCCCCGCCACCACGTCGTAGAGCGAGGCGAACGCCTCCTGGTCGCCGCGGGCGACCCGGGCCATGAGATCCGGCAGGTCCGGCTCCGCGGACGGGTGTCGCCCGATCTCCACGGCTTCCTTCACGGTGTGGTTCCTCCTGGACGTGTCGACGGTTCGGATGTGATCCGAAGCCGGTCGGGCGGTGGATTGGCCCGCGGACCGAAAAGTTCCGGACAGGCCGGTTTCCATGCCTGGCGAGGAGGCGGAGGGCCCGGGTTCAGACCTCGGCCACCGGTCGCAGACTGTCGCGCAGCTGGTGCATGCCGCGTCGGGAGTGGCTCTTGACGGTGCCCAGCGGCCAGCCGGTGCGCTGGGCGATCTGGGTCTGGGTGAGGTCCTCGTAGAACGCGAGGTGCAGAACCCGGCGCTGCGGTGTCGGGAGCTTGGCCAGCTCGTGCCGGACGACGACACGGTCGAGGGTGGCCTCGGGCCGGGCCCGGCTGTCGTCGGCGAGGGCCAGGAGAGCGCCTGCCGCCCCCACCAGCTCGGTGCGCCGGGTCCGTGCGGACAGGGCGTCGGCGATCTTGCGCCGCGTGATGCCCACGAGCCACGCGGCGACCGGGCCGCGTTCGGGCCGGTAGCCCCGCGCGCCCCGCCACACGGCGAGGAACACCTGCTGGGTGACGTCCTCGGCCTCGCGCGGGTCGCCCAGCGAACGCCGGGCGAGGGCCTGGACGAGGGGCGCCCACCGCCGGTACGCGGTGGCCAGGGAGGTCTCGTCCCCGTCGACGATGCCACGGGCCAGTTCCGCGTCCGTGATCGCGGGCCCGGACTCGGCGGTCGGTTGCTCGGCGGTCGGATCTGCGCTCATGGCCACGGCTCCTTGCTCCGGAACCCTGTGCGGGGCCCCGTGAAACCGATTGTGTGAAGCAGGGGACACAGGCGACAACTCGCATCGTTTCTGCGTCGTATAGTCGCCGTATGGGTGATGGCCGGTCTGACCAGGTGCGGGAACCGGGCGAGGGATCCGCCGAAGCCGGTGTCACCACCGGCGCGCTGGCCCGCCGCCTGGGAGTGTCACCCACCACGCTGCGGTCCTGGGACCGCAGGTACGGAATGGGACCCGCGGTCCGTTCCGGCGGGCGGCACCGCCGCTGGACGCCACAGGACGTGGCCATGCTCGAGGAGATGTGCCGGCTGACCTCGGCCGGCGTGCCGCCCGCCGAGGCGGCCAGGGCGGCGAAGGGCTGGTCGGACCCCCTGGAGCCCGGGGACGAGGGCATCGCCGACGACCTGGAAGCCCCGGCGCGGGCGGCCGGGGCGGAGCCGCTCGGGGACCCCCGGCAGGAGTGCAAGGGTCTCGCGCGCGCCGCCGTACGCCTCGACGCGCCTTCCGTGGACGACCAGTTGACCGCGCTCGTCCAGCGGCACGGCGTGGTCGTCGGCTGGGAGGAGGTGATGGTGCCGACCCTGCACGCGGTGGGCCGCAAATGGGAGTCCGCCGGGGATCGCTACGTGGAGGTCGAGCACCTGCTGTCGTGGCACATCTCCCGTGCGCTGCACCGCGCTTCGGGACCGGCGGAGTCCAAGGCACCGGCCACCGGAGTGGGACCGATCCTGCTCGCCTGCGTGCCCGGCGAGCAACACTGCCTACCGCTGGAGGCGTTGCACGCGGGCCTCCTCGAACACGGCCTGCCCACGCGGATGTTCGGTCCCGCCGTGCCCTCGGAGGCGCTGACCGCGGCGGTGCGGCGGCTGGGGCCGGTCGCCGTCGTGCTGTGGTCGCAGACCCGTTCCACCGCGGACCGCCCGCTGGCCCGGCACATCGCGGCCACCACCTGGGGAGTCAAGGGCGCCCGCAGCCGGCCCACGGTCCTCCTCGGCGGTCCCGGCTGGGCCGGACGCCCGGAACCGGACATGCTCCGGCCGCCGGGACTGAGGGAGGCGCTGACCGCCCTGGTGGGTCTGGCCGAGGGCTGAGCGGAACGGCGGCCGCCCTCGCGAACTCTCGCTCGGGCGGCCGCCGTTCACAGGACCTGCGTCGTTCAGCCCACCGTCGGCGTCGGCGAGGGCAGCGCGGCCCCTCCCGAGGGCAGGGACGCCCCGCCGTTGTTCTGCGACGCCCCGCCCGCCGGGGGCGTCAGGACGACCTCCGGCTCGCCGGGCTGCGGCGCGGGCGGCGTCATGTCGGACGCTGGCATCTTCGGGATGGTGGTCTCCTGGATGATCACCTGGTCGAAGTTGACCAGGCCGGTCTTCTCCATCACGGTGATGTGGTCCAGCACGGTGTCGTTGGCCTGGTCGGCGAGCTGCCGTACGAGACTGTTCTCGGTCGACGCGCGGATCTTCGCCACGGTCGAGAAGATCTGTCCGTGCGTCACGCGCAGGATGTTGGCGAAGTCGGTGTCGAACTTCGTGCCGGAGTCCCCGCTCAGGGTCGCCACGAAGCCCTGCTGCTGCGGGGACGGCTTGTTGGGCAGCGTGATGCCGAGTTCCTTGGCGACCTTGCGGCTGGTGGCGTCGAGGCCGGCGTGGCCCGAGATCAGGTGCTCACCCGCAGTGCGCACCGCGGGGGTGGTGCCCTTCTGCAGGGCCAGTTGTCCGACCGGGTACTCCCACAGCCCCGCCGCGCGCACCTTGACGACGAAGTCGCGGTCGGCCTCGGTCAGCGGCCCCGAGGACGGATTGGCTATGACGCGGACCGGCGCGGCGGACGTGGTCTGGATCCCCAGCATGGCCGGATAGGCGAGCGCGGCCAGGGTCAGCGTCAACGCACCGGTCACGAAGAGGGTTCCCACGTTCCGTGTAATGCGCATTGAACAGCCTCCTGGGGGCGGGTGCGGCGGGGCCGGAGCTGCTGACTCCGGGGTGGCCGCGCGATGGATCCGGTGCGCACGGATCCGGCACGAGTGGTTCGGACGACCATCAATACGGCGGCACACCGATGGGGAATCTCTACAACAGGTAAAATCCCCGGCAGTTTATATTCGGTTCCGATCGCCCGTGAACGCGGCCAGGGCCTTGCCGTCAGTCCAGGCCACGGGCCTTCTTGAAGCGGGCCAGCCCCTCGGAGAGGTCGACGATCGGGTCCGGATAATCGCAGGCGGCGCGGTCCAATCCCTGGAGCTTCCAGGGCTCGTGCACGGCATGCCCGGCGATCTCCGCCAACTCGGGCACCCAGCGGCGGACATATGCCCCGTCGGGGTCGTAACGCTTCGCCTGGGTCAGCGGGTTCAGGACACGGTTGGGCCGGCTGTCGGTCCCCGTCCCCGCCATCCACTGCCAGTTGAGCTGGTTGTTGGCGACATCCCCGTCCACCAGCAGGTCGAGGAAGTGCCGGGCCCCGACCCGCCAGTCCACGTAGAGCGTCTTGACCAGGAAGCTCGCGGTGAGCAGGCGCCCCCGGTTGTGCATCCAGCCCTCGTGGCGCAGCTGCCGCATCGCGGCGTCCACCACCGGATAGCCGGTGCGTCCCTCCCGCCACGCCTCGATGTCGTCCCGTGCCTCGGCCTCCGTCCGCCACCGGTCGTGCTTGGTGCGGTAGTCGGCGGCGGACGCGTCGGGCCGCGCGGCCAGCACCTGGTGGTGGAAGTCGCGCCAGGCGACCTGCCGTACGAACGCCTCGGCGCCCGGACCGCCCGCGTCGCGCGCCCGCCGGACCAGTTCGGCCGGCGACAGGGTGCCGAAGTGCAGATGGGGGGAGAGCCGGGACGTGGCGTCGCCGGGCAGGTCGTCGTGGCGGTCCTCGTACGCCCCGATCCCGCCCCGCAGCCAGGCGTTCATCCGCTTTCTGGCCTCCGCCTCACCGCCCCGGGCCAGCCCCTCGGACACCCCGGACACGTCCGGGCGCGAGGGGACCGCCTCCGAACCGACGCCGTCCGGCACCCGGACGACCCGGGGCGCCGCGGCCGGGTCCCGCAACGGCTGCCGGTCCCACTGGCGGTGGTACGGCGTGAAGACGGCGAAGTGGTCGGAGGCGGCCGGGGTCACGGCGCCGGGTGCGAGCGCGGTGACCACGGCGTCGTGGACGTGCAGACGGCGTCCGTCCGCCTCCAGCGCGGTGCGCAGCCGCTCCTCCCTGCGGTGCGCGTACGCGCTGACTCCCGCCGCGACGTGCACCGCGTCGGCGTCGGTCTCGGCGGCGGCCTTGGCCACCTCGGCCGCCACGTCGCCGGAGCGCACGATCAGCCGGCCGCCGCGGTCGCGGAGCCCGGCGTCCAGGTCCGTCAGACAGTCGGCGAGGAACGCCATCCGGTTGGGGGCGGTGAACCCGGCGTCCGCGACGGCGTCGTCGCGGACGAAGAGCGGCACCACCGCGTCCGAACCGTCGAGGGCGGCCCGCAGCGGCGGATGGTCGTGCAGGCGCAGGTCGGAGGTGAACAGCACGATCGAGACGGTCATGGGGTGGCTCCGGGGCAGTGCTGGGAGGGGTACGGCGTCGGACTGCTTCGGCTCGGGCGAGCGATGCGGATGCGGCGCGGGCGGGTCGTACGGAGGTCCGGACGGGCGGCACTCCCGCACGCCGGTCGACCGCCCCGTGCCGGTCCCACCGCCCGGCGGCGCGACGCGGGGCGGACGGCCGCGGCGGGTGGCCACAGCGCAGGGTGGACGAGGCCGGGGCGCCACAGACGACCTCCGCGGGACCACGGGTGAGCGCCGCACCCGCACAGGCTGGCCGTGGCCGTGGCCGTGGCCGTGGCCGCGGGTGCCGTGCGGGATGGGTGTGGGTGTCGGGGGTGGCGTACAGCATCTCCGTGGGGCGAGGGGTGGTTTCGCTCAGGGTGGCCGCGGCTGAGGGTGCCGTGCGGGGTGGCTGTGGGGGTCCGGGGCGCCGCACGGGGCCTCCGCGGGGCCGTGGGTGGGTGCCGCACGGGCCGGCCGCGGTTGAGGGTGCCGTGCGGGGTGGGTGTGGGAGTCGGGGGTGCTGTGCAGGACCTCCGCGGGACCGTGGGTGGGTGCCGCACCCGCACAGGCTGGCTGTGGCTGTGGCTGTGGCTGTGGCTGTGGCTGTGGCTGTGGCTGTGGCCGAGGGTGCCGTGCGGGATGGGTGTGGAGGTCGGGGGTGGCGTGCGGGGCCTCCGTGGGGTGGTGGGTGGGCTTGGGTCGGCACGGTGGTGTCGTGGGTCAGCGGATGAGTGCCGGGCCCGCGGCATCGGCGGGGGCGTTCTTCGCGGCCAGGGCGATGTTGCGGGCCATGCCGCCGAACACCACGGCGTGGAACGGAGAGACGCTCCACCAGTACAGGTGCCCCAGCAGCCCGTGCGGATGGAACAGCGCCCGCTGCCGGTAGCGCGTACGCCCGTCGTCCGTCGCGTCGGCGTACATCTCCAGCCACGCCAGCCCCGGCAGTCTCATCTCGGCCCGCAACCGCAGCAGACGGCCCGGCTCGATCTCCTCCACCCGCCAGAAGTCGAGGGAGTCGCCCACCCGCAGCCGGCTGGCGTCCCGGCGTCCGCGGCGCAGCCCCACCCCGCCCACCAGCCGGTCCATCCAGCCGCGCACCGCCCAGGCCAGCGGGAAGGAGTACCAGCCGTTGTCGCCGCCGATGCCCTCGATGACCCGCCACAGATTCTTCGGCGACGCGTCCACGGCCAGTTCGCGCTCGTCCGTGTAGAGACTGCCGCCCGCCCAGTCGGGGTCGGTGGGCAGCGGATCGCTGGCCGTCCCGGGGTACGACGCCGACGACCACCGGGTCGTCACCTGGGCGTCGCGGACCCGCTGGAGCGCCAGGGTCACCGCCGCGTCGAAACCGATGGGCCGTCCCGGCGGATCGGGAACGTACCGGACGATGTCGTGCTCGCGGCACACGACCTCGTGGCGCAGCGACTCGGTGAGCGGGCGCGCGATCGACGCGGGCACCGGGGTGACCAGTCCGACCCAGTGACTGGACAGCCGGGGCGTGAGGACCGGTACCGCGAAGATGAGCCTGCGCGGCAGCCCGGCGATGACCGCGTACCGGCGCATCATGTCCAGGTACGTGAGGACGTCGGGACCGCCGATGTCGAAGGTGCGGTTGACCTTCGCGGGCATCTCGGCGCTGCCGACCAGCGTGCGCAGGACGTCACGCACGCCCATCGGCTGGATCCGGGTGTGCACCCAGCTCGGCGTCACCATCACCGGCAGCCGCTCGGTCAGATAGCGCAGCATCTCGAACGACGCGGAGCCTGAGCCGATGATCACCGCGGCGCGCAGCACGGCGGTCGGTACGCCCGACTCCAGCAGGATCTCTCCCACCTCGGTCCGGGACCGCAGGTGCGGCGACAGCTCCGCGATCGGAACGCCCGCGGGGGTGAGGCCGCCCAGATAGACGATCCGCCGCACGCCCGCCGCACGGGCCTGCTCGCCGAAGATCCGGGCGGCCTTGCGGTCCGTCTCCTCGAAGTCGTGGCCGGTGCCGAGGGCGTGCACGAGGTAGTACGCGATCTCGCAGCCGCGCAGGGCTTCGCCGACCGAGCCGGCGTCCGTGACGTCGCCGCGCACCACCTCCGCCTCACCCGCCCAGGGATAGTCGCGCAGCTTGTCCGGCGAGCGCGCCAGACAGCGCACCCGGTACCCCTCGGCCAGCAGTTCGGGCACCAGCCGGCCGCCGATGTAGCCGGTCGCACCGGTCACCAGGCACCGGGGGCCGGTGCCCGTCTCCTCGTCGCTCATGGGTCCTCCGTCGGTCGCCACCGGGCCCCCTGGGGGACCGCCTGCCTCCCTGATCCCTTCCACGCGGGCACGGCCCGCGGATGCGCCGGACGGGGCGGCCGCCGGGAGCCGGACGCCCGAACGGGGGAGGTGCCCGGACTTCTATAGGCTGATCACGTGGCCAGACGAGACGACCGTGACGACCTGACGGACGTTCCGGACCCCGGCACGGGCCCGGAGCGGGACCGGGCCGGGGTGACGGATCTTCACTCCTTCGCGGTCGAGCTGCGCCGGCTGAACGGCGAGATCAACCGGCTGGTCCACGGCTTCGCCGGGGAACACGGCCTGCACGCGACGGACGTTCTGGCGCTCGCGGCGATCCTCGACGCCCCCGAGCCGCTCACGCCGGGCCGGCTGCGCGAACACCTCGGACTGACCTCGGGCGCGGTCACCGCGTGCCTGGACCGGCTCGAACGCGCGGGCCACATCCGGCGCGTCCGGGAGAGCCCCGACCGCAGGGTGGTCCACCTCCACTACGTCCCCGACGCCCGGTCCGCCGCGCGCGCCCATTTCCGGCCGCTCGCCGACGTCACCGCCAGCGTGCGGTCCGGTTTCAGCGAGGACGAGCTGTCCGTGGTCCTCAGATTCCTCGCGGCGATGAACGAACAGCTCTCGGCCGTACGGTCACCCGGCCGCTGAACCCGCGACGGGCGTTCGTGTCCGAAGGCCTCCGCCGCATCCGAACGGCCCCCGGCGCCGGAACCCCGGGCATGGTCTACGATCTGGGCGCGAGATATCTCAATGATTAAGATTGTCATTTGTTGAGAGAAACTTGCTGAGACATCTGTCGGCGAAACTTGGAGAGCGATGTCCCTCACCCCGCGACGGGCCCTGTGGCTGATCCCCGTCGTCCTGCTCGTCGCCTGGCTCGGCATCGGAGGCACCCTCGGCCCCTACGCCGGCCGGCTCGGCGAGGTCTCCACCAACGACCAGGCCGCGTTCCTGCCGCGCAGCGCCGAGTCCACGAAGGTGGTGGCCCAGCAGCGTGCCTTCCAGCGGGACGGCACGCTGCCCGCGATCGTCGTGTGGACCGTGGACGGCGGCACCGCCACGGCCCGGCAGTCCGCCGCGACCCGCGCGCTCGCCGCCCTCGCCGGAACCCCGGGCGTGGTCGGCCGGCCGTCCCCCGCCGTGCCGTCGGACGACGGCAAGGCCCTGGAGGGCGTCGTCCAGCTCAGGCCGGACCTCGGCAAGGACCTTCCCGACGCCGTCGACCGGATCCGTACCGCCGCCGCGGGCGTCGCCGGTACGACCGCGTGGATCGCCGGACCCGCCGCCAGCCAGGCCGACCTCGGCGACGCCTTCGCCGGGATCGACGGACTGCTCCTCGGGGTGGCCCTGGCGACCGTCCTCGTGATCCTGCTGCTCGTCTACCGCAGTGTTCTGCTGCCCTTCCTCATCATCCTCGGATCGGTGTTCGCGCTGGGCCTGGCCTGCGCGATCGTCTACGTCCTCGCGGACCACGGCGTCGTCCGCGTCGACGGCCAGGTGCAGGGCATCCTGTCGATCCTCGTGATCGGCGCCGCGACCGACTACGCCCTCCTGCTCAGCGCCCGCTTCCGGGAGGAACTGGCCCTGAGCGCCGACCGGTTCACCGCGGTCCGGGCGGCCCTGCGGCAGTCCTGGGGCGCCATCGTCGCGAGCGCGGGAACTGTCGCCCTCGGACTGCTGGCCCTGCTGCTCAGCGACCTGACCAACAACCGGTCGCTCGGTCCCGTGGGTGCCATCGGGGTGGCCTGCGCCGCGCTGAGTTCGCTCACCTTCCTGCCCGCCGTCCTGGTGCTCCTCGGCCGCGCCGCCTACTGGCCCGCCAAGCCCCGGCCGGCGGGCGGGGCGGGCACCGGCGACGGCATCTGGAACCGGGTCGCGGCACTGGTCGACCGCACGCCGCGCAAGGTCTGGGCGACGGCCCTGGCCGGACTCATCGCGTGCGCGGCCTTCGCGCCCACCCTGACCGCGAAGGGCATCCCGCTCGCCGAGACCTTCGTCAACGACGCGCCGTCGGTCGCCGCGCAGGAGACCCTCGGGCGGCACTTCCCCGGCGGCTCGGGCAACCCGGCCGTGATCATCGCGAACGCCGACCGCGTCGAACGGGTCACGTCCGTGGCGCGCGCGACCGACGGAGTCGCCTCGGCCGCCGCGGTGACGGCGTCCGGGCGGCCCGGCGGGGGAGCGCCCCGGATCATCGACGGCCGGGTCCGTGTCGACGTCACGCTGCGGTCGGCCGCGGACAGCGACGCGGCCAAGGACACGGTCGCCCGGCTGCGCACGGCGGTGCACGCCGTACCGGGCGCCGACGCGCTCGTCGGGGGCTACGCGGCCCAGCAGTACGACACCCGGCAGACCGCCGAACGCGACCGCGCGCTCATCGTGCCGGTGGTCCTCGCCATCATCGTGGTCATCCTGATCGGCCTGCTCCGCTCGCTGCTCATGCCCTTGCTCCTGGTGGCGACGGTGGCGCTCAACTTCGTCGCCACGCTGGGCATCTCCTCGCTCGTGTTCCGCCACGGGTTCGGTTTCACCGGCACCGACGCGTCCGTGCCGCTGTACGGGTTCGTGTTCCTGGTGGCCCTCGGCGTCGACTACAACATCTTCCTGATGTCACGGGTCCGCGAGGAGTCGGTGCGGCACGGGGTACGCCAGGGTGTGCTGCGCGGACTCGTCGCCACCGGCGGGGTGATCACCTCGGCGGGCGTGGTGCTGGCCGCGACCTTCGCCGCCCTCGGGGTGATCCCGCTGGCGTTCCTGGTGCAGATCGCCTTCATCGTGGCCTTCGGCGTCCTGCTCGACACCCTGGTCGTCCGCTCCCTGCTCGTGCCCGCCCTGGTCCGCGACATCGGCCGCCGCGCGTGGTGGCCGGGGAAGCTCAGCCGCGAGCCCGGAGCCGGACCCGCCCCGACGCCCGCGACCGGTACGCGAGGGAACGAGCGCGTCGAGGTGTGACGAGGCGGGAGAAACACGACGGTCCGCCCGCGCGGCTCGCGCGGGCGGACCGTTCGTCGCGGCCGGGCCGTGCCCCGGCTCAGTCCTCGTCGCCGACCGGAACGACGACGAGGAACGCGTCCGAGTTCAGGTCCATCACGACCGTCGCCGGCAGTCCCTCGGTCCGGCGTCGTGCCGCGTACTCCTCCGCGGTCCAGGATCCACGCGGAGCCCCGGCGGGAAATCGTTCCAGCACCCTTGTGCCCATGGCGGCAGACACCTCCAGCTCGGACGTCGGACCCGGAGCGACGAGTCCCGTGGCATCCGCTTGCCCGGCATTCGCCGGTTCAAGCGGAGGAGCGGATGCGAGCCGAGCGTTCACTGAGCCTGCGTCAGGAGGCGTCCCCTGCCCCGGACGGTGGAGGATGCCGCCGCGGCAACTCCCGGTCACGGGGCGCTCGTTCACCGGGAAGGCATAGCCGAGGCAAAGCCTGCCCCGGGCTGTTGATCTCCGCCCTCGCGCCTTTGACACTGTGGTGGCCGCGCGTCCATGTCGGGACGCGCGCGCGGAGGGGGACTGACGGGACATGAACGGACCCGCACCTGGCACCGTGGAGGTCGCGGTGCGCCACATCCTCAGCGACCGGACGACCGGCTTCCTGACCAGGACGCGCAGAATCACCTGGAAGGACAGCCTGTACCGGATGCGTCGGCCCACGTCCGGCACGCAGAGCGTGGAGCTGATCTGCCCGGTGTGCGAGGCCTCCCTGCTGGCAGAGGTCCGCACCGAGGCCCGTACCCGCCGGACGAGCGCCGTCCTGCTGGTCCTGGCTGCCCTGAGCGTCCTCGTCTTCGTCGCGGCGTTCGGCTACGCCGTCCACGAGGGCGGTCGCACCCTCCCTGAAGGGCAGTCGCTCCCGGCCGTGTTCCCCGTCAGCATCGTCTCGGTCTTCGTCACGTTCGTCGCCGCTCCGGTGCTCTTCGCGCGGGGCCGCCGCTACAACGGCGTCACCCTGCTGGACGCCCCCAAACCGCGCCGGAGGCACGGGATCATGCCGGTGCGTGGCTGAGTTCCGGGAACCCCCGGCCGCGACGCGGCCCACGGCGGCACGGCGGCCCACCACGGAGCACCCGTGGACGTCACCGTCCGGGATACGAGATCGAACCGCCGTTCCTTGACTGTCCTCGCTCTGGGCTGCGACGATCTCCACATGAAGATGCGACTGGACCTCACGCGGCGACGCCACGTCGACCTCGCGCGTGTCTGCAGCGCGTCCTGTCGCCGCGAAGTCTGACGACCCCGACGCAGGGTCTCCTTCGCGCGGGTCCGTCCGCCCACGGTGAGTTCATCCCACCGTGATCCGGCGCGTTCCTTCGTCTCCCGCCCTCGCTCCGGGCCCCCGAACTCCGGCCGCTTCCGGCTGAGTTCCCGGACCGCGACGTGTCCGGACAGCGCCGGCCCGGTGTGCCGGGCCGCTGTCCGTGCGGTGTGCCGACGACCAACCGCCTTACGGAGGACGGGAATCCGTCGGGACTCAGGTGCCCTTCCAGCGTGCCACGCCTGTGTGGTGCGAGCCTGGCCCGTCGTCCCCGTTCTCCTCGCCGCCCCGGCAGTTCACCGCTCCGGAGCACCGGTCACGCCTTCCCTCCACGCTCCAGCCGACGGACCCGCCACCCGGGTCACCGCATCCACCCGCGAGCCCGCTCGCGGCACTCACCCGGCAGCCCTTCACCGGAACCGTTCACGAAAGAGGACCCATGGCCACCGTCCTGTCCGTCTCCGGAAGCCCCTCGGTCTCCTCCCGCACCGCCAAGCTCCTGCGTCACCTCGACACGCGGCTCGCCGCGCAGGGCCACGAGGTGATCCCCCTGGACGTCCGGACGATCCCCGCCGAGGCGTTGCTCGGCGCGGACTTCCAGCATCCCGCCATAGTCGAGGCGGCCGAGCTGTTCGCCCGTGCCGACGGAGTGGTCATCGCGACCCCCGTCTACAAGGCCGCCTACTCCGGCGTTCTGAAGGCCCTGCTCGATCTGCTCCCGCAGTACGCCCTGACCGGGAAGACCGTGCTGCCCCTGGTGACGGGCGGCAGCACCGCCCACGTGCTCGCCCTGGACTACGCACTCCGTCCGGTCCTCAACTCCATGGGGGCGGCCCACATCGTGCAGGGCTGGTTCACCCTCGACAAGGACATCATCACCGGCCAGGACGGCAGCGTCACCGTGGCGCCGGGCAGCGCCGAGGCCCTGGCCCAGGTGGTGGACCAGTTCTCCGCGGCCCTCGGCCGTACGCCCCTGCTCGCCGCCACGGGCTGACGCCGACGGCCGCCTGAACGGCCGCCTGAACGGCCGCCTGAACGGCCGCCTGAACGGCTGCCTGAACGGCGGCCGCCTGTACGGCCGCCGTCGGACGGCCCCGTCGCCCACCAGGTCCCCACGATCGGAGAACGCCGCCGTGTCCCTCACCTTCCACTGGTTCCTGCCCACCAACGGTGACAGCCGGGATGTCGTCGGCGGTGGTCACGGCTCGCCCGCCACCGTTTCCGGACGCGACCGGCCGCCGACGGTCGCCTACCTGAGCCAGATCGCCCGTGCCGCGGAGGACCTCGGGTTCGTCGGCGCCCTCACCCCCACGGGCGCCTGGTGCGAGGACGCGTGGCTGACGACCGCGATGGTCAGCCGGCACACCGAGCGGCTGAAGTTCCTCGTGGCGTTCCGGCCGGGCTTCGTGTCCCCCACGCTCGCCGCGCAGATGGCCTCCACCTTCCAGCGCCAGAGCGGCGGACGGCTGCTGCTCAACGTGGTGACCGGCGGGGAGAGCCACGAGCAGCGCGCGTACGGCGACTTCCTCGACAAAGACGCCCGCTACCGGCGTACCGGCGAATTCCTGGAGATCGTCCGGGACTTGTGGGACGGCAGGACCGTCGACCTCGCCGGCGAGCACCTGCGCGTGGAGGACGCCCGGCTCGCCCGGGTACCCGACCCGGTCCCCGAGATCTACTTCGGCGGCTCCTCACCCGTCGCCGGCGAGGTCGCCGCCCGTCACGCGGACGTCTATCTCACCTGGGGCGAACCGCCCGCCCAGGTCGCCGAGAAGATCGCCTGGATCCGCGGGCTCGCGGCGAAGGAGGGCCGGGCCCTCCGGTTCGGCATCCGGCTCCACGTGATCACCCGCGACACCTCCGAGCAGGCCTGGGCCGAGGCCCGCCGGCTCCTCGACGGCTTCGACCCGGCGACGGTGGCCTCCGTGCAGGAGGGGCTGGGCCGCAGCGAGTCCGAGGGCCAGCGGCGGATGCTCGCGCTGCACGGCGGCGGCCGGGACGGACTGGAGATCCACCCCAACCTGTGGGCCGGCATCGGTCTGGTGCGCGGCGGAGCGGGCACCGCGCTGGTCGGCAGCCACGAAGAGGTCGCCGACCGGATCGGGGAGTATCACGCCCTCGGCATCGACGAGTTCGTGCTCTCCGGCTACCCGCACCTGGAGGAGGCCTACTGGTTCGGCGAGGGCGTCCTGCCCCGGCTCGGCGCGCGCGGCCTGTGGCGGCACCCCTTCGCGAGCCCGTCGGTGCCGGCGACGCAGGTGCCCTTCACCGGCTGAGCGGACCGGGCCGCCCGATCGAGCCCAGCGACCCCAGGTGCGCCGCGCGCACCTGGGCCGTCTGCCCCTGCACCAGCAGGAACATCCCCTCGCGCGCGAGGCGTTGGGCCGGGCTGCGCAGGTCCATCGCCCGCCCGCCTCCGGCCACGACCGCCGCCGTGGTGGCCGCACGCATCACCTCGTACGCCCGTGTCTTGCACACAAGACGCTCCTCGATCCGCTCGGTCGGGACCGGGTGGTCGGCGAGTTCGTACGCCTGCCGCCTGACCTCGTCGAGGCGCGCCCGCAGTCCGGCCGCCGTGTCCCGCGCCGAGGGATCGTCCTCCAGCAGACCGATCGCCGTCGCCGTGATCCCGAAGACGGCCGGTGAGGCATTGGTGTTCTTGGGCCGGTCGGTGACCGCCCAGGTCTCGTACGGGGTGCGCAGCGCCACCGCGTCGTCGGGCAGCCACAGCCCGTCCAGCTCCAGCGAGACCGTCCGGGACGCGGTGAGCGCGGCGAGCCGCATCGGCGGGGACGGGCGCAGCCCCGGCTGCTCGCGGGCCTGAGTGAAGGCGAACAGCGCCTCGTCGTCCGCCGTCACCCCGGCCAGCAGCATGACGTCGTTCAGGCCCCAGCCGGTGTACCAGGGGACCGTCCCGTCGAAGCGCCAGCCGCCTCGCTCGCGCGTGACCCGGACCGGGACGCGCGGGTGGGCCCGCAACTGGGCGTACGCGACGCCGGAGAGCATCTCACCGCGCGCGAGCGGACCCAGCAGCCGCTCCCGTACCGGAAGGCGGCTCTTCGCCAGGGTCGCCACGGGCGTGTGGTGCTGGCTCTGCACGAACCACGTCGAGCAGCACGCCCCGGCCAGGATCTCCGCCGTCTCGCGGACCACCGGGGCGGGCGCCGCCGAGCCGCCGTCCGCGACCGGCGCGGCGATCCCGAGCAGCCCCGACCGCTTCACGGCCTCGATACTGCTCGCGGGTACCCCGTCCCGGTCCACGTCCTCGGCCAGGGGTGCCAGGACCCGGGACGCCAGGTCCCGGGCGGCGGTCAGGAGCGGATGCGGTGGGACGGTCATCGAAGGAATCTCCCGCTGTCGTCGTGGCGTGTGTCGATCCGGCGCCCTCCCGTTCGTGTAGGGAGAAAGACGCCGAGTGGGACCACCGAGGAGGACACACCATGAAGCACTACCTGCTGAGCGTGATGCAGCCGCAGGGCGAGCCGCCCGCACCCGAGGTCCTGGAAGAGATCATGCACAGGGTGGAGGCGTTCAACACGGAGCTGCGCGAGGCCGGCGCCTGGGTGTTCGCCGGGGGACTGCACGGGCCGGACACCGCCACCGTGCTGCGGGCCCGGGACGGTGACGTCCTGGTCACCGACGGCCCGTACACCGAGAGCAAGGAGTACCTGGGCGGGATCTGCCTGATCAAGGCGCCCGACCTCGACGCGGCGCTGACGTGGGGGCGCAAGGCGGCCCTCGCGACGACACTCCCGATCGAGGTGCGCCCCTTCACCGACGAGACCGAGGACTGATGACCGTCGGCGCCGACGACGTCGAGGCCGTCTTCCGCGCCGAGTACGGCCGGGCCGTCGCCGTCCTGATCCGCTTCCTCGGCGACATCGACCTCGCCGAGGAAGCGGTCCAGGAGGCGTTCACCACGGCCGTGGCGAAGTGGCCGGAGACCGGCGTACCGCCGAGCCCGGCCGGCTGGATCATCACGACCGCCCGCAACCATGCCGTCGACCGGCTGCGCCGCGAGTCCACCCGCGCCGCCCGGCAGGCCGAGGCGGCCCGGCTGCACGTCCCGGACGACCCCGTGGAGGAGGGCCCCGTGCGCGACGACCGGCTCCGGCTGATCTTCACCTGCTGCCACCCCGCGCTGGCCCCCCAGGCCCAGGTAGCCCTCACGCTGCGCCTCCTCGGCGGCCTGAGCACCGCGCAGATCGCACGCGCCTTCCTCGTCCCCGAACCCACCATGGCCCAGCGGATCGTCCGCGCGAAGGCCAAGATCCGCGACGCGGGCATCCCCTACCGGGTCCCGCGCGACGCGGACCTGCCCGACCGTGTCAGGGGCGTCCTCGCCGTCGTCTACCTCGTCTTCAACGAGGGGTACGGGGGCCGCGCGGACCTCACCGCCGAGGCACTGCGCCTCGGACGCCTCCTCGTCGAACTCATGCCGGACGAACCCGAGGCGCTCGGTCTGCTCGCGCTGATGCTGCTCGTCGAGGCCCGCCGGCCGGCCCGGACGACGGCGGACGGCGACCTGGTGCTCCTCGCCGAACAGGACCGGGCCCTGTGGGACCGGGACCTGATCGCCGAGGGCCAGGCCCTCGTACGCCGCTGTCTGCGCCGGGACCGGCCGGGGCCCTTCCAGATCCAGGCCGCGGTCAACGCCGTCCACAGCGACGCCCCGACCGCCGCCGCCACGGACTGGGGCCAGATCCTCGCGCTGTACGACCAGCTCATGGCGATCGCCCCCAGCCCGGTCGTGGCCCTCAACCGCGCCGTCGCCGTGGCCGAGACGCAGGGACCGGAGCGCGCCCTCGCTCTCGTGGAGGAGCTCGACCTGGAGGGGTACCACGCCTTCCACGCGGTACGGGCCGAACTGCTGCGCCGGCTCGGACGCGACGCCGAGGCGCTGCGGGCGTACGACGCGGCCGTCGCGCTGACCGCGAGCGCGCCGGAACGGGCCCTTCTCGAACGGTCCAGGGCCGCCCTCGCGGGGGACTGACGGCCCGGCGGAGCCCGCTCCTGCGGCATGCCATGCGCGGTGTTCCCGGTGTTCCCGGTGTCCTCGGTGTCCTCGGTGTCCTCGGTGTCCTCGGAGGAGCACCGCCCTGGCCGTGCGCGAGGTCGTACGCGCCGGCCAAGGAGGTCCGTGCCTGCCCGGGCTCGCCCTGATCGGCGCCGTCGCGCTGCGGATGTCCGCGGTCGCGGGCATCGTAAAGACGGGGCGGCGGGGGCCGCGAGCGGGCGCGCCCGGCACCGGCCGGACGGCTCGCCGGGCATGCCGGCACACCGTTCTCGACCACCACCCCGTCCCCGGTGGGTCCGCGCCGCCGTACGTCCGCATGGGCCGAACGGCCCGCATCGGGGACCTGCGGCCCCTGCCCCCGCCCGACCGTTCGACACGACGCTGGAATCGGAGCCCGACCGGGCCGCCGATTCAGGAGGTGGACATCATGCCCCGCACCGTCACCGTGGGCCTCGACGGTTCTCCCGAGAGTCTCGCCGCCGCCGAATGGGCCGCCCGCGAGGCGCGGCTGCGCGGTGTGCCGGTCAGGCTGGTCAACGTATGGGAACCGGCCCCGGACCCGCTGGCCCAGGCTCCGCTGCTCGGAGCCGAGACCCAGCAGCACTGGAGCGAGCGGATCCCGCGCGAGGCGGCCGAAGGGGTCCGGGCCCGCCACCCGGGAGTCGAGGTCGTCACGCAGCAGCTCACGGGCCGGCCCGCCGAGGCGCTGCTGAAGGCCGCGGACGACGCCGAACTCCTGGTCCTCGGCACGCGCGGGCTCAGCGGGGCCGGCGGCTTCATGGTCGGCTCCGTCGGGCTGGCCGTCGTCGCCCACGCCGAGCGGCCCGTGGTGTTCGTACGGGCCGGTGAGCAGGCCGCCGACGAACACGAGTCGGACCCGACGGGCATCCCGTCCGCCGTCGCGCCCTTCCGCCCCGTCGTCCTCGGCCTCGACACGGGCGCCCCGGACGACGCGCTGATCGGCTTCGCCTTCGAGGCGGCCCTCCTGCGCGACACGGCGCTCAGGGTCGTGCACTCCTGGAACGAGCCGCCCTACATCGCGTACGGGCTGCCGCCGGACCTGAAGATGAACGCCCGGCTGGCCGCCGAGGACGCCGCCGCCATGACCGCGGCACTGCGGACCTGGCGGGAGAAGTACCCGGCCGTCGAGATCATCGAGGACTCCCTGTCCGGGAAGCCGGCCAACCACCTCGTGGACGCCTCCCGCGAGGCCTCGCTCGTGGTCGTGGGCCGCAGGATCCGCCATGCCGCGCTCGGCGCCCACATCGGGCCCGTCACGCACGCCGTGCTCCACCACGCGGGCGCGCCCGTGGCCGTCGTACCGCACCCGTGATCGCCACGGGCCGCACCCGGGCCCGATGCCCGTCCCCGCCCGATCGCGCAAGGAGAGACACCTGATGAAAGCAGCAGTCGTACGAGCGTTCGGTGAGCCGCTGGTCATCGAGGAGCGCCCCGACCCCGAGCCGGGACCCGGCCAGGTCCGTATCCGGCTGGAGGCCTCGGGACTGTGCCACACCGACATCCACGCGGCCAACGGCGACTGGCCGGTCAAGCCGAGCCCGCCGTTCGTGCCGGGACACGAGGGCGTCGGCCTGGTCGAGGCGCTGGGCGACGGCGTCACCCATCTCGCCCTGGGACAGCGCGTCGCCGTGCCCTGGCTCGGCAGGGCGTGCGGACGCTGCGAGCACTGCCTCTCCGGCTGGGAGACCCTGTGCGAGCAGCAGCTCAACACCGGCTACGGATACGACGGCGGCTACGCCGAGAAGATGCTCGCCTGGGCCGACTTCGCGCAGCCCGTGCCCGAGGGGATCTCCCCGCTCGACGCGGCCCCGCTCACCTGCGCCGGCGTCACCACGTACAAGGCCCTGAAGGTCGCCGACGTCCGGCCCAGCCAGCTCGTCGCCATCTCCGGGGTGGGCGGACTCGGCCATCTGGCCGTGCAGTACGCGAAGATCGCCGGAGCGACCGTGGCGGCGATCGACGTCACCGACGACAAGCTCGAACTCGCCGCGGAACTCGGCGCCGACATCGTGATCGACGCCCGCAAGGAGGACCCGGGCGAGGTCCTGCGGAGCCACGGCGGAGCGCACGCCGTGCTCGCGCTCGCCGTCAACGAGGAGGCGTTCGCGGCGGCGTACACCGGGCTGCGGCGCGGCGGGAAGCTCGTCATGGTCGCGATGCCGGCGCACGGCACCATCCAGGTCCCGATCTTCGAGACCGTGCTGAACGGCACCTCCGTGATCGGCTCCATCGTCGGCACCCGGCAGGACCTGACCGAGGTGTTCGAGCTGCACGCCGCGGGCCGGACCCGGGTCATCCGCGAGTCCCGGCCCCTCGCATCGGTCAACGAGTCCATCGACGAGGTGCTGCACGGCCGCGTCCAGGCCCGCATCGTCTTCGACTTCGGCGAAGGGAACCGACCCCCGGCGTGAAGGTCTCAGAGGCTCGCCGCGTGGTCCGGGACGAACGTCTGCAGATCGCGCGGCGGGCGCACGTACCCCGTCGACGGCGGCCGCTCGGGCAGCTCCAGCACCGGCGGCGGCACCTCGTGATACGGGACGGTGGACAGCAGATGGGCGATCATGTTCAGCCTGGCGCGGCGCTTGTCGTCGCTCTCGACCACGAACCACGGCGCCTCGATGATGTCCGTGTGGACCAGCATCTCGTCCTTCGCCCGGGAGTACGCCTCCCAGCGGGTGATCGACTCCAGGTCCATGGGGGACAGCTTCCAGCGCCGCGTGGGATCCTTCAGCCGGCGCCGGAACCGCTTCTGCTGCTCCGCGTCGCTCACCGAGAACCAGTACTTGCGCAGCAGGACACCCGCCTCGACCAGCATCCGCTCGAAGATCGGGCACTGCCGCAGGAACAGCTGGTGCTCCTCCTTCGTGCAGAAACCCATGACGTGCTCCACCCCGGCGCGGTTGTACCAGCTCCGGTCGAACAGCACGATCTCCCCGGCGGCCGGCAGATGCTCCACGTACCGCTGGAAGTACCACTGGGTGCGCTCACGTTCGGTCGGCTTGGGCAGCGCCGCGATCCGCGCCACACGCGGGTTCAGATGTTCCGCAACCCGCTTGATCGTGCCGCCCTTGCCCGCGGCGTCCCGGCCCTCGAAGACCACCACCACACGGGCACCCTCGGTCCGCACCCACTCCTGGAGCTTCACCAGCTCCGTCTGCAGACGCAGCAGCTCCCGCTCGTACGCCGCGAGCGGCACCTTCGCCGTCTTCCCGCCGGCCATGCGGCCTCCTCCGCCCGATGACGCCTCCCGTGAAGCGCCGCGATGACCCGCCTCGTCGACATACCCCGATGACCTACGGAGTCACACCATGCCCAAGGCCGAACACCAGGACAGCACGGTACTGACCGACGACGAACTGCGCACGCTGGACGCCCACTGGCGGGCCGCCAACTACCTTGCCGTGGGCCAGATCTATCTGATGTCCAACCCGCTGCTCACCGAGCCCCTGACTCCCGCGCACATCAAGCCCCGGCTGCTCGGCCACTGGGGCACCTCGCCCGGCCTCAACCTGGTCCACACCCACCTCAACCGGGTGATCAAGGCCCGCGGACTCGACGCCCTGTGCGTCTGGGGCCCCGGGCACGGCGGCCCGGCCGTGCTGGCGAACTCCTGGCTGGAGGGCACGTACAGCCAGACGTACCCCTCCGTGCCCCGGGACCTCGACGGCATGGAGAAGCTGTTCCGGCAGTTCTCCTTCCCCGGCGGAGTCCCCAGCCACGTGGCTCCCGAGACGCCCGGCTCCATCCACGAGGGAGGCGAACTCGGCTACTCCCTCTCCCACGCCTACGGAGCCGCCTTCGACAACCCCGGACTGCTGGTCGCCTGCGTGATCGGCGACGGCGAGGCGGAGACCGGACCGCTCGCCGCGTCCTGGCACTCCGACAAGTTCCTCGACCCGGTCCACGACGGCGCCGTCCTGCCGATCCTGCACCTCAACGGCTACAAGATCGCCAACCCCACCGTGCTCTCCCGGCTCCCGGAGGCCGAACTCGACGCCCTGCTGCGCGGATACGGCCACGAACCCATCCACGTCACCGGTGACGACCCCGCCCAGGTGCACCGGGCCATGGCCGCCGCGATGGACGACGCCCTCGACCGCATCGCCGTCATGCAGCAGACGGCCCGTGAGGAGGGGGTGAGCGAGCGCGTCCACTGGCCGATGATCGTGCTGCGCACCCCCAAGGGCTGGACCGGGCCCGCGGAGGTCGACGGCGAGCCCGTCGAGGGAACCTGGCGCGCCCACCAGGTCCCCCTCGCCCAGGTCCGCGAAAACCCCGAACACCTGCGGCAGCTGGAGACCTGGCTGCGCTCCTACCGCCCCGGCGAACTCTTCGACGACCAGGGCCGGCCCGTCGCCGACGTCCTCGCCTGCGTGCCCGAGGGCGCCCGGCGCCTGGGCGCCACCCCGCACGCCAACGGCGGCCTCCTCCTGCGCGATCTGCCGCTCCCGCCGCTGGACCGCTTCGCCGTCCCCGTCGACAAGCCGGGGGCCACCGTGCACGAACCGACCCGGGTCCTCGGCGGTCTCCTCGAACACGTCATGCGCGAGACCTCGGGCCGACGCGACTTCAGGCTGGTCGGCCCCGACGAGACCGCCTCCAACCGCCTGGACGCCGTCTTCGGCGCCAGCGGCAAGGCATGGCAGGCGGAGACACTGCCGGTCGACGAACACCTCGACCGGCACGGCCGGGTGCTGGAGATCCTCTCCGAACACACCTGCCAGGGCTGGCTCGAGGGCTACCTCCTCACCGGCCGGCACGGGCTGTTCTCCTGCTACGAGGCGTTCGTGCACATCGTCGACTCCATGGTCAACCAGCACATCAAATGGCTGAGGACCGCCCGCCGGCTCCCCTGGCGCGCCCCGATCGCCTCCCTCAACTACCTGCTCACCTCGCACGTCTGGCGCCAGGACCACAACGGCTTCTCGCACCAGGACCCCGGCTTCGTCGACCACGTCCTGAACAAGAGCCCCGAGGTCGTACGCGTCTACCTCCCGCCGGACGCCAACACCCTGCTGTCCGTGATGGACCACGCGCTGCGCAGCCGCGACTACGTCAACGTCGTCGTCGCCGGCAAACAGCCCTGCTTCGACTGGCTGTCCATGGACCAGGCCCGCGCCCACTGCGCCCGCGGCGCCGGCATCTGGGACTGGGCGGGAACGGCCGACGGAGACCGCGAACCCGACGTCGTCCTCGCCTGCGCGGGCGACGTCCCCACCCAGGAGATCCTGGCCGCCTCCGACCTGCTGCGCCGCCATCTGCCCGGGCTCGCCGTCCGGGTCGTCAACGTCGTCGACATGACCCGGCTGCTGCCCAGGGAGGAACACCCCCACGGGATGAGCGACTTCGAGTACGACGGACTGTTCACCGCGGACAAGCCGGTGATCTTCGCCTACCACGGCTATCCCTGGCTCATCCACCGTCTCGCCTACCGCCGCGCCGGCCACCGGAACCTGCACGTGCGCGGCTACAAGGAGATGGGCACCACCACGACCCCCTTCGACATGGTCGTCCGCAACGACATGGACCGCTACCGCCTGGTCATGGACGTCATCGACCGCGTCCCCGGCCTCGGCGTCCGCGCCGCCGCCCTGCGTCAGAGGATGGCCGACGCCCGCTCCCGCCACGACACCTGGATCCGCGAGCACGGAACCGACCTCCCCGAGGTCGCGGACTGGACCTGGACCGGCTGAGGGGCCGGGCCGCGTCAGCGGCACGGTGCCGCCGTCCGGACGTGAGGGACGGCGGCCGGCGCTCACGGGAGAGGCCCGCCGTCGCCGCGCGCGTGCCGCGAGGACGGCGGGCCGCCCGTACCGGAGGATGGAGGCATGGACGACCTCACCTGGGACTACGAGGGCTACCACCCGGCGCAGGAACGCCTGCGTGAATCGCTGTGCACCCTCGGCAACGGGTACTTCGCGACCCGGGGAGCGGCCCCGGAGTGCGCCGCCGACTCCGTCCACTACCCGGGCACGTACGCGGCGGGCTGCTACAACCGTCTCACCTCACAGATCGCCGGGCAGCAGGTCGAGAACGAGGACGTGGTCAACCTCCCCAACTGGCTTCCCCTGCGCCTACGGACCGCCACCGGGACCTGGCTCACCCCCGACTCCCACCGGCTCCTCGACCACCGGATGAGCCTGGACCTCGTCGGGGGCACCCTGGAACGCACCGTGCGCTACGAGGACGAGGAGGGCCGGCGCCTCGCCGTGCGCCAGCTCCGCCTCGTCCACATGGCCGACCCGCACCTCGCCCTGCTGCGCACGGAGGTGACGGCCGAGGGCTGGTCCGGCCGCGTCGAGATCGAATCGGCACTCGACGGGACGGCCACCAACAGCGGGGTCGAGCGCTACCGCTCCCTCGCCTCCCGCCACCTGACGGACGTCAGGACCGGCACCGGGAAACCGGACACGGTCTGGCTGCGCTGCCGCACCACCACCTCGGAGGTCGGCATCGGACTGGCCGCCCGGACCGTCACGGACGCGCCCGCCGACACCACGGACGCGCACACCCCCGGACGCGCCGTCCAGTCGCTCAGGATCACGCTGACCGACGGCCTGACGGTGACCGTGGACAAGACCGTGGCCCTGCACACCTCCCACGACCCGGCGATCAAGGACCCGCTGAGCGCGGCCCTGGACCGGGTCGGCCAGGCCGCGGACTTCGAGACGCTCCTGGACACCCACCGCACCGCCTGGCGGCGACTGTGGCGCAACGCCGAACTGGACGTGCGCGACAGCGTGGGCTCGATCCTGCGCCTGCACCAGTTCCACGTGCTCCAGACGCTCTCCCCGCACACCGCCGAGCTCGACGTCGGCGTCCCCGCGCGCGGACTGCACGGCGAGGCGTACCGGGGGCACGTCTTCTGGGACGAACTGTTCGTGCTGCCGTATCTGAACCTCCACTTCCCCGAGGTCTCCCGCTCCCTGCTCACCTACCGCCACCGCCGTCTGGAGCGGGCCTGCCGGTCGGCCCGGGACGTCGGCCGCACCGGCGCGATGTACCCGTGGCAGAGCGGCAGCGACGGACGCGAGGAGACCCAGCGGCTGCACCTGAACCCGCGTTCCGGGCGCTGGCTGCCCGACCACTCGCACCTCCAGCACCACGTCGGATCGGCGATCGCGTACAACGTGTGGCAGTACTGCGAGGCGAGCGGCGACGCCGAGTTCCTGCACACCAAGGGCATCGAGATGCTCGTGCAGATCTCCCGCTTCTGGGCGGACTTCGCCGTGCACGACGCCGCCCTCGGCCGCTACCGGATCCGCGGTGTCGTCGGCCCCGACGAGTACCACGACGCCTACCCGGGCGCCGCCCGGCCCGGGCTCGACGACAACGCGTACACCAACGTCACCGCCGCCTGGGTGCTCTGCCGCACGCTCGACGTGCTGGGCGACATGCCCGAGCTGCTGCGCCGGGACCTCGTCGAGCGGACCGGCCTCGCCCCCGCCGAGCTCGACCTCTGGCACGAGGTGTCGAACGGACTGCACGTGCCCTTCCACGCCGGTGTCATCAGCCAGTTCGAGGGTTACGGAGACCTCGCGGAACTCGACTGGGAGGGCTACCGGAAGCGGTACGGCGACATCCGGCGGCTCGACCGGATCCTGGAGGCGGAGGGCGACAGCGTCAACCGCTACCAGGCGTCGAAGCAGGCGGACGTGCTGATGCTGGGCTATCTCTTCGCGCCCGCCGAACTCGGCGCCCTGTTCCGCAGGCTCGGCCACGAGGTCGACGACACCCTCTGGCGGCGCACCGTCGACCACTACCTGAGCCGTACGAGCCACGGGTCGACGCTGAGCAGCCTGGTGCACGGCTGGGTGCTGGGCCGGGCCAGGCGCGCCGAGGCCTGGACGTACATCCACGAGGCGCTGCAGGGCGACATCGCCGACCTCCAGGGCGGTACGACGGGGGAGGGCATCCACCTCGGCGCGATGGCGGGCACCCTCGATCTCGTCCAGCGCGGGCTCACCGGCATGGAGACCCGCGGCGGGGCGCTCCGGTTCGACCCGGTCCCGCTGCCGGAGCTTTCCGAGTACGGTCTCTCGATCCGCTACCGCGGTCACCGCGGTGTGCAGGTGCACCTGAGCGCGGGACGGCTGAACGTCAGTGTCCCGGCGTCGGACGAGCCGCCGGTCGACATCACCCTGGCGGACCGCACGGTGACCGTGGCGCCGGGAGAGTCCTGCACCCTCACCCTGCCGGACCGGAGCCCGTGACGGGAGACCGGGACCGGGGGCACGTGGGACCTGCGGGGGTGCGCCCGGCCCGGACCGGGGCCGGACTCAGCGGGAGGAGTGGTGGCCGGCCGCTTCCGGGTGTTCGAGCTGGTTGGCGAGAACCGCGGCCTGGACGCGGCGCTGGACACCGAGCTTGGCCAGCAGCCGGGAGATGTGGTTCTTCACCGTCTTCTCGGACAGATACAGCTCCTTGCCGATCTCACGGTTCGTGAGCCCGTCCCCGATCAGCGCCAGGATGTCCCGCTCGCGCGGCGAGAGACCGGCGAGCTCCTGCGAGACCGGCGGCTCCTCGGCCGGGTCCGTGCGCAGCTTGCGCATCAGCCGGGCGGTCGTCGTCGGGTCCAGCATCGACTGGCCGGACGCGACGGTACGGACCGCCGAGATCAGGTCGGAACCCTTGATCTGCTTCAGTACGTAGCCCGCGGCCCCGGCCATGATCGCGTCGAGCAGCGCTTCCTCGTCGTCGAACGACGTCAGCATCAGACAGGACAGCTCGGGCATCTGGCTGCGCAGCTCCCGGCAGACGGTGATGCCGTCGCCGTCCGGGAGGCGTACGTCGAGAACCGCCACGTCGGGGCGCAGCGCGGGGCCGCGTACGAGGGCGTGCTCCACGCTGTCCGCGTCGCCGACCACGGAGATGTCCGGTTCGGCGTCGAGGAGGTCGGTCAGCCCACGGCGTACCACCTCGTGGTCGTCGAGCAGGAAGACCCTGATCGGGTTGCGCTCGGAGAACGTACGCGCCTCGGCCATGACGACCCCTTGTTCAGTGACGGACCACGGACCGTGGATCCGCTCACCTCGATCATCACGCCTGCGGCCCCGGCGCACTAGGGCCGACCGGCCCCATCCGGGCCCGCGGAGGTCCTCGCGTGCCGTTGCGCCTTCCGCTGCCGTCGGCGCGGCGCCCGATCTCAGCGCGCGCTGCCGCTCCCGTAGGGGGCGTACAGGTCGAGCAGCCGGGTCCGGGCCGACTGGAGCCGGTGGGCGACGATCTCCCCGACCCACTGGGTCACGGCCATGCCCAGCGCGGGATCGTCGTGGCACAGCGCCCGGACGTCCTCGGCGTCGAACTCGTAGGCGCGCACGGGGCTCGTCGCCTCCGCGCCCAGATGCCAGGTGTGCGGCGCGAACAGCCAGGACCAGCCGACGAGTTCGTTGTGCCCGAGGATCTCGATGACCGCCGCGCGGCGGCCGGGGACCCGCAGGTCGAGGGCCACCGTCCCGGTCCGGATGATCCAGAACCGGTCCGCGTGACGTCCCTCCTCGAACAGCCGGGTGCCCTCGGGGAACGACACCTCGCGGGCCAGCCGCAGCAGCTGCTCCCGGTGAGCGGCGGGCAGCGCCCGCAGCATGGTGGATGTGGTGGAAGTGCTCATGATCCTGCCCTTCTGGCGCGCGATCCTTCCGCCTCAAATCTCCGCCCGCCGTCCGCCGGCCGCCATGGGCCGTCCGGCCCCGGTCGCGGGCCACCTGGCACGGGCCGGGGCCGGCAACGCCGTGCCGCACCGAACAGGGACCTTCGGCCCCGCGGCCGGGGACTCGCGGCCCCTCCGAACTCCCTTGCGCCGGCGGGACATTGAAGGCGCAACGAGAACAAGACCATGACCATGTCGAACACCCCTGGGAGGGATCAGCATCATGGCAGTCCACGAGCAACCGCGCCGGCACGCCGGGTTCCGCCTTGCTTCGCGTGGGACCCGTTCGGCACAGGCATCGGGCGAGGCGGCGAACGTCTCGGCCACGACGCTCCGCTCGTACGTCTTCGCGGGCCTGCGTCTGCTGACGGGGTTCGTCTTCCTGTGGGCCTTCCTCGACAAGACCTTCGGGTTCGGCTACGCCACCCCGTCCGGCAAGGGCTGGATCGACGGCGGCTCGCCCACCAAGGGATTCCTCGGCGGAGTCGCCGCGGGACCGATGGAGTCGACGTTCCACTCCTGGGCCGGCGCCGCCTGGGCCGACTGGCTGTTCATGGCGGGTCTGCTCGGCGTCGGCATCGCCCTCGTCGCCGGTGTCGCCCTGCGGCTCGCCGCGGTCGCCGGCACCGTGATGATGGCGTTCATGTGGCTCGCCGAATGGCCGCCCGCCCGGCACCTGTCCGACGGTTCGCCGAGCATGTCGCCCCATCCCTTCGTCGACTACCACGTGATCTACGCGGTCGTCCTCGTGGCCCTCGCCGCCGCGGGCGCCGGTGCCACCTGGGGTCTGGGCCGGCTCTGGGAGCGGCTTCCCGTCGTGAGCCGGAGCCCCTGGCTGCGCTGACCACGACCGCATCCGGTGCGGCGCCCTCGTGAGTGCGCGAGGGCGCCGCACCGTGCCCCGCCCCTTCGCCGCGCGCCCCCTTCGAAGTGCCCCGCCCCTTCACCGTGCCCGCACTGCGAAGTGCCCCGACCCACTGCGAAGTTCCTAGCCACCTCGCGGGTGCTCCGCCGTTTCACCGTTCCGGGCCGATTCGTCGTGGGTGCGGGGTTCCGGCGGACCGGCGGCGGGCACCCGCTCGGCCGCGGGGCCGGACGGCGGCGGCGTCGACGGCCGGGAGGCGTGAAGTCGCCTGCCACAGGGGCCGGTTGGTCCCTGCCAGGGACCAGCGGCCCCTCCTCCGGAGCCCGCGCGAACGCGAGACTCGTCCCGCATCCCCAAGGAGGTCCCCAGATGTCCCGCACCATCGTCGTCGGTCTCGACGGCTCGCCCGAAAGCCTCGCCGCAGCCGAGTGGGCAGCCGGTGAGGCCCGGCGCACGGACGCCCGGCTGCACCTCGTGCACGCCTGGTTGTGGCATCCCTACGTGTACGGCCCGTCGGCCGGCGTCGCGGTACCGCCGCCCGCGGAGGACCCGCAGCGCGAGTGGGCCGAACGTCTGCCGCACGAGACGGCGGACAAGCTCGTCGCGGACCACCCCGGCCTGTCCGTCACGGCCGAGCGCGTCGCGGAGCAGCCGGTCACCGCGCTGCTGGACGCCGCCGAGGACGCCGGACTGCTGGTGCTCGGGTCCAGGGGCCTCGGCCAGGTCGCCGGCTTCCTCACCGGGTCGGTCGCGCAGGCCGTGGTGGCCCGCAGCCGCACGCCGATCGTTCTCGTACGAGCCGACGCGCGGCCCGCGGAGGAAGCGCCGGGGCGCGAGGAGGTCGTACTCGGGCTCGACCTGGAGCACCCGGACGCCTCCGTCATCGGGTTCGCCTTCCGGGCGGCGGCCCACAGGGTCACGGACCTGCACGTCATCCACGGCTGGAGCCTGCCGCCGTACTACGGCTACGGCGGAGCCTTCGACGCGGGCGTCAACGCGGAGCTGCTCACCGAGGCGCAGCGCCGGCTCACCGAGACACTGACCCCCTGGCTGGAGAAGTTCCCGGCCGTCGAGGTGCGCCGGCAGGCCGTGATCGGCAGCGCGGGGCCCCATCTCGTGGAGGCATCGCGGAACGCCGCGCTGGTCGTGGTCGGCCGCCGCAACCGGCAGTCCCCGGTGGGCAGCCACGTCGGCCCCGTGACACAGGCGGTCCTGCACCACTCCGCGGCACCGGTGGCGGTCGTCCCGCACGACTGAGGGTCCGAACACCGTCACCTGCCGAAGGGCCCCGGGAATCTCCCGGGGCCCTTGGCGTTCCCGCGTCCAGGACGCCGAGCGGGTGGACCGGTGGTCAGGGCGTCTTGTGCCCCCACTGCGGTCCGAGCCGTTCCCACTCGCGCTCCCACCGGTTGTAGCGCCGCTGGTCGAGCCGCCACCGGACGACGCCGCCGACGCCGAAGACCAGACCGCCGAGGGCCACGGCGGCGCCGACGCCCAGCAGTGTGGACTCGGTCGCCGCGGCGCTCGTGGTCGGCGGTTCCGTGGTGGGGCGGCCGAGCGCGTCCAGCCAGATCACCACGTGCGCTCCGGCCTTGTGCCCGGATTCCACCAGGGCCGTGCCGACGCGCGGTGCCCCGTCCGCCGCCGTCCATCTGACCGTCGCCCGGACATGGTCGTACGCCGCCCCCTCACCGGCCGGGACCGCCGATCCCGTGGCGCCGACCAGGACGGCCGGGACGGCGTGCCGGTCGTGGCGCAGCCGCGTGAAGGACTCGTCGGCGGCGTGGGCCGTCACCAGACCGGCGAGGGTGCCGCCCAGCACCATCACCGTCCAGACGATCAGCACGATCCACGCCTCGAAGACGTCGTCACGGCGACGCAGCGGATTCCTCCGCCAGCGCCAGCACCACTGCCTCGCACCCTGTGCTCCGCGCATGGCACCGCACCTCCTCGTTACACCCCAACAGTGCAAGGGGATCGCTGTGCGCGCGAGCGGTGGCAGAGGTCGTTCGGTCCGTCGACGGGGCCCGATCGGCCCATGCGCCGAGCGTCTTCCCCGGTCAGGGTGGATGTACGAGGTTGATTCGTGTACCGAACAAGCCGTTGACGGGGCGATGTCCGTCTTGGCCGTCGGGACGCCCCACTCGTCGGGACACCCTCGCGTGGAGCCCTCCGCCCGCCGGGACGCCCCGCCGGAAGGATGGTGCTGGTCATGTCCGAGCAGACACGAAGCGTCATGGCCGAAGAGGCTCGACGGGCGACCGGGGCCGGCGATGTCGGGAGGCGTATCGCCGCGCGGCGCGCGGAACTCGGTATGACCCGGCAGGACGTGGCCGCCCGCGCGGGCATCGACGCCGGCTATCTCCAGTACGTGGAGCAGCAGCCCAGCGCGGCCCCGGGGACGAGCGCCCTGATCAGGATCGCGGACGCCCTCGACACCGGCGTCGCCGCACTGCAGGGGGGCGGGGCCGGTCTGCCGCCGGGCGTCGGCCGGGCGGCGGATCACTCGGAGCTGATCGAACTCGATCCCGCGGAGTGCCGGGCCCGGCTGTCGACGCACGGCGTCGGAAGGGTCGCCGCCCACGGTGCCGACGGGCTGGTCGTCCTACCTGTCAACTACAGCGTCGCCGACGGGTCGGTCATGTTCCGGACGGCGCCCGGTTCGGTACTCGCCACGGCGGTCGGGGCCCGGGTCGCCTTCGAGGTGGATCACGTCGACGAGGCCCTCAGCCAGGGCTGGAGCGTCCTCGTCCAGGGACGTGCCCGTGCCGTGATCGATGCCGACGCCGTCCGGCGGCTCGACGCCCTCGCCTACAGCCGTCCCTGGGCCGGCGGCGCGGAACGCGACCTGTGGGTGCGCGTCGACGAGGAAAGGATCTCCGGCCGCCGGATCGCCGCACACTGACGTCGCCCGGCCCTGAACCGCAGGTCGCCGTACTGCTGTGTCGCTCCGAAGGGTGAGAGTTGGCTCCGGTGATGAATCCCGACGACGGCTTTCGTGAACTCGGCCGGCAGGAGTGCCTGGACCGGCTCGGCGGCGCGCCGATCGGACGGGTCGTCCACACGCGGGACGCCCTGCCCGCGGTCCTGCCGGTCAACTTCCGTCTCGACGGCGAGTCCGCCGTCGTGCTGCGGACGGCGGCCGACTCGGAGCTGGCGCGGTCCATCGACGGTGTCGTGGTGGCGTTCGAGGCCGACTCGGTGGACGCGGCCGCGCACTCCGGCTGGAGCGTGGTCGTGACGGGCCGCGCCCTGGTGGTGAGCGATCCCGCCGAACACGACCGCCTCACCCGGACCGGACCCCGGTCCTGGGCGGCCTCGCCCCACGACGTCTTCATCCGGATCGCGTCCGAACTCGTCACCGGACGCGAGCTCGTCGCAGGGCGCACACTGTACGGCGTCGACCTGCCCACCTGAGGTGAGCGGGGGCCGAACGGCCCCCGGACCGGGGGCCTTCGGCGCCCTCGCAGGTACTCTCCGGCCCTCGCCGGAACCACCGCGCAGGACAAGCATCGAAGGTGCGGAACGTGCGCAGAGCGCAGACCATCCGACACTGTGCGAGGGAGACCGGCGATGACCACAACGGTGACGGCCGACAGCCGGACGGCGGAGGCTTGGCAGGGCTTCGGGGGAACGCCGTGGCGCGAGCGGATCGACGTGCGCGACTTCATCCAGGCCAACTACACCCCGTACGAGGGCGACGCGGCCTTCCTGACCGGGCCGACGGAGCGCACCCGGGCGGTCTGGGGCAAGCTCGGTGCGCTCTTCCCCGAGGAGCGTGCCAGGGGAATCCTCGACGTCGACACGGCGACCCCGTCCACGATCACCTCGCACGCCCCCGGATACATCGACCGCGAGCGGGAGTTGATCGTCGGCCTCCAGACCGACGCGCCGCTGAAGCGCGCCATCATGCCGAACGGCGGTCTGCGCATGGTCGAGAACGGACTGAAGGCGTACGGCTACGAGCCCGACGCCTTCGTCACCCGCGTCTTCGGCACCTACCGCAAGACCCACAACGACGGCGTCTTCGACGCGTACACCCCCGCCATGCGCGCCGCCCGCAAGGCCGGCATCATCACCGGCCTGCCGGACGCGTACGGCCGGGGCCGGATCATCGGCGACTACCGGCGTGTGGCGCTGTACGGCACCGACCGGCTCATCGCCGCCAAGAGGGCCGAACGTGCCGTACTCGACGCCGCGCCGTCCACCGAGCACATCATCCGCGACCGCGAGGAACTCGCCGAGCAGATCAGGGCGTTGGGCGAACTGACCCGGATGGCCGCCACGTACGGCTGCGACGTCGCGCGTCCCGCCGCGACCGCGCACGAGGCCGTGCAGTGGCTCTACCTGGGCTATCTCGCCGCCGTGAAGGAGCAGAACGGCGCCGCCATGTCCCTGGGCCGCACCTCGACGTTCCTGGACGTCTACCTCCAGCGCGACCTGGCCGCCGGGCTCCTGGACGAGACCCGTGCCCAGGAACTGATCGACGACTTCGTGATCAAGCTGCGGATCGTACGGTTCCTGCGCACCCCCGAGTACGACGCGCTGTTTTCCGGCGACCCGACCTGGGTCACGGAGTCCATCGGCGGCATCGGCGAGGACGGCCGCCCGCTCGTCACCCGCACCTCGTTCCGCTTCCTGCAGACCCTCTACAACCTGGGACCGGCCCCCGAGCCCAACCTCACCGTCCTCTGGTCGCCCCGACTCCCGTCCGGGTTCAAGGAGTTCTGCGCCCAGGTCTCGATCGACACCAGCGCCGTCCAGTACGAGTCCGACGAACTGACGCGCCCCCGCACCGGAGACGACACCGCGATCGCCTGCTGCGTCTCCGCGATGACGGTCGGCCGGCAGATGCAGTTCTTCGGCGCGCGCGTCAACCTCGCCAAGGCACTGCTGTATGCCGTCAATGGCGGCCGGGACGAGATGACCGGCGAGCGGATCGCCCCCGAGACCCCGGCGCTGACGGGGGAGTACCTGGAGTACGAGGAGCTGTGGAAGGCGTACGACGTCACGCTGGACTGGCTGGCGGAGACCTACGTCAACGCGCTCAACGTCATCCACTACATGCACGACAAGTACGCCTACGAGCGTGTCGAGATGGCGCTCCACGACCATCCGGTGCACCGCTTCATGGCCTGCGGCATCGCGGGCCTCTCCGTGGCCGTCGACAGCCTCTCGGCCGTCAAGTACGCCCGGGTCAGGGTGATCCGCGACGAGAGCGGTCTCGCCGTCGACTACGAGACCGAGGGCGCGTACCCGGCGTACGGCAACAACGACGACCGCGCCGACGCCATCGCGGTCGCCCTCGTGGACTCCTTCATGACGAAGGTGCGCGAGCACCCCACCTACCGGGACGCCGAACACACGCAGTCGGTGCTGACGATCACCTCGAACGTCGTCTACGGCAAGCACACCGGCAACACGCCCGACGGCCGCCGCGCGGGGGCGCCCTTCGCGCCCGGCGCGAACCCGATGAACGGCCGTGACCGGCACGGGGTGGCCGCCTCGGCGCTCTCCGTCGCCAAACTGCCCTACGAGCACGCCCGCGACGGCATCTCGCTGACGACGACGATCACCCCGGAGGGCCTCGGACACGTGCCCGGCGAGCGCGCCGGCCATCTGGTCGGCATCCTCGACGCCTACACGGCCGCCGGCGGCTTCCACATGAACGTCAACGTCCTGGACCGGGCGACCCTGGAGGACGCGATGGAGCACCCGGAGAAGTACCCGGAGCTGACCATCCGGGTCTCCGGCTACGCCGTCAACTTCGTCCGCCTGACCCGCGAGCAGCAGCTCGACGTGATCAGCCGCACCTTCCACGGAACGCTGTGAGGACCGCCACCACGGGCCGCATCCACTCCTGGGACCTGTCCACCGGCGTGGACGGCCCAGGGACCCGGTTCGTCCTCTTCGTCAACGGCTGCCCGCTGCGCTGTCTCTACTGCGCCAATCCCGACACCTGGCACCTGCGCGACGGCCGGGAGGTCACCGTCGACGAGGTGATGGCGGAGATCGGGAAGTACCGGTCGTTCGTCACCGCCGCCGGGGGAGGGGTGACCGTCACCGGTGGCGAGCCCCTGCTCCAGCCCGCCTTCACCGGTGCGGTGCTGCGCCGCTGCAAGGAGGCGGGACTGCACACCGCCCTGGACACCTCCGGTTTCCTCGGCGCCCGCGCGGACGACGAACTCCTCGCGGACACCGACCTGGTGCTGCTCGACATCAAGTCCTTCGACGTCGCCGCCTACCGCGAGCTCACCGGCGGCGAACTCGCCCCGACGCTCGACTTCGCCACCAGGCTCGACCGGCTCGGCATCCCGGTGTGGATCCGCTATGTCCTCGTCCCGGGCCGCACCGACGCCCCCGGGCCCATCGACGGACTCGCCCGGTTCCTCTCCGGGCTCGGGAACGTCGACCGCGTGGACGTCCTCCCCTTCCACACGATGGGCGCCCCCAAGTACGAAGCCCTGGGCATCCCCTTCCTCCTGCGCGACACCCCCGTGCCCGAACCGTCGCTGACCGAACGCGTCCGCAACCAGTTCAGGGCCCACGGACTCGCCGCGCAGTGATCCCCGCGCCGGGAAAACCCCGGGCCGCTCCACCGCGGCCCGAGGCAGGATGCCTCCTGTGAACCACGCCCTGAGCGGTCTCGCCGCCAACTCGGCTTTGCCGACCGAACTGGTCGACCGGCTGATCGCTGTCGCGGACACCGACCTCGCCGATGACCTCGCGGACCGGGAGGACCTCAGCCACGCGCAGGCGGTCGCCCTCCTCCAGCACGCCCCCGAGTGCGGCGTGCGGCTCGCCCGCGCCGGGAGGCTGACAGCCGCGGACGTCGATCCCGTGACGCGGCCGGACATCGCCCTCGCCCTGCTCGACGAGGGGTCCGGCAGCCCGGAGTGGGCGCGCCTCCTCGCGGCGGACCCGGTGGCGCGACGCCGGGAGAAGCTGGCCGCCTGCCCCGGCCTCCCGGCCGACGTGGTGGACAGGCTCGCCACGGACCCGGATCCGACGGTCGTCGCGGAACTCGCCCTGTGGACCACACCGGAGACGGCCGCGAGGCTCGCGGTGCATCCGCACGCCGAGGTACGCCGCGCGGTGGCGTGCAACGAGGCGACACCCCCGGACGTCCTGGCCGCGCTCATCACCGGCGAGGGACTGCCGCCCGCGCGGCACTGCCTGGTCTGCGACCGCGAGGCGACCCCCTTCACCCACGATCCCGAGTGCTCCCGGACGGACTGCGATCCGGGACCGGGCGCCTCCTGCGACGGCTCCCACGAGTCCACCGTCCACGTGCTGCGGGTCGCGGCACTCGGCAACCCGGGCACCCCCGTCGAAGCGGTCGTGCGTTTCGCGGACCACCCTTCGACGCTGCTGCGCTGGACGATCGCCGCCCGTGAGGATCTGCCCCCGCAGGTGTGCGCCCGGCTCGCCGCGGACCCCGTTCCCGGCGTCCGTGCCGACCTCGCCGAGAACCCCGCGACCGGCGAGGACGTCATCCGCGTCCTGGCGCGGGACCCGGACATCGCGGTGCGCCGTAGCCTCGCCCGGCATCCCCGTGTCCCGCTCGACGTGCTCACCGAACTGGCCCGGACCGCCAAGGTCGGGGCCACGCAGCTTCCCCGTGTCGCCGCCGCGACTCCCGCCGAGATCGAGGACCTGGCCCGGTCGCCGGACCCGGCGGCCCGCGTGCTCGCGGCCCAACGCCGTGATCTGCCGCCCGGGACGCGCGACGCGCTGGCAAGTGACCCCGACGCGAGGGTGGTCAAGGCCGTCGCGCCGCACCCGGGCCTCACCGAGGGGCAGTTGAGGGCCATGGTCGACCGGCACGGACGTCAGGTCCTGGCCCGGGTGGCGGCCAACCCCGGTGCGACTCACGGGTTGTTGGAACACCTGACGCGCCAGGCACCGCCGGTGCGGAAGGCCCTCCGGGAGATCGCCGGGCACCGCAACGCGACGGCCCGGGCCCTGTCGGCCTGCCTCGCGGACGACCGGGCGAGGCGCGTGACAGCTGCTCACCCGGCCCTCCCGCCGAAGGTGATCGTGGAACTGCTCTCCGACCCCGACCGGCAGGTGGCGGAGGCGGCGGCCGCCGACCCCTCGCTGCCGGCCGCGGAGATGGCACGGCTCGTCACCGGGCTCGACGGGTCCCGCACGAGCGCGGGTTGAGACGCCAGGCCGTCACGACGAAGCGGGCCGCACATCCGTCACCACGGATGTGCGGCCCGCCCCGCGCTCACTCGTCGCCCGTCAGGGGGCAGAGATCACAGCATCTCGGTCTCACCGCGGGACGCCTCGCCCCACAGCGTGTGGAAGCTGCCCTTGCGGTCGGTGCGCCGGTAGGTGTGGGCACCGAAGAAGTCGCGCTGGCCCTGGGTGAGGGCGGCCGGCAGCCGGTCGGCGCGCAGGGTGTCGTAGTAGGACAGCGCCGCGGAGAACGCGGGTACCGGGACGCCTCTGCGGGTGGCGATGGAGACGACCTCGCGCCACGGGACCTGGGCGTCCTTGATCTCGGTGGCGAACCCGGCGTCGGACAGCAGGCTCACCAGGCCCGGGTCGACGGCGTACGCGGCACGGATACGGTCGAGGAACGCCGCGCGGATGATGCAGCCGCCGCGCCAGATCTTCGCCACCTCGCCGAGGTCGATGTCCCAGCCGTACTCGGCGGCGGCGTCCAGGATCATCTTCCAGCCCTGGTCGTAGGCGATCAGCTTCGATGCGTACAGGGCGTGTTCGACCTGGCTGGTGAAACGCTCGGCCTCGGTCCCCGACAGGTCCCAATGGGTGCCGCCGGGCAGACCGCGGTAGGCGGAGCGCAGTCCGTCCTGGCTGGAGGCGGCGCGCGCGAAGGTGGCCTGCGCGATGGCGGTGACCGGGGAGCCCAGGTCCAGGGCGGTCTGCACGGTCCAGCGGCCGGTGCCCTTCTGTCCCGCGGCGTCCACCACGACGTCGACGAACGGCTGCCCGGTGGCGGCGTCCGTGTGCGCCAGCACCTCGGCGGTGATCTCGATGAGGTACGAGTCGAGGCGGCCCTTGTTCCAGCGCCGGAAGATCTCCGCTATCTGCGGCGGGGTGTAGCCCCCGACGCGCCGGAGCAGGTCGTAGGCCTCGCCGATCAGCTGCATGTCGGCGTACTCGATGCCGTTGTGGACCATCTTGACGAAGTGACCGGCGCCGTCGGTGCCGATGTGCGTGGCGCAGGGCTCGCCGTCCACCTTGGCACTGATCGACTCGAACATCGGGCCCAGCGAGGCGTACGACTCGGGGGAGCCGCCGGGCATGATGCTCGGCCCGTTGAGCGCGCCCTCCTCGCCGCCGGACACACCCGCGCCGACGAAGTGGATGCCGCGCTCGCGCAGCGACTGTTCACGCCGGCGGGTGTCGGAGAAGTGGGCGTTGCCCCCGTCGATGATCATGTCGCCGGTTTCGAGCAGCGGCGCGAACTCCTCGATGACGGCGTCGGTCGCGGCACCCGCCTGCACCATGATCATGAGGCGGCGGGGACGCTCCAGCGCCGCCACGAAGTCCTCGGCCGACTCGGCCGCCACGAAGGCGCCCTCGTGCCCGAACTCCTCGACCAGTGCCTTGGTGCGTGCGGGGGTGCGGTTGTGGACGGCGACGGTGTAGCCGTTCCGGGCGAAGTTGCGGGCCAGATTGCGGCCCATCACGGCGAGCCCTGTGACGCCGATCTGTGCGGTCGCCTTCATGGTGTGCTCCTTGGATCCGGATCTGCCGGTCCGCGTACCTGACGGGCGGGCAGACGACTGTCGCTGTGCCGATCAGTACGCCGCCAGGAGCCCGGGTGTTCACCTTTCGGGGCAGGACGTGTCCGGGACGCCGGAACGGGTGCCGGGCGCGGGGTGCCGGGCCGCGCCGAGGTCAGCCGTCCCTGCGCAGCCGCCATCCGTGGTCCACCGGTCCGATACCGGCACCGAGGGAGAAACCGGCCTCGATCGCGCCGGTCACGTACGCCTTGGCCCGGCGTACCGCCTCCGGCACATCGAGGCCCTCGGCCAGGCCCACCGCGACGGCCGAGGCGAGCGTGCACCCCGTGCCGTGCGTGTGCCGGTTGTCGTGGCGCGGCGCGCGCAGCCAGTGCTCGGCCGTTCCGTCGGTGAGCAGATCGACTGCCTGACCCGGCAGATGACCGCCCTTCACGAGCACCCAGCGGGGACCGAACGCGAGCAGCAGACCGGCGGCCCGGCGCATGTCCGCCTCGCCGTCCACCTTCACACCGGTGAGCTGCGCGACCTCGTCGAGATTCGGGGTGGCCACGGTCGCCCGCGGCAGCAGCCGGGTCCGTACGGCGTCCAGCGCGTCGTCGGCCAGCAGCCGGTCCCCGTGCTTGGAGACGCTCACCGGGTCCACGACGACTGGCGCGCCCACGTCGGACAGCAACTCGGCGACGGTGGCGACGAGTCCGGGCGAGGAGAGCATCCCCGTCTTCACGGCCTGCACGCCGATGTCGTCGACCACACTGCGGTACTGGGCCCGTACCGCCTCCTCGGACAGTTCCCAAGCCCCCTGCACACCCACGGAGTTCTGCGCGGTCACGGCGGTGAGCACGCTCATCCCGTGGGCGCCCAGCGCGAGCATGGTCTTGAGGTCGGCCTGGATTCCTGCGCCGCCGCCGGAATCGGATCCGGCGATCGTCAGGACGCGGGGCGGGGTGGGCATGGTGCTGTTCCTCTCGGATACGGCTCCCGGCACGAAGGCCGGGACCGGCGGAGCGACGGTCGGCCCTCAGGCGCGGCGGCGCAGCCGCAGCGGGGCGTAGAGGGCGAGGGCGACGAGGAACGCCACGTAGTAGGAGAGATCGGCGCCGTGCAGCGCCTCGGCCACCGGACCGACGTACAGGCTCGTGTCCATGAACGGCACGGCCGCGCCGAACGCCGCGACGAAGGCCACCAGTGACGGCCATCCGGGGAGCGGACGGGACATCTCGGCGGCGACGTCGACCGGGGCGCCCGCGCGCTCCCGCCCCCGGGCGATCCAGTCGACGACGACGATCGCGACGAACCCGGGGATCCAACAGCCCACGAACAGCAGCACGTTCTGGAAGCGTGCCGTGGTGTCGGCGGCGTGCATCCAGAGCACCAGCGGGAAACCGAGCACCGCGGCCAGGGCGGCGGCGACCGGTCGCGGTATCCGCACGCCCAGGGTCTGCAGGGCCAGCGAACCGCTGTAGTCGTTCATCGCGTTGCTGCACACCGCCGCCACTGCCACGGCCAGCAGCCCGAACGCGCCCGGCGCGCCGCCGCCCAGCAGCGCGTCCACACCCGCCGCCGTCTGGTCGGTCAGCACCGACGCGCCCCACAGCCCGAGGACCTGCACGGCGACGAAGGACGCGACGAGCCCGAGCAGGGTGCACCAGAACATGCGCGGGCGGGACGTCGTGCGGGGCAGATAGCGGCTGAAGTCACCGGCGTACGGCGCCCAGGACAGCGACAGGCTCAGCGCGATGGTGCTGGTGAGGACGAACGCGCCCGCCCGGTCGGCGCCGGTCGCGGACCCGGTCGCGGCCGGATGGACGCCGTCGAGCATGCGCCAGGCGATCACCGCGAAGGCCACGGCGAGCACGAACGTCATGACGATCTGGAGGCGGTGGACGGCTTCGTAGCCGAGGACGCCGAGCGCCCCCTGGGCGGCCATCATGACCAGGACCCCGAGCCAGAACGGCCAGCCGCACAGCCGCGCCAGCGCGTCCCCGCCGAACAGGCCGATCAACGCGTCCCAGGCGACCGAGGACAGCCACTGGAGCGCGCCGGGCAGCACCACGGACCGGCCGAACGCGAGCCGTGCGAGGGGGAGTTGGCCGGTGCCGGTGAGGCCGCCCCAGGTGCTCAGATAGGCGGTGGGCAGAGCGCCGAGCACGGTCCCGAGGACGACCGCGGCGAGCGCGGTGGTGAAGTCCAGGCCGAGCGCGATGCCGATCGTGCCGGTGAACACGCCCGTCATCGTCAGGTTCGGGGCGAACCACACGGTGAACAGGCGCCCCGCCCCGCCGTAGCGGTTGCCCTCGGGGACGGGCTCGATGCCGTGACCCTCCACGCGGAGGTCGCCGGGTGCGGCCGGCATCCGTCCGTCGAAGACGGCGGGCCGGCTGTCGGCGGGCAGCCCGCCGGAAACATGCGCCAATGGCATGGAAGACATCCCTCCGCCAGTATGAACTGGTTCAGGTTCGACGGGTGTGATCTCAGCCCTCGGACGGGGCACCCCGTGTCCGGTACGACGGACACACTAACCGCTCCCGGCGACGGAGCGGGAGTGGGTCCCGCCGTCAGAACCCGAGCTCAGCTCGCTGTACGACGTCCGCGCCGCCGGAGGGGTACACACCGGACCCTCCGGAAGCCTCTCGGGGCCAGGAGCCCCGGGCCCCTCCGCTCGCGTCTCGCCAGGGGTTCAATCGCCGGGGCCGGCACGCGCCCGCGCGCGCTCCGGTTCATTCGAACGGCGCGGGCGGACCGGTTCGCAGCGCGGCGCGTGCCGCCCCTCGGTACTGTCGGAGGTGATCGCCGCTCGCTCTCCGCGCCCGGGTGCCCGGACCCCGGTGGCAGGGCGGAAGGAGGCAGGGTGCCGTGACCGTGATCTCCCTGAAGTCCGCGCAGCTGCGGGAAGGTCTCACCCTCCCGTACGCCGAAGCCGGCTACCCCAGTGGTACGCCGGTCGTCTTCGTGCACGGTCTGGCCGACTCATGGTGGTCCTTCGAGCCCCTGCTGAGGCGCCTTCCGGCGTCCCTGCACGGATACGCCCCCACACAGCGCGGGCACGGCGACGCCGACCGGCCCCCGGAGGGCTACACCCCCGACGACTTCGCCGCCGACCTGGTGGCCTTCCTGAACGCGGTCGACATCCCCCGGGCCGTCCTGGTCGGGGCGTCCAGCGGCGGCGTCCCGGCCCGGATCGTCGCCGGCAGCCACCCCGACCGCATCGCGGGCCTGGTACTGCTCGGCGTCCCCGGCACCCTCGCGGACAAACCGGCGGTGACCGACATGGTGACGGCCATGGAGGACCTGGCCGATCCGGTGCCGCGGGCGTTCGTCGAGGACTTCCTCGCCGGCACCGTGGCCCGCCCGATCGCCCGGGGGTTCGTCGAGACGATGGTGGAGGAGAACCTGAAACTTCCCGCGCAGGTCTGGAAGGACACCGCCCGCGGTCTCCTCGACGCCGATCTCCGCGCCACCCTCGGGGGCATCCTCGTGCCCACACTCGTCATCTGGGGTGAACAGGACGAATTCCTGCCGCGCGAGGACCAGCAGACGATCCTGGACGCCGTCCACGGCGCCGACTTCCTCGCCTATCCGGGGACCGGGCACTCCGTCCACTGGGAACAGCCCGAACGCGTGGTCGCCGACATCACCGCGTTCGTCACGCGGATCGAGCACCCCGGCACGCGACCGGGCGGCGCCTGACCCCGGCCGGCGGGCGCACGCAGCACCACCGATCCACGCGGCGACCGCGATCCGCCGGTCCCTGGCAGCGATCGCGATCCGCCGGTCCCTGGCAGCGACCGCGCTCCGTCGGCCCACGGACCGTCGGCCCACGGCAGGGACCGCGATCCGTCGGTACGCGGCCACGAGCGCGATCCCCGGCCCCCGGCCACCGTCCATGACGCGATCCGTACCGTCACCACCTCGCCGACAGGTCTCCCCATGGCATGCTCATGCTCCCCACAGGAAGGGATCACGTGCCATGAGACCGAGCCGACGCTCCCTGCTCGCCGCCACCGCCGTACTGGGATCCGTTGTCGCCGCCCCCGCGCCCGCGGACGCCGCCGAAGTGCCCACCGCGGGCTCCTTCTACGTCCAGAGTGCCGTCACGGGGCTGAACGCCGCCGACAGTGCGGGAGCGGTCGTCCAGCACAACCCCAAGGGCAACGAGGACCACCAGCAGTGGACCCTGCGCCAGACCGGCACCTCCTTCGTGCTCGAAAGCGCCGACGCGGCCGGAAGCTGCCTGGGCCGCTCGGGCGACCAGGCCCGGACCGTCGCGTGTACGAGCACGGACGCCACCTGGGAGGTGACGCCGAGCGGCACCGACCGGTACGCCCTCAAAGCCCCCGGAACGGACAGGTACTTGACCGTCACCGACAAGTCGTCGGGCGCCAACTACCCGGCCCAGTTGGCGGTCGGCGCGCCGGGCGCCCTCGCCTCCTGGTACCTCACCCCGGTCTCGCCCGCGACCCGGCCGATGCCGTCCCAGGACCAACGCACCCTGGACCAGGTCACGTTCCTCACCACGCACAACGCCTACGCGAACGGGGTCGACGGCGGCTTCGCCCCGCCCTTCGTCAACCTCGTGCCCAATCAGAAGCGCGGCATCAACCAGCAACTCGCCGACGGCGTCCGGGGGTTCATGCTCGACCTGCACCAGACCCCGGACGGCGCGATCCTCTGTCACAACAGCTGCACCCTCGTCAGCCGGCCGGTCGCGCTGTGGGTCGACCTCCAACGCATGGTCGACTTCCTCAAGCAGCACCCCGACCAGTTCGTCACCGTGTTCCTGGAGGACTACGTCGACCCGGGCGTCCTGCGCGCCGAACTCGCCCGGGTGAACGGCCTGTCCGACGTCCTCTACCGTCCCGATCTCACCGGCGTGCGCGAGCACGGCTGGCCGAAGCTCGCCGATCTCACCGCGGCCGGACACCGCCTGCTCATCTTCACCGACCACAGCCGTTCGTCCGACGAGTCCGCGGGACTGACCCGGGACAGCTTCGGTGTCATGTACCAGCGCGAGTGGACCGTGGAGAACTACTGGTCCATGGGTTCGGGCCTCGGCTCCTCCGACTGGTCCTGCTACAGCCGTTGGTACGGCGCGGACACGAACGTCCCGCTCACCCGCACCGAGCCTGCGTTCCGGCCCCTCTTCGTCATGAACCACTTCCGTGACGTCACCATCTCGGGGACCGCCGGTACGGACAACACCAAACTCGCCGACCGGGCCCGCCGCTTCTGCGAGCCGGCCGCCCGCAAGAAGCCGAACTTCCTGGCCGTGGACCGTTACGACCTGGGCGATCCCGCTTCCGCGGTGAACACCCTGAACACGTACGTGTATCCGTAGCCGCACGCGACCCGCGGGCCGCGCGGAGGCCTCGCCCGGGGAGGGACCGCCGAGGCGGGGCTCGCGGGTCGCGACGGGGGCACGGCCCGAAGGCGGATGTCAGTGCCCTGAGGCAGGATCCACCTCCGGACAGGAGAGGGGATCAGTCATGGGTATGGGTTACAAGACGTCCTGGCTCGCCGTGCCCGGCGCCGGCAGCGGGGCGGTCGCCGACGCGCTCGGACTGGTCGGGCGCGTGGCGATGGACTGGGAGACGGGAACGGAAACGGCGTACAGGCGGGGTGTGTTCGTGGCGTCCCCCGTGGACGGCTGGACGTTCGCCCACGGCCGGATCCACCTCGACCACGGACGCGAGGACGACGGTCCCGCCGTCCTGGACTGGCTCGGGTCGCTCGGCCGGCGCCTGGGCGACCTTCAGTACTTCAGGACGGACCGCATCGGCGAGTGTCACGCCTGGGCGAGAGTCGAGGCCGGCCGGGTCGTCCGGGCCTACTCCTACAACGGCTGCACCGGTGACGTGCCGCTGCGACTTGGCGAGCCCACCGAGATCGAGAGCCGGCTCGGCGTCGGACACAGGGGGCTGGAGGAAGGACGGGAGAACTGGGGCAACGCCGAATGGGACGACTGGCACGCCGCCATGCCGAACGAGCAGAACGTCATGGCCATCGCCCGGAACTGGGGAATCTGCCCTCTGGAGATCCCGGAAGGGGCACCCGTGGCCGACGGTGTCCACGGGCTGCCCCCAGGTGTCGAATGACCGGACCGTCGCCCGACCCGGGTCAGCGCCAGGTTCCGTGGACCCGCTGCACCTCGCCGAGGTACTGCGCCAGTTGGAAGCGAACTTCCTCGACGACCCCGTGTTCGCGGTCCGGGTACATCAGACCGGACCAGACGACCGTCTCGCCCCGGAGCCGCACGGTGATGGTGAGTCCGGCCCGGTCCGGCCCGGGCCCGCCGAGGTCCGCGATCCTCACCTCACGCGGCGCGTCCGTCGGGTGGAGCGGTCCGCCCGGGCGGAGGAGCCGACGGGGGTGCAGGCCGAGCGCGCCGCCGTCGCTGCGCGTCACGAGGTCGAGTCCGTCGACGAAGAGGTACGTGTGCACATCGGCGCAGGCCGGCGGCCCGGGGCACGTGCCGATCAGCAGGGTGCTCACCGCGGCATCGCTTTGACGGCGGGACATCCCGGCCCGAAGCCCACGCGGGGCTCTACGCGGCATCGGCCTCATATGACGTCATGGGCCGATGATAGCGACCGTGCGGCACCTCTCAGGCGGCCGTGGAGGCGGGAGCCCGACGAGACGGCAGCGGACACCGGTTGTCCATCGGTATCAGGTCGAGACGGTCGCCGGGGTGTCGCCGTGCGCCTTTCCTCCTAGACTCCGCAGGATGAAGTGGGGGCGTTCCATCGGAGTCGTCGTTCTCGCGCTCCTGCTGAGCGCGTGCGGTGCGCAGTTCACTCCGCTGTTCGTCGCGAGCGGGAGTTCCGGTCCGGTGATCGGCTGGCGTGAGTGCCCGGGCGCGAAGTACGACGGCATCACCGAGGTCGCCCTGTACCGGTGGGATCGCGACGGCACCGCCGACGATCCGGGCGAACTGCTGTGGCACATCAAGGCATCCGACGGGGTCGCCCTCCACCGCATACGCCTCGGGATCGCCCCGCAGGGCTTCACGACCCGGCACCCCCTGGCCGTCGAGCTGGAGCCCACCTCCACGTACGCGCTGCGCGCCAACATGTCGTCGGACGATCTCGTCTCGGGATTCCTGACCTTCCAGCCGCGCCAACTGGCCGCCGGCCGGGTCGTCTTCAGCGACGGCGACGAGGAATCACGAACGTCGTACGAGGACAGGGACAACGAGGACTTCGGCTGCTTCAACGACTGAAGCCCGCTCTGCCGGGGCGGGCTTCGGTGAGGACACGGAGGGCAGCCGGGCCTCACACCACGTCACTGGTGAAGCCCCCCAGCACGATGAAGAGCGCGGCTTCGGCGGCGCCGAGAGTGGCGCCCAGCAGGTCGAGCAGGGCAAGCGTCACGAGGATGATCAGCACGATGGTCACAAGTCTCCGCGCCGACCAGGTGACCGCCTCGCGCAGCCTGCCCCGTGCTGAGCCGTCGTCAGACATGCACCCTCCCTCGCGCGGACCGTACAGCGTGGACGACGCATCCCCTGCGACATCGCCAAGGCCCCCGGTCGCCACCGCCACGGATACAGCCACCCGCCACCGGCACGGACACCGACATCCCCGCCGTCACAATGTCACGAACCTGTTCGAAGACCGCTCCCGCTCCGTGCGATCAGTCGGCAGCGCGCCTTCCATAGGGCACGATCACCGGGACATTCCGAATCCCGGGGGACTTCTCATGGCTCACTCAGTTCGTTCACGCCGTACCGCCGCCGCGCTCGCCGCTCTGTCGATCGGCATGCTCGCCCTGACCGCATGCAACGGCGACGCCGACAACGACGTGGCCGCCCCGGGCAAGCAAGCGAGCCCTTCCGCGACGGGCAAGGGCAAGGGCACCGACACGCCCTCGTCGGCCGCACCGGGCGACGGCGGCGGCAGCGGGAAGTCCTCAGCCAGCCCCAGCCCCAGCACCCCGGCGTCGTCGCCGGAGCCCGGCTCCGACGACGATCAGGACGGAGGCGTCGGCATGTGCGAGACGGCCGACCTCACCTACAAGGTCACCGTCGCGTCCAGGCCGGTCAACCACGCCTTGCTGGCCGCGAGCAACAAGGGCAGCGACCCCTGCCTGCTGTCGGCCAACGAGCTGGTGATCACGATTCCGGGGCTCGACGGCGCCGCCGAGCACATGGGCCCCGAGGGCAAGGACTGGATCCTGAAGCCCGGCGAGAGCGCGTACGCCGGGATCCTGTTCTCGCGCGCCGACACCGCGGGCGGCAAGAGCGCCGACAAGGTGGAGGTGGCACTCACCGCTGCCGAGAGCCCGACGACCGTTCCGATCAACGGTGGCCCCGTCACCGTCAACGACGGTCAGGTCACCAGCTTCTTCGGTACCGCCGAGGACGCGCTGACGTACTGATCCCCGCCGGATCCGGCCGCCACCGGCAGCAGCCCGTCGTGACGCACGACGTCCGGCCGCGCCGGTGGCGGCCGTCCGTCGTACGTCAACGAGGAACGGAGCCCGGCGAACGACCGCGTTCGCCGCCGCCTCTTCCTCCTCGCCGCGCCCACTGCCGCACCTTCACGACGGCGCGCTCCTTGTGCATCCGTGTCGAGGAGAACTCGCCGCCGCTCGTGACGAATACCGTCAACGGAGTCCATCGCCCGCGACCGTTGCGGGACGTCCACCGCACGGCCGGGAAGTCGGTGACCTCGGTGATGTCCCCTCGGTCGATGACCCGCGTGCGCAGGTAGCCGCGAATGGTGATCCGCGCGTGGTCGTACGTCACACCGAGCCGGTACCCACGGACGGCCAGCACGGCGAACCCGACCACGACCGACACCGCGAGCACCCGATGCACCCCGCCGTCGGCCTGCACGGCATACCCGACCCCGGCAACCCCCGGAACGACTCCGATCCCACTGTTGGCCAGACGGTTACGGGTCGACAGCCTCTCCTCCATGACCTTCCTCAAGTGATCCGAGCGGGGGCGCAGCCTACAGCCCGGCCGTCCTCGGGTCCTCGCGGGTCGGGGAGGAGTCGCGTGGCCGCGTACACGAGCAGGCTCAGCCAGCAGAGGGCGAACAGCCAGCCGCCGACTATGTCGGAGAACCAGTGAACGCCCAGGTAGACGCGGGACAGGCCGACGAGTACGGCCCAGCAGCCGATCAGCAGGACGAGCACTCTCCTGGACTGCGGGGCGCGGGCCAGTACCGCGAGGACGAGGATTCCGCCCGCGACGGCCGAGGTCGTGGTGTGACCGGAGGGGAACGACCAGCCCGAGGCATGGGTGGCCCAGTTCGCCACAGGGGGCCGGGGACGGGCGACGAGTGACATCACCGCGAACCGCACGGCCTGCGCGGCCGCCAGAGCGCACACGCAGGCCGTGACGGCGGCGACCCGCTGCCGCGCCGTCCGGCCGAGGAGGAGACCGGCCAGGACGACCAGCGCGTACGGGACGACCCCGGTGCCCGTGTACGTCACGCCGCGCGCCACGGCGAGCGCCACGTACGGGCGGTGCCCGAGCGACCAGGAGGCGAGCCCTCTGTCGCCCGGCAACGGAGCGCCCTCGTGCGAGGACACGACCAGCGTCAGCACCACGAAGGCGATCAGGCTCCCCAGCGCGGTCGCCGCGGCGAGCCTGCCGGTGTCCTCGCGCTTCACGGCCGGGCCAGGACGGCGTGGGCCTTGCGCGCGGCTGCGACGCCCGGGGCGGCGGACATGGATGTGGCCCCTTTCCTCGTCGGGCGCGCACGCGGCAGGACACCTCGCCCGCACCCGTTCTCCCTCGGCGATTTCGTCTACATAACTGTAGACGAACGGCGCCCGGGATCGTTCCCGGATCGTCCCGCGGAGATCGGCTTCCTCTCAGCCTGCGGTGCCCGGCGCCCTGCCGCCGCCCGGCAAGAGCCGGGTGCCGTCCGGCAAGGGGGCGGGGTACCGCGCGGCCCCCACCGTCAGGCGGAGCCGCGGCTCTCCGGTGCGGACGGGGTCGCGCTCCCGGCGGCCGTCGACGGCGGCCCCTGGCGTCCCACAGGGAATGCCGTACCCTACGTGTTACGTATAACCCTGGAGAGCCCCGATGAGACGCATCGCCCTGGTCACCCTCGTCGTCGACGACTACGACGAGGCCATCCGCCACTACACCGAAGCCCTCGGTTTCCGCCTCGTCGAGGACACCCCGCGGCCCGACGGCTCCCGCTGGGTCGTGGTCGAGCCGGGCGGCGCGGACGGCGGCGGAACCGGACTGCTGCTCGCCCGGGCCAAGAACGAGGCACAGCGCGGCCGGATCGGCGACCAGACCGGCGGACGCGTCGGCTTCTTCCTCCACACCGACGACTTCGCCCGCGACCACGCCAGGATGCGCGCGGCCGGCGTGACCTTCCTGGAGGAGCCGCGCCACGAGGCGTACGGCTCGGTCGTCGTCTTCCAGGACCTGTACGGCAACCGCTGGGACCTTCTCCAGCCCGCGGACTGACCCGGCCTCCCGCACCCCCCGTGCCCCGGCGGGCCCGCACTCCGCGGGCGCCGCCGCACCGGCACACCCCCACGCTCCTCCGCTCCCTCCCGCTCCGAACGACCTCACGAGGAACACCGCACATGACCGCGCCCCGCATCGACGCCGACACCATCCGCCGCCTGCCGAAGGCGGTCCTGCACGACCACCTCGACGGCGGCCTCCGCCCGGCCACCCTGGTCGAGCTGGCGGAGACCGTCGGCCACACCCTGCCCACCACGGACCCGCAGGAATTGGCCGCCTGGTACTACGAGGCCGCCAACTCCGGCGACCTGGTCCGCTACATAGCCACCTTCGAGCACACCCTCGCCGTGATGCAGTCCCGCGAGGGCCTGCTGCGCACGGCCGAGGAGTACGTCCTCGACCTGGCCGAGGACGGTGTCGTCTACGGCGAGGTGCGCTACGCGCCCGAGCTCATGGTCAACGGCGGGCTGGCCCTGCCCGAGGTCGTCGAGGCCGTGCAGGAGGGCCTTGCCGCCGGTATGGCCAAGGCGGCCGCCGCGGGCACCCCCGTGCGCGTCGGCACCCTGCTGTGCGGCATGCGGATGTTCGACCGGACCCGCGAGACCGCCGACCTCGCGGTGGCGTTCCGGGACGCCGGGGTCGTCGGCTTCGACATCGCGGGCGCCGAGGACGGCTTCCCGCCCGCCGACCACCTGGACGCCTTCGAGCACCTGCGCCGCGAGAACGTCCCGTTCACCATCCACGCCGGCGAGGCCCACGGTCTGCCCAGCATCCACCAGGCGCTCCAGGTGTGCGGCGCCCAGCGCATCGGTCACGGCGTCCGCATCACCGAGGACATCGTGGACGGCAAGCTCGGCCGCCTCGCCGGCTGGGTGCGCGACCGCCGGATCGCCCTGGAGATGTGCCCGACCTCCAACCTCCAGACCGGCGCGGCGACGTCCGTCGCCGAGCACCCCATCACCGCCCTGCGGGACCTGGGCTTCCGCGTCACCCTCAACACCGACAACCGTCTGGTGTCGGGGACGACGATGACCCGGGAGATGTCTCTGCTCGTCGAGGAGGCGGGCTGGGGCGTGGAGGACCTGCGCACCGTGACGGTGAACGCGGTCAAGAGCGCGTTCATCCCCTTCGACGAGCGCAAGGCCCTCATCGAGGACGTCGTCCTTCCCGGTTACGACATCTGAACCAGCCCGCGTACGTAGGCGGCCTGTCCGACGTGCTGGAGATCGTCGGACAGGACGCTGACCAGGCGGACGCCCAGCGTGACCGGCGGGTCCCAGCGTTCGTCCACGACGCGCTCGAAGTCGTGGGCGGCCAGCCCGCCGAGGTAGTCGAGGGTCCGTGCGTGGACCGCGTCGTAGTAGCCGAGCAGCAGGTCGCCCGACTCCACCCGGACCCGGGCGACCTTCGCGGACGTGTGGCCGTACCCGGTGTCGCCCCGCGGCAGGTCGAGCGCGAAGCGCTTCGCCCAGTCGTCGGTGAGCCACAGCTGCTCCGTGCCGGCCGCGTCCGCGACGTGGTCGTCCTGGATCCGGGTGAGGTGCCAGACCAGCCAGGAGACCGAGTTCGCCGTCTCCGCGGGGCGGGCGTTGAGGGCCTCCGGCGCGAGGCCGCCGACAGCGGCATGGACTTCTTCCCGGATGCGGCCGAACCCGTCGATGAGGATGTCCTTGGCAAGCATGGGACCACCATCGCGCATCGCGCCGGTCCCTGCGTCCGGAACCACCTACGCCGGCCATGCGGAACCACTGGCCCCGGCGATGCGTAACCACCTACCCCGGCAATGCGGAACCACCGGCCCCGGCATCCGGGACCGTAGGCGCCCGCGACGGCTCAGACGTCGTCATGGGAGGCGTCGAGCAGTGCCATCAGGGCCCGTGCGGCCGGGCTCGTGGCCTCCTCCGGCGGCAGCATCGCGACGGTCTCGTACGACCCGTCCGAGACCCCCTTGAAGGGCAGCGCGGTGAGAGCGCGGGCCTCCGGCTTGTGACCGAAGTGGCGCGGTACGACGGCGACCCCCAGCCCCTCGTGGACGAGCTCCAGGAGGCTGTGGACGTCGTTGACCTCCAGGGCCACCGTCCGCTGCACGCCCGCCGCCGCGAACGCCGCGTCGGTGGTGCGCCGCGGCCCCCAGTCGGGGTGGAAGTCGACGAACGCCTCCTCGCCCAGTTCCCCGGGCGTGACCACGGCGGCGGCCGCGAGCGGGTGGTCCGGGTGGCACAGCACGGTCATCGGCTCACTGGCCAGCGGCACCGACCGCAGATGCTCGGAGTCGGCACGGGTCCGCACCGCGAAGGCCAGGTCGAGACGACCCGCCGCGACCTCCTCCGCCAGCGCCTCGGAACCCGCCTGGCGCAGCCGGATCTCCACGTCCGGATGGCGCCGCCGGAAAGCGGCGAGCAGCGTGGCACAGTGCACGCCGGCGATGCATTGTTCGGTGCCCAGGGACAGCGTGCCGCGCAGCACCCCCTGCACGGCGGCCACGGCGTCGTGCGCCGACCGCACCTGGGCGAGTATTCGTTCCGCCTCGACGAACAGGGCGCGCCCGGCCTCCGTGAGGGTCACCCGGCGGGTCGTACGGACGAAGAGCGGCGCCTGCAGCTCCCGCTCCAGCGCCCGGATCGACGAGGAGAGGCCCGACTGCGACACCATCAGTCGCTCCGCCGCCCGGGTGAAGTGCCGGTCCTCGGCGACGGCGACGAAGTGCTGAAGATGACGCAGTTCCATGACAGGCAAGAGTAAGGGGCGATCGGCGGCGCCCCGACCGATTGAGAAGCGGGATCGCTCAATGCCATCCGATCCTCCCGTTGGACCGCCGCCCACCGGGCGCGCGAGAGTGGAAGCCTGTTTCCCCGGCCTCACAGGAGTACGCGTTGTACACCCCGCACCCCGATCGTTACGCGGACATGCCCTACCGGCGTACCGGACGCAGCGGCCTGAAGCTCCCCGCGCTGTCGCTCGGCCTGTGGCACAACTTCGGCCCTGACCGGCCCGTGGACGTCCAGCGCGCGATCCTGCGCCGTGCCTTCGACCTCGGCGTCACCCACTTCGATCTGGCGAACAACTACGGCCCGCCGCCCGGCGCCGCCGAGTCCGCCCTCGGTGACGCCCTGAAGGCGGACTTCGCGCACCACCGCGACGAGCTGGTCGTCTCCACCAAGGCCGGCTATCTGATGTGGCCGGGCCCGTACGGCGAGTGGGGCTCGCGGAAGTACCTGCTGTCCTCGCTCGACCAGAGCCTCGGCCGGCTGGGCCTCGACTACGTCGACATCTTCTACTCGCACCGCCCCGACCCGGAGACTCCGCTGGAGGAGACGATGGGCGCCCTGCACTCGGCGGTCCAGCAGGGCAAGGCGCTGTACGTCGGCGTCTCGAACTACTCCGCCGAGCAGACCCGTGAAGCCGCCCGGATCCTGGCCGAGCTGGGCACCCCGCTGCTCATCCACCAGCCGCGCTACTCGATGCTCGACCGCCGTCCCGAGGACGAGGGTCTGCTGGACACGCTGGACGAGCTCCAGGTGGGCTCCATCGCCTACTCGCCGCTGGAGCAGGGCCTGCTCACCGGCCGCTACCTGGACGGCATCCCGGAGGACTCCCGGGCAGCGAGCGACAGCCCGTTCCTGAGCGCGGACACGGTCACCGAGGACCTCGTGGGCCGGCTGCGGACCCTCGACGAGATCGCCAAGTCGCGCGGCCAGTCGCTGGCCCAGCTCGCGCTGGCCTGGGTGCTGCGCCGCGGCCGGGTCACCTCGGCCCTGGTCGGCGCCAGCAGCCCGCGGCAGCTGGAGGACAGCGTCGCCGCCATCGGCAACCTGGACTTCACCGAGGACGAACTCGCCCGGATCGACGCGGTGGTCAAGGCCTAGCGTCCACGGCACCCGGCGCCGCCACGACGGCACACCGAGGTCCCCGGCGCGCGACCGCGCCGGGGACCTCGGTCGCGTGTCAGGCCGGGACGCGGTCCAGGAATCCGTGCACGCTCCGGATCCGGCCCTCGCCGTCCAGGACGATCACGTCGAAGCCGGCGACGGGCGCCGGGCCGTCCGTGCCGTCGGCCAGCTCCCAGCCGAAGCGGGCGATGTCGTGGTGGCCGTCGACGGCGCCGAGCGGACGGAAGACGAAGCCGGGGAACCGCTCGTGCGCCGAGGCGATCAGAGCCGTGATCTGTTCGTGCCCGCGGACCTCGGCCAGCGGGTCGGTGTAGGTGCCGTCCGGGATCCAGGCGGCGGCCACCGCCTTCGACAGGGCGTCCGGCCCGCTCGCGTTCCAGGCCTCGAAGTAGCGGTTGACGGCGGTCTCGTAGCGGTGGGTGTTCGCGGACATGGTGAACCAGCCTCCGTCGGGGAACGTATCCATGGTCAAGGTCCGTGTCCCGGGCCGGTGTCGGCCGCCGGGACGCGATACGCCAACCCTGGCGGGCGCCGCGCGAAGCGTCGATTACCTGGCGGGTCATGCCGGAGCCGGGGTGCTCCCGGAGGCCGGAAAAGCTGTCGTCGCCCTTTCGGCCACCCGCGGCGGTGAATATGCCAAGAGACTGGCTGGATTCACATGGTGACAGTGTGTCAGTAGTGGCGATACTCAATCAGTAGGGCAATTCAACCAAGCCCGTGCAATTGCACGGAGCAACGCCCAAGAGCCGCACGGAAAGCGAGGCCGGAACCGGCGACGAGCGACGCCAATGGGGGAAGATCGTGCACGACGAATTCCTGTGCCACGTCACCGCGTACGGCATGTGCGGCGGTCAGCGAGTCGGCGTACCCCTCGGCACCTATCGTGCGCCGACCCTGGCGCTGGCCCTGTGGTGGATGCGGGACCGCGCGGCCTGGATGGCCGAACGGCTCGATCCGCAGCCCGAGGACCCCGCCTTTCCGCCCAACTCGATCGCCCCGGTGGGCGAAGGCGTCCCCGACGTCCCGACGATGCTGCGCGCGTGGTGCGGTGACTCGGAGCAACAGGAGCTGGTCGCCGAGGAGTTGGCCGCGGGCAAGCTGGTCCGGATCTCCACCAGCGACGACACCACCGAATACGAACTGCTCGCCGAATCGGTGGACGCGCTGCGCATGCACCGTACCGCCGCGGTGCTCGGGATCTCCGCCGCCTGACCGTCCGGGCGCCCCGGCCGCCGGACGCTGATCAGGCGCGTACGAGGGCGAATCGTTAGAATTCTGGCATGGCAGAGAGGCCTGTCGCGGCAACCGCACCCGAGCTCGTCCTCGAAACCGAGACGGGCTCTACGGTGATGACTCCGAACCACGATTACCACGTCGGGCGTGATCCGCTGTGCGACGTCGTGATCGACGACGTCCGGGTCTCGTGGCACCACGCGGTGCTGCGGCCGCACGCCGATCACTGGACGCTCGAGGACGAGAACAGCACGAACGGAACGTACGCCGACGGCCGCCGCGTCCACGAATGGGGCGTCGGACCCGGCAGCGTGATCCGCTTCGGGAGTCCCGCCGACGGCCCGCGCGCCGTCCTCGTCAGCCGCCCGCCGCCGGTCGCGGAGCGCCCCTCGGCCGTCTCCATGCCGGCCGCCACCAGCACGTTCAGACAGCCGACCACCGTACGGCCGCTGCCTTCCCGCACCGTGCGCATCGGCCGCGGCCCCGACAACGACCTCGTCATCGACGACCTGATCGTCTCCCGGAACCACGCCGAACTGCTCGCCCGGCCCGACGGGACGTACGAGATCGTCGACCTCGGCAGCCACAACGGCACGTTCCTCAACGGACAGCCCGTCGAGCGGGCCCTGGTCACGCCGGGTGACATCGTCGGCATCGGGCACTCCGCGTTCTGCCTCGTCGGGGACCAGCTCCAGGAGTACGTCGACAGCGGCGAGGTCTCCCTCGACGTGCAGGACCTCGTCGTCCAGGTGGACGGTGGCCGCAAGACGCTGCTGGACCAGGTGTCCTTTCCCGTCGGCGAGAAATGTCTGCTCGCCGTCGTCGGTCCGAGCGGCGCCGGGAAGTCCACCCTCCTGAACGCGCTCACCGGACAGCGGCCCGCCGACCACGGCACGGTCCTCTACGACGGCCGTGACCTCTACCGCGACTACGCCGAACTGCGCCAGCGCATCGGTCTCGTCCCGCAGGACGACATCCTGCACTCCCAGCTCACCGTCCGCCGGGCCCTGACCTACGCCGCCGAACTGCGCTTCCCGCAGGACACCGCGAAGGCGGAGCGCCGGGCGCGGGTGGACGAGGTGATCGGCGAGCTGGGCCTGGAGCAACGCGTCGACCAGCCCATCCACAGCCTGTCGGGCGGACAGCGCAAGCGCGTCAGCGTGGCCCTGGAACTGCTCACCAAGCCGTCCCTGCTCTTCCTGGACGAGCCGACCTCCGGACTCGACCCGGGCATGGACCGCTCGGTGATGCACATGCTGCGCGGCCTCGCCGACGACGGCCGCACCGTCATCGTCGTCACCCACAGCGTGCTCAGCCTGGACGTCTGCGACCGGCTGCTGGTCCTCGCGCCCGGCGGCAAGGTCGCCTACTACGGGCCGCCCGACGACACCCTGCCCTTCTTCGGATACCGGCAGTGGCCCGAGGCGTTCGAGGCCTTCGAGCGCGACACGGACCGGGACTGGGCGGGGGAGTACCAGGACTCGCCCTTCCACCGTCAGTACATCGACAAATCGACCTCGCAGCCGCACATGCCGGACACGGCCACCGGAGCGCTCGTCGGACCGCCTCCGAAGGCCCAGAGCTGGGGCTCCCAGCTCCGCACCCTGGTCCGCCGCTACGCCGCCGCGCTCGGGGCCGACCGGACCTTCCTCGCCATCATGATCGCCCTGCCGTTCGTGATGGGTGTGATGGCGCGGGCGCTGGCCGGCGGCAAGCTGACCCAGGAGACGGCGATGAACGCGCTGCTCATCCTGTGCGTCGGCGGCGTGCTGACCGGCGCGGCCAACGCCGTGCGCGAACTCGTCAAGGAACGGACGATCTACCAGCGAGAACGGGCCGTCGGTCTGTCCAGATCGGCGTACCTGATGTCCAAGGTCGTCGTCCTCGGCACCATCACCGTGCTCCAGGCCGTCGTGCTCACCCTCGTGGCCCTGTTCGGCGTCGACCTCAACGCCCCCGGCGGCGAAGGCGTTCTGATGCCACCGCTGCTCGAGATCACGCTGGCCGTGGCCCTGCTCGCCTTCACCGCGATGATGCTCGGCCTCCTCGTCTCCGCCGTGGTGCGCAAGGAGGAGGTGACGATGCCGCTGCTGGTGCTGCTGGCCATCGTCCAGGTGGTGTTCTGCGGCGCCCTGCTGAAGCTGCACGGCGTGCCCGGCCTCGAACAGCTCTCCTGGCTCGTGCCCTCCCGCTGGGCCCTGGGCGCGATGGCCGGGACCATCGGACTCGCCCGGATCGTGCCCGGCGAACTGACCGGCGACCCGATGTTCCGGCACACGACCGGTGCGTGGCTGATCAACATGGGCATGCTCGTGGTGCTCTCCGTCGTCTTCGGCTGGCTGGTGGCCCGGCTGCTGCGGCGGCACGAGCCCGCGGTCATGCGGAAGTAGCCGCCGATGACGAGCCCCGGCTTCCGCCCGACGCACGTCGTTCCGCAGGACGGGCTGCCCGCCTGGGAGTCGCCCGATCCGTCGCGGCCCACCGTTCCCCTGGACGCGCTCCTGCCGGTCGAACTCGTCGACCGGCTCGGCGACTGGGGGCGGGTCGTGTGCGCGAACGGCTGGTCGGCGTGGGTCGACGGCCGCCTGCTGATCGCCGTACCGCAGGTACCGCCGGCGGCGACCCGTCCCCTCGCCCGCACGGCCGATCCGCGCCCGCTGCTGGCCCGCCTCGACCAGGCGCTCACCGAGTACCGCCGGGCGGCGGAGGAACTGGCGTCCGGGCGGCTGGAGGCCGAGACCTTCCGGGTCCGGACGCAGGGCAGCCGGATCGGCGTGGTCGTCGACGGCGAGTCCATGTGGCTGTACGACGGCGAGCACGAGCGGTGGGTGTACTGCGACGGAACACGGCTGAGCACCTTCGCCGCCGAGCGCACTCCGTCGACCGCACGACCCGGGACACGTCACGAGGTCCGGGAGCAGGACCCGTCGCCCGGACACCGGGAGCGGGAGCGGGACCGGTCGGAGGACCCGGACCGGGGCGGCCCGGAGCGGGACGAGTCGCCGGTTCCGGACCGGTCGAAGGTGCCGGACGGGTCACGAGGACCGGACCGGCCGGACCGGCCGAACGAGCCGGGAGGGCCGGGCGGGCCGGGCGGTTCGACGGAGCCGGGCCGGCCGAGGGACCCGGACCGGTCGCGGGACCCGGACCGGGCGAAGGACCGTCAGGCGGAGCCGACGCGGATCGTGCGGGAATCCGCCCCCGGCGGACCTCCCGGCGGACCTTCCGGCGGACCTCCCGACGGGCCGCCCGCCGGACCCCCCGACGGGCACGAGCCCACCCGCCTGGTCACCTTCGACAGCGACGACAAGGGCGAGGACTGATGCGCGGCGCGGGACACGAGCGGGGTGACGGCTGATGGACGACGGGTCCGGGCCGGACACCAGCCCGTTCTCGGGGCGGCCCTCCGAGCTGATCGGACGGCAGATCGCCGGCTACCGGATCGAGCGGGAGATCGGCCGCGGCGGGATGGCCGTCGTCTACCAGGCCAAGGACCTGCGTCTGGACCGCACGGTCGCCCTCAAACTGCTCGCGCCGGAACTCGCCCGCAACGACACCTTCCGCGGCCGCTTCACCCACGAGTCACGGGTGGCCGCCGCCATCGACCACCCGCACATCGTGCCCGTGTTCGAGGCGGGGGAGACGGACGGCGTCCTCTACATCGCCATGCGGTACGTCGCCGGACGCGACCTGCGTCATCTCCTCGACCGCGAGGGTCCGCTGACGGTCACCGTGGCCGGCCGGATCGGCATCCAGGTCGCCTCCGCGCTCGACGCGGCGCACGACCACGGCCTGGTCCACCGGGACGTGAAGCCGGGGAACATCCTGGTGGCCCAGGGCACCGACAGCGACCACCCCGAACACGTCTACCTCACCGACTTCGGACTGACCAAGAAGTCCCTGTCGCTCACCGGGTTCACGAGCGTCGGACAGTTCGTGGGCACCCTCGACTACGTGGCGCCGGAGCAGATCTCCGGCAAGCCCGTCGACGGCCGCTGCGACGTGTACAGCCTCGGCTGTGTCGTCTACGAGACGATGGCCGGCCATCCGCCCTTCCAGCGCGACGACGACATGGCGCTGCTGTGGGCCCACCAGTACGACCAGCCGCCGCCCCTGACCAGCGTCCGCCCCGACATCCCGGAGGCCGTCGACGCGGTCCTCGCGAAGGCGCTCTCCAAGACCCCCGACGACCGGTACGACTCGTGCCTGGCCTTCGTCAGCGCGCTGCGGATCGCCGCACGCGGCCCGGCGACCGGGAGCGGCGCCGGCTCGGGCACGGAGACGGAGTCCGTGCCGGGCGGCCCGGGGCCCGTGCCGCTGCCGCCGGTCTGGGCCCGTCCGGTGTTCCGCCGCTGAGGTTCCACCGCCGCATGGCGGCCGTGGCGATCAGGCGGTCAGCCGGCGGAGTCGATCTCGCCCCGCCGCCGGACGCCCTTGGCCGCCAGGGCGCCCAGGAAGCCGGTGACCAGTCCCCACAGCAGGGCCAGACCGAAGGCGCCCCAGATCTCCGGCTTGAGGAAGAGTTCCCCCTTCAGGCCGCCACCGATGTCACCGAGACCGAGGATCGACAGGCCGTAGTTCGCCGAGATCCGGCCCAGCAGGCAGATCATGAGCACCGTCAGCGCCAGCGCGACCGCCATGCGGACGGCGTGCTGCCAGGCCCGCGTCCGGGCCGGTGAGCGGGCCGCCATCAGGAACGCGGCCCCGAGCAGGAGGACGGCGTCGACGACCACCAGCCACCAGATCCTGCCGTCGTAGTCCGCGAGGGAGCCGAGGTTGAGCTCGGACACGTCGGGAGTACGCAGTACCTCGTCGAGCACATGCGGCATCGGCAGCCCGAACGGCCCGTCCACACGCCCGTTCCAGGTGGCGCCGAGACCGATGGTGAACGCGAGCCAGACGACATTGGGAAGCCCGAGGAGCATCACGGCGAAGGTCTCGGACGGGTGCCCGCGGGTCGCCGCGACCACCAGTCCGATGATCACGCCGAGGCCGACGCAGGTGAGCAGCAGGACCACCATGGCGTACGCGGCCGGCCGTACCGATTCCTGGAAGCGCAGCAGCCGGGCCGGGAGGGGCGCGCCGCGCGAGACCAGCAGCGCGATCACGAACACGCCCGCGAGCCAGAGCACCCCGAAGAACAGGGTCGGTGCCATGGAGGCCCGGAAACCGACCTCGGGCGTTGCGCCGAACAGGTCGCCGATGGCGCCGATCGTGCCGTCCCCGAGGTCGATGGTGAAGTTCTGGCGGGCGGCGAGCGCCAGCCCGATCAGGACGAGCAGCCACAGGAGGGCGAGCCGTCCGGCCCAGCCCGCGAGCTCAGCCGCTCCGGCGACGGCGCGATGCCGCAGCGGGCGGAGGAAGCCCGCCCCGAGCACCAGCGCGCCGGTCAGGGTCACCGACAGCGGGATCACCGTGAGACCCGCCTTCGTCTCGGCGATGGCGCCCGCGTCGCCGGTGAATTCGACGCTCCCGCCGACCGCCGTGACCAGGGTGGCCGCGACCACGCGCGGAAAGGCGTTGTCGGGGAGGTCGGTGGCCCCGGAGGCCCACAGGCCGAGAGCGGCCACGACCAGCATGAGGACCAGACCGGCCAGAACGGCCACGAGGGCCTGGAGCCAGCCGTGACGGGCGGCCGGACGCGCACCGCTGCTGGGGGCCGGCTGGGCGGACGGTGTCGGGTGACTCACGGTGCCACGCTAAGCAGCGCCGACAGCGTCCGCCCCTCGGGAAGGGCCGACCGCGTCGGCTTGCGGGCACCGGCGGACCGGGGCACACAATGGGTTCGTTGTGGAAGAAAGCGGCGCAAAAAGCCACTCGGACGTCCCCGCATCCCCCAACGGGAGAAGAGCTCGTGAGCGTCGAACAGCCGTCCTCCGGCCGTCCCACCGGCCCGCCTTCCGGTCCGCTGTCGGGCCCCACCCAGCCGAGCCCGACCCAGCCCGTCAACTTCCCGCCCACCGGGCCGCCCGACGGCGCGTCCGGGGCGGGAGGCGGCCCCGGAGGACCGGGAGGCGGCGGCACGGGCGGGGGCGGCGGCGGCTCGGGTCCCGAAGGGCCCGGAGGTGGAGCAGGCGGACCGGCCGGACCGGGCGGGGGACCGGAACGGCCCTGGTGGCGGTCGGCGCCCCGGGTCGCGCTGATCACCGGTGTCGTGGCGGCGGCGGTGATCCTCGGACTCGTCTTCACGAACAGCGGCGGCGGGGCCAAGAACGCCAGCAGCGAGGTCTTCGCGCAGTCCGCCGACAAGTCGGGGCCCGACCCGTTCACCGAGTCGACCGCCAACGACAGTTCCATCGAGTCGGAGACGCCGTCGGCACCGGCCTCGTCGGCGCCCGCCACGAAGGCCGGCGTCTACAGCGGCAGCGCGCCCGGCCTCTACGGCGGCACCCGCAACGTTTCGAGCTGCGACGTCGAGAAGCAGATCAGCGCGCTGAAGGCGGACCCCGCCAAGAACAAGGCCTTCGCCTCGGTCGAGGGCATCCAGCCGAACGCGGTCCCCGCCTATCTGCGCTCCCTGACACCCGTACAACTGCGCCTGGACACCCGGGTCACCAACCACGGTTACCGCAACGGCGCCCCCACCAGCTACCAGGCGGTCCTCCAGGCCGGGACCGCCGTCCTCGTGGACTCCCGGGGTGTGCCCAGGGTGCGCTGCGCCTGCGGCAACCCGCTGCTCGAACCGGTCCCGCAGAAGGGCACGATCAAGACGACGGGCGACCCGTGGCCGTCGTACCGTCCGCAGAACAGCGTGGCCGTCGTGCCCTCGAAGACGGTCGTCGACGTGTTCGTCCTCTACGACCCCGAGACCAACGAATGGATCGAGCGGCACCGGGGCGACGACGTGAAGAAGGACAAGAAGACGCATCCCCCGACGAGCCCCTCTCCGTCGGCCAGTGACTCGCGCTCCGCGTCCCCGTCGACGTCGGCCTCGACCTCGCCGTCGTCCGAGAGTTCGTCCCCGTCGTCGTCCTCCAGCGAACCGTCATCCTCGGCTCCGTCCTCGCAGGAACCGCCGCCGTCCAGCGAGCCTCCGGCGTCCGAGTCGCCGGCGTCCCCGGCGTCCGGTTCGGCCTCCGCGGACCTGACGTCGCAGTCGGCGGGCTCCGCCCCTGCGTCCCCCTGACTTCACCGAGAGCGGAACGCCGCTCCCTTCCCGAACGGCCCCGCGCTTCTAGGCTGAAGGGGTGAGCGACCACGTGACGAACCGAGCCCGTGTCATCCCTCTGCGTCCGGCGGCGCCGGAGCCCTCCGGGACGGCGCCGACGACCGATGCCCCGGCCCGGGCAGCGCGGCCACCGGTCCTCGTGCCCCGGCGGGGACCTGCGGCCCCCGCCGGCCCGGCTCCCACGAGCAAGGAGCCCTTGTGGCGCGACCTGGTCGGCGATGTCCTGCGGCGCGAGCGACTGGCCCAGGACCGCACGCTCAAGGACGTGGCCGAGGCCGCCAGGATCTCCATGCCCTACCTCTCCGAGGTGGAGCGCGGTCGCAAGGAGGCATCCTCCGAGGTCCTGGCGGCTGCCGCGCGCGCCCTCGGTCTCGGCCTGACCGAACTGCTCTCGCTGGCCCAGCGGGAGCTGACCCGGCACACCCGGGCCCAGTCCGTCCGCGGCCGCTCCGCGTCGGCTCCGTCCTCGGCCGCGCGGTACGACGGCATGTGTCTCGCCGCCTGAGGCGGACCCGCGCACCGGGACCTCGCCACCTGGCGAGGGCCGTTCCGGGCGGGTTCCGGACCGGGACCCGCTCCGGGCGGCAGGAGGTCAGAGCACCGCGAGCCGGCGGCTCAGGATCTCGTCCGCGAGCCCGTACTCCACCGCTTCCCGCGCGGTGAAGATCTTGTCGCGGTCCATGTCCGCGCGCAGTGTTGTGACGTCGTGGTGGGTGTGCCGGGACAGCACCTCCTCGACCTGCGAGCGGATCCGCAGCATCTCCTTGGCCTGGAGGCTCAGGTCCGACACCGTGCCCTGACTCCCGCCGCTGGCCGGCTGGCCGAGCAGCACGCGGGCGTGTTCCAGCACGAACCGCCGCCCGGGATCGCCCCCGGCGAGCAGCACTGCCGCGGTGGAGGCGGCCTGCCCGACGCAGAACGTCGAGATCGGTGCCTGCACGAAGGTCATCGTGTCGTAGATGGCCATCAGCGAAGTGAACGATCCCCCGGGCGAGTTGATGTAGATCGCGATCTCGCTCTCCGGGCTCGACGACTCCAGATGGAGGAGTTGCGCGATGACGACGTTGGCGACGCCGTCGTCGATCTCCGTGCCGAGGAAGATGATCCGCTCGGCGAGCAGCCGGCTGAAGACGTCGTACGACCGCTCGCCCTGCGGGGTCCGCTCGACGACGTTCGGAATCGTGTACGTCCCCATGTCAGAGCCCCGTCCGTCGCCGTGCCGCGGCCGGGCGGACGTCGTCGAGCGACTCCACGACCCGGTCCACCATGCCGTACTCCCTGGCCTGTTCCGCCGTGAACCAGCGGTCCCGGTCACCGTCCCTGGAGATCGTCTCCTCGCTCTGGCCGGTGTGCTCGGCGATGATCCTCTCGATGGCCCGTTTGGTGAACTCGTGGTTCTGCGCCTGGATCTCGATGTCGGCGGTGGTGCCGCCGATGCCCGCGGACGGCTGGTGCATCATGATCCGCGCGTTCGGCAGCGCGAAGCGCTTGCCGCGCGTGCCCACACTGAGCAGGAACTGCCCCATGCTCGCGGCGAATCCCATCGCGAGCGTGGAGACGTCGTTGGGGATCAGCCGCATGGTGTCGTAGATGGCGAGCCCGGCGGTCACCGAACCGCCGGGGCTGTTGATGTAGAGGCTGATGTCGGTGCGCGCGTCCTCGGCGGACAGCAGGAGCAGTTGGGCGCACACCCGGTTCGCGGAGACCTCGTCGACCTGGGTGCCCAGGACGATGATGCGCTGGGCGAGCAGCTGCGCGGCCAGGTGGTCGTCGTAGCGGGTCGCCGGGGTGTCGCCCTCCTCGGCCCGCTGCGTGCGGGCCGGGTGCCGGCCGGTGATGAGGGGAGTCATGGTTCTCGTTCCTCCTGGTCGTGACGCGACGGGCGTCGCCTCTGACTCCACTCTCGGTCCGCCGCCCCCGCCGGAGCGGATTTCTCGGCCCGTGGCAGATTCGCCGTCGGCAGAGCGGGCGACGGCGGGGCGGACCGGCGGAGGCCCGGTGCCGCTCCGCGTGTTCTTCCGCGCGCTCTTCCCCGTGCCGTTCCTCAGCCGCCCGAGCGGAGTTGGCGGAAGAACGCCCTGATGTCCGCGACCAGCAGGTCCGGCTCCTCCATCGCGGCGAAGTGACCGCCCCGGTCGAACTCGGTCCAGCGCACGACGGTGTCGGCGCGTTCCGCGACATGGCGCAGCGCGACGAAGTTCTCCTCGGGGAAGACGGCGAGCGCCGTCGGGGCGGTCGACGGCCCAGGGGGCGTGCCCCAGTAGTCGGCGTGGGCCCGCTCGTAGTAGATCCGCGCGGACGAACCGGCCGTGCCGGTCAGCCAGTACAGCATCACGTTGGTCAGCAGCAGATCCCGGTCGACGGCGTCCTCCGGGCGATCCCGCGAGTCCGTCCACTGCATGAACTTCTCGGCGATCCAAGCGAGTTGACCGACCGGGGAGTCGGTGAGGGCGTACGCGAGCGTCTGCGGCCGGGTGGACTGGATCGCGGCGTACCCCGCCTCCTCGCGGTTCCACGCCTGCCCGCGCCGCCAGGAGAGGAGCGTGCGCTCGCGCTCGTACGGGCTCAGCGCGGCCAGTTCCCCGGCGGTCGGCTCGGTGACGGCGGACGACCCGGGCAGCAGGTTGAGATGGACCCCGGTCACCCGGTCGGGGTGTGCCCGCCCGAGCTCGCGCGAGACGGCACCGCCCCAGTCGCCGCCCTGGGCGCCGAAGTGCCGGTACCCGAGGCGGTCCATCAGCACGGCGAACGCGGCGGCCACGCGGGTGAACTCCCAGCCGGTGTCCCGTGTCGGACCCGAGAGCCCGAACCCCGGGATGCTCGGCACGACGAGGTGGAAGGCGTCCGCCGGATCGCCGCCGTGCGCCCGCGGATCGGTCAACGGCCCCACGGCGTCGGTGAATTCGACGATGGACCCGGGCCAGCCGTGCGTCATGATCAGCGGGGTCGCCCCGGGCTCCGGCGAGCGGATGTGCGCGAAGTGGACGTGTGCGCCGTCGATCTCGGTGGTGAACTGCGGCCAGGTGTTGAGGCGCTTCTCGGCGGCGCGCCAGTCGTAGGCGTGCCGCCAGTGGTGGACGAGGTCCTGGAGATAGTCCTTCGGGACCCCGTAGGCCCAGCCCACTCCGGGCAGTTCGTCGGGCCAGCGGGTGGAGTCGAGGCGGCGGTGCAGGTCGTCCAGATCGCGCTGCGGGAAGTCGACACGGAACGGACGGACGCCGGGGGAGTCGGTGGGATTCATGTCCGCGGATGCTAACTCCGTGCCGGGTGCGCCCGGCATCGGTTTTCCGCGGGCGTGGGCGTGGGCGTGGGCACGGGGGCGGGCGGGGGCATGGGCGCGGGGTGCGTTCCGGGGCGGGCCGGGGCGGCACAGGTGAAGCCGTGCGCGCGCGGCCGATGAGTTTTCGGACGAGGATCGGTCGACAGAGGTGACGACGATTTCCGCCCGAGGAGGTACCCATGCCCGCCGACGGTTTCACCACCTGTCTGTGGTTCGACGGCAAGGCCGAGGAGGCCGCGCACTACTACGTCTCGATGTTCAAGCACTCCCGGCTCGGCCGGGTCGGCCGCTACACCGAGGCCGGGCCCGGGACCCCCGGTTCGGTGCTGGCGGTGGAGTTCGTGGCCAACGGCCAGAAGTTCGTCGCGGTCAACGGAGGCCCGCAGTTCACGTTCGACGAGGCGATCTCCTTCCAGGTCCACTGCTACGGCCAGGAAGAGGTGGACCACTACTGGAACAAGTTCGTCGAGGACGGGGGCGAGGCGGGTCCCTGCGGCTGGCTGAAGGACAAGTACGGGCTGTCCTGGCAGATCGTCCCGGACGGGCTGATCGAGCTGCTGGGCGACGCGGACACGGAGAAGGCCGCCCGGACGGCCCAGGCGATGTACAAGATGACCAAGCTGGACATGGCGGCCCTGGAACGCGCCCACGCGGGGGAGTGACCGCACCCTCCGGCCGAGACCGGGGTCTGTCCCGGCCGGGGAGGTGACTCAGGCCGGGTGGTGGCGCGGGTGGATCCGCGCCGCCAGGACCGCCACGTCGTCCTCCGCGTGCCGGGCGTCCAGCGCGGTCAGCACCTGATCGAGCAGGGCGTCGACCCCGGCCCCCGGCGGGAGACGCAGCGTGGCCAGCCGCTCCAGCGAAGCGTCGATGTCCTCGCCACGGCGCTCGACGAGACCGTCGGTGAACATCACCAGGGTGTCGTCCGGGGAGAGCCTGCGGACCACCTGCTGGTAGCCGCCCACCCCGGTGCCCAGCGGCGGCCCCACCGGCAGCGGCAGCAGCTCGCCCGAGCCGTCACCGGCGAACACCACCGGCGGCAGATGCCCGGCACCCGCGATCACCGCGATACCGCGGGCGGGATCGACCCGTACGAGCAGACAGGTGGCCGGGCGCCGGGTGCCGTCCTCGGCGACGGCGGTGTCCAGCCGGCGCAGCACCCGGTGGGGCGGAAGATCCGTGGACGCGACGTAGCGCAGCATCGAGCGGTACGCGTTCATGTCCACGGCCGCGTCCAGACCGTGGCCCATCACGTCCCCGACGACCAGCAGGGTGCGCCCGAAGTGCAGCCGTACGGTCTCGAACCAGTCCCCGCCCACCAGGGAACCGCCGCCCGCGGGCAGATAGCGGGTGGCGAGGTCGAGGTTCGGATGCGGCCGGCCCGGTGCGGCGAGCAGCGCCCGCTGGAGGTCCAGGACCGTGCCGCGGAGGGACGCGTGCTCGCGGGAGTGGCCGAGGTGCGCGGCCGCGAGGCCGGCCGCGTGGTGGGTCCCCGCCACGTCGCCCTCGGTGAACGGCGCGCCCTGCCGGACGGCGAGCAGCACCCCGTACAGGCGTCCGTGCGCGAGCAGCGGTGCGGCCATGACCTGCCGGGGCGTCCGGCCGGACAGGTCGATCGAGGCGGCGACCGGGCGGCCCTCGTCGAGCGCCCGGACGGACAGCGGGCGCGGGCCCCGCGCCGGGGTGAGCAGCCGGGTGCGACCGGCGGTGGCGGTGCGGGTGAACTCCGGGTCCGGGGTGTGACGGCCGGCCGCCACGTCCGTGGACAGCAGGTCGACGGCGGCGGTCTCGCAGAAGCGCCGGCACATGAACGCGACGAGTTCCCCGCAGGTCGTGCGTTCGTCGAGCGTCGTGCCGATCGACTCGACGGCGTCCCGCGAGGCGTCGGACGGCGACCCCGCACCCCCCGTCCCGTCACCGGCCCGGCCGCCCGCCATCGCACCTCCACCACAGCACACCCCCTGTCACCATCCACGCACGCAGGCGGCCCGCCCGCACGCTCAGTCCCGTGGCGGGCGGTCGTTCACCAGGACCGCCGCGCCGCCGAAACGGCCCGCCTTGAGGTCCCGCAGCGCACGGGGCGCTTCCTCCAGCGGATAGGCGTGCGTCGTGGCACGGATGCCGTGCCGGGCCGCGAGGGCCAGGAAGTCCCTGCCGTCCTCCCGCGTGTTGGCGGTGACGCTGCGCAGTTCCTTCTCGTAGAACAGGTCGCTCTCGTAGCGCAGCGACGGGATGTCGCTCAGATGGATGCCGGCGACGGACAGGACGCCGCCCCGGTCGAGTGCCCGCAGGGCCACCGGGACCAGGTCACCGACCGGGGCGAAGAGGATCGCGCTGTCCAGCGGCTCGGGCGGTTCGTCGTACGCCCCTCCGGCGGACGCGGCCCCGAGGGCGAGCGCCAGCCGTCGCGCGGCCGGATCTCGGGTCAGGACGTGCACGGTGGCGCCCTCGGCGAGCGCCAGCTGCGCGCAGAGGTGGGCGCTGCCGCCGAAGCCGTACAGGCCGAGCCGTCCGCCGGGCGGCAGCGCGGCCCGGCGCAGCGCCCGGTAGCCGATGATGCCCGCGCACAGCAGGGGGGCCAGGGCGATGTCGTCCACGTCGTCGGGCAGCCGGTAGGCGAACGCGGCCGGCACGGTGGTGTACTCCGCGTAACCGCCGTCGGCGTCCCAGCCGGTGTACTCGGACGCCGGGCACAGGTTCTCGGACCCCCGCAGGCAGTACCCGCAGGTGCCGTCCGTACGGCGCAGCCAGGCGACCCCCACCCGGTCGCCCCGGGCGAAGCCGCTCACGGCCCGGCCGGTCGCCGCCACGGTGCCGACCGCCTCGTGCCCCGGCGTCACGCCGGGGCAGTGGACGGGCAGGTCACCCTCGGTGACGTGGAGGTCGGTGCGGCACACCCCGCAGGCGCTGACGTGGACCAGGAGTTCGTCCGGGCCGGGCGAGGGCACCGGGCGTTCGGCGAGGTGCAGCGGTTCGCCCTCGACCGGCCCCGGCCGGACCACTTCCCAGGCTCGCATCATCCCGCGTCCCGTCCCGTCGACGACCGGACCGGCCCCGCTCCAGTCCGGACCGGCCCCACTCCAGTGTCGTGCAGGGCCCGCGGTTCGGCGCGCGGCCCGGGTGAAGGCTGGCTAGCGTGAACAGCGCAATCGTTCACCGGACAGGAGAAGGTCGGGTCATGGCCGTACAGCCTGAAGGAACGCCCTGCTGGGCGGACGCGATGTTCAGCGATGTCGAAGGGGCCAAGAGCTTCTACGGGGACGTGCTCGGCTGGACGTTCGGCGAGGCGTCCTCGGAGTACGGGAACTACACGCAGGCCTACTCCGGCGGCAAGGCCGTGGCAGCCGTCGTGCCGCCGATGCCGGGACAGGAGGGCCAGTCCGCCTGGTGTCTGTACCTCGCCTCGCCCGACGCCGCCGCGACCGCCGAGAAGATCAAGGACAAGGGCGGCGAGGTGCTGATGGAGCCGATGCAGGTCGGCGAATTCGGCACCATGGCGCTGGCCCGGGACCCCGGCGGGGCCGTCTTCGGCGTCTGGCAGGCGGGCGTCCACGAGGGCTTCGACGCGATCGGCGAGCCGGGCGCGTACGCCTGGGCCGAGGTCTTCACCCGGGAGCCGGACAAGTCGGACGCGTTCTTCCCGGCCGTCTTCCCCTTCACCGCCCAGCAGATCCGCGACGACGCCGTCGACTTCCGGATCTTCAACATCGGCGGGAACCCGGTTCTGGGCCGGATGAAGATGACGGACGATTTCCCGCCCGAGGTGCCGTCGTACGTCAACGTGTACTTCGCCGTCGAGAACTGCGACGAGGCGGTGGCGAAGGCGACCGCGCGCGGCGCGATCCTGCGTTTCGGGCCGATGGACAGCCCCTTCGGCCGGTTCGCCGCGCTGAGCGACCCGCAGGGCGCGTCGTTCTCCGTCATCGACATGAAGACGACCCAGGGCGATATGCCCGAGCTGACGGACGTGTCCTGACGAACGTCCGTGGCCGCCGCCCCCGCCGGTGACCGGCGGGGGCGGCTCCGCCCGGCGCGACGCGGTGCGCGGGGCCCTCGTCGGGGCGTGGCATGATCGGGGTCATGCCTGAACGCGTTGTTGCCGCCTGTGACGGGGCTTCGAAGGGAAACCCGGGACCCGCCGGATGGGCCTGGGTCGTCGCCGACGGGGACGAGACCCCGGCCCGCTGGGAGGCGGGACCGCTGGGCACGGCGACGAACAACGTCGCCGAACTGACCGCGCTGGAACGCCTGTTGACGGCGGTGGCCGCCGATGTGCCGCTGGAGGTCCGGATGGACTCCCAGTACGCGATGAAGGCCGTCACGACCTGGCTGCCGGGCTGGAAGCGCAAGGGCTGGAAGACGGCCGCGGGCAAGCCCGTCGCCAACCAGGAACTGGTCGCCCGGATCGACGAACTCCTCACCGGACGCTCCGTCGAGTTCCGCTACGTCCCCGCCCACCAGGTCGACGGCGACCGCCTGAACGACTTCGCCGACCGAGCCGCCAGTCAGGCCGCGGTGGTGCAGCAGCCCGCGGGCAGTGACCTCGGGTCCCCGGAGCCGCCCGCCTCCCCCGACACCCCGGCCGCTTCCGGTGCCGCCCGCCGCCGTCCCGCGGCCAGGGCGTCCCGGCCGGGCACGTCGAGCCGCACCATCAAAGCGAAGTTCAACGGCCGTTGCGTGTGCGGCCGTTCCTACGCGGCGGGCGAGCCCATCGCGAAGAACGCCCAGGGCTGGGGTCACCCGGAGTGCCGCACAGAGGCGCAGGGCGGAGCCTGACCCGGCGCCGTTCCCCGTGACGCGGGCGCCCCTTCACGCCCGCGTCCGCGGCCGGGATCAGACGGTGTCGAACGTGTAGAACGCGGCGTGGTCGAGCAGATCGGCCGGCCGGGTGTCGTTCCACGGCTTCATCGTCTCGCCGAGGTCGACGACGTTCGGGGTGTCCTTGAGCGGGAGATAGCCGGAGCCCGGGTGCCGGCGCTGCCACTGGGCCCACAGCCGGTCTATGAAGGCGTGGTGGAGCCAGAACACCGGATCGTTCGGGGAGACGCCCGTGGACATCTGGCCGCCCACCCATACGTGCACCCGGTTGTGGAGGTTGACGCCCCGCCAGCCCTCGAGGTGATTGCGGAAGCCGTCCGAGGCGCTGTTCCAGGGGGCCATGTCGTACGTCGTCATGGCGAGCACGGAGTCCACCTCGGCGCGGGTCGGCAGCTCCCGCACCCCGGCGCCCAGCGCCCTGCGCAGGTAAGTACGGCTGTCGACGCGGACGTTGATGGTCCAGTTGCCGGTGGAGGCGGCGAACGGGCCGTCCATCACCCGGCCGTCCAGGCTGCGCCCGGTGCCGCCCAGGAAGTCCGGCGCCCACAGGGAGGCCCGTGCGGTGCGGTCGGCGCTCCAGTCCCAGTAGGGCAGTGCCACCGAGGGGTCGACGGCCTGCAGGGCCCGCTCGAACTCCAGAAGGAATCTGCGGTGCCAAGGCAGGAACGACGGTGAACGGTGGCCCGTCCGCTCGCCGTTGTCGGTGTCGCCGAGGATGAAGGCGTTGTGCGTGGTGACGAAGGTGTCGTACGTGCCGCTGCGCTTGAGCTGCAGCAGCGCGTCGACGAATCGCCGCTTCTCGTCGGCGGTCAGGCTCGCCTGGTTCTTGCGTACGGTCATGTGCGGGACTCCACGATCTGCTTGCGGGGTGGTTCAGTTGGCGGCGAAGGGCACCAGCGGCGCCCCCTGCAGCTCCACGACGGCGGCGCGGGCCGCGTCGCGCGGGGTGGGTACGGGGTCGTAGTGGCTGACGACGCTGATCCAGCTCCCGTCGGCGTTGCTCATCACGTGCAGCTCCGCCCCGTCGATGAACACGGCGTAGCCGGCGCCGTGATGGTGACCGCCCCCGGTGACCGGGCGGCCTTCTATGCGGCGCCCCCGGAAGACCTCGTCGAAGGCTTCCGGGCCGCCGTGGTGGTGCCCGGCCATGGACCCCTGCGAGGGCGCCGGCCCGTTCGGCGACGCGGAGGCGGCGGAGGCGGCGGGTGCGGCGAGGGCCTGGGCGCCCGCGCCGACGGCGAGCGCGGCGGCGGCCCCGAGGGCGCGGCGGCGAGTGAGCTCCGGCATGCGGAGACCTCCTGTGATCAGCGGTGTTGATGACCCGATATGCCTATCGGGTCGCCAAACAACGGGAGAAATCGCCGAATGTCGGTTGGCTGCGATCCGGACAATCATGCATATGTCGTACAGAGTTGAACGAAGATGATCTTGTCGTCCGGGGCGCTCCGGTGTGCCCGCGGCCGAAAATCTTCCGGCGGGGCGCCCTCGCGTAGATGATCTTGCGGTCGAGGCCGTCGGCCCGTGGCGCGGCTCACGCCCGTGATCTGGCGTGAACTGCCGGTGCGGGCACCCCTGCTACGCTTCGTGAACAATTGACCGCATTGTGCAACATAGGGGAGTGCGCGTGAAGATCGCGTGCGTCGGCGGCGGACCCGCAAGCCTGTACTTCTCGATCCTGATGAAGCTCCAGGACCCGTCCCATGACATCACCGTCCACGAGAGGAACCCGGCCGGATCGACGTACGGCTGGGGTGTGACCTACTGGGCGGGCCTGCTCGACAAACTGCGGGAGGGCGACCCGGCGTCGGCGCTCGCCGTGAGCGAGAACTCGGTGAGCTGGAGCGACGGCGTCGCCCATGTCGGCGCCCGGACGACCGTGGCACCGGGGGACGAGGGATTCGGCATCGGCCGCCGCCGGATGCTCGACCTGCTCGCGGAGCGGGCCCGCTCCCTGGGGGTCCGTGTCGAGTACGAGAGCGAGATCGCGGCCGACGCGCTGCCCGAGGCCGACCTCGTCGTCGCCGGGGACGGCATCAACAGTGCTTTGCGCGAGCGTCACGCCGACCACTTCGGCAGCGAGATCAGCCACGGGCGCAACCACTACATCTGGCTCGGCACGACGAAGGTCTTCGACGCGTTCACGTTCTCCTTCGTGGAGACGGACCACGGCTGGATCTGGTGTTACGCGTACCGGTTCGGCGACGACCGGAGCACCCTGGTCATCGAGTGCTCGCCGCGGACCTGGACCGGCCTCGGACTCGACGGCGCGAGCGAGGCCGACGGTCTGGCTCTGCTGGAGAAGCTGTTCGCGGACCTGCTCGACGGGCACGGGCTGATCGGCAGGGAGCGCTCCGCCGGCGCCGCCCGGTGGCTCACCTTCCGCACCCTGACCAACCGGACCTGGCACCGGGGCAACCTCGTCCTGCTCGGCGACGCCGCCCACACCACGCACTACTCGATCGGCGCCGGCACCACCCTCGCCCTGGAGGACGCCATCTCCCTGGCCCGGGCGCTGCGGGACCACGCGGACCTGGAGACCGCCCTCACCCGGTACGGACGGGAGCGCAGGGCCGAGCTGCTGTCGGTGCAGAGCGCGGCCCGCCACAGCGCCCAGTGGTACGAGAACCTGCCCCGCTACATCGGACTTCCGCCGGCCCAGATGTTCGCGCTGCTCGGGCAGCGCCACTCGCCGCTGCTGCCGTACGTCCCGCCCCAGCTCTACTACCGGATCGACCGCGCGGCCGGACGCCTGGAGGCGCTGCGCCGCTTCAAGCGCTGGCTCGGCCCCAGGGTCGCCCGCGGGGTGCAGGCGCGCGCCCAGCGGTAGCCGCACCGGGCGGGCGGCCTGCGGTAGCCGCACCGGGCGCGCGCCCGGCGGTGGTCGTACAGGCACGCGCCCCGCGGTGGCCGCACGCGCCCGGTGCCCGGGGAGAGCCGTCCGGAGGCGGGCCACTTGGGGTGAATGACAATTCACCGGTAAGGTGAATTGTCATTCACCTCTTTTTCGTGCCTACTTCTGGAGTGCCGATGGCGGCCCTGCGCGAACGGCTCGCGATCCCTGTCCTGGCGTTCGGCGGGATCCTCATGGCCGTCATGCAGACGGTGGTCGTGCCCCTGCTGCCGGACCTGCCCCGGCTGACCGGCGCCTCGGCCGGCGCGGTCTCCTGGATGGTGACGGCGACCCTCCTCGCCGGAGCCGTGCTGACCCCGGTCCTCGGCCGCGCGGGCGACATGTACGGCAAGCGCCGTGTGCTGCTCATGGCCCTCGGGATGATGACGGTCGGCTCGCTGATGTGCGCGCTCACCTCGCACATCGGCGTCCTGATCGTGGCGCGGGCGCTGCAGGGCGCGGCCGCCGCCGTGGTCCCGCTGTCGATCAGCATCCTGCGCGACGAACTGCCGCCGGAGCGCACGGGTTCCGCCGTCGCGCTGATGAGCTCCACGGTGGGCATCGGCGCCGCCCTCGGCCTGCCGCTCGCCGCCCTCCTGGTGCAGTACGCCAACTGGCACGTCATGTTCTGGGCGACGACCGCCCTCGGCGTCTTCGGGACCGCACTGGCCTGGTGGGCGGTGCGCGAGTCCCCCGTACGCGAGCCGGGCCGCTTCGACAGCCTGGGCGCCCTGGGCCTGGCCGCCGGACTGGTGTGCCTGCTGCTCGCCGTGTCCCAGGGCGGCACCTGGGGCTGGAGCAGTCCCACGATCCTCGGCCTGTTCGCCGCCTGCGCGGCCGTGCTCACGCTCTGGTGGCGCCAGCAGCTCCGAGCCGAACGCCCCCTCGTCGACCTGAGGCTGGCCGCCCGTCCGCGCGTCGCCCTGCCGCACATCGCCGCGCTCCTGACCGGCTTCTCCTTCTACGGCAACTCGCTGGTCACGGCGCAGCTCGTGCAGGCGCCCAAGGCCACCGGCTACGGACTCGGCCTGTCCATCGTGGCGACCGGCCTGTGCCTGCTGCCCGGCGGTGTGACGATGCTGCTGCTGTCGCCCGTCTCGGCGCGCATATCCGCGGCCCGCGGTCCCCGGATCACCCTGGCCCTCGGCACGGCGGTCATCGCCTCCGGCTACGTCCTGCGCATCGCCGACAGCCGTGACCTGTGGGCGATCATCCTGGGTGCCACGGTCTGCTCGATCGGTACGACCTTCGCCTACTCCGCCCTGCCCACCCTGATCCTGCGCGCCGTGCCCGCCGGGCAGACCGCCTCCGCCAACGGCGTCAACGTCCTGATGCGCACCATCGGGCAGGCTGTGTGCAGTGCCGCCGTGGCCGCCGTGCTCGTCCACCACACCAGCCTCGTCGCGGGCGCCCCGGTGCCCACGCTTCACGGCTATCTGCTCGCCTTCGCGATGGCGGGTACCGTCGCACTGGTGGCCTGTGCCGCCGCGCTGTCGATACCCGCCGACCCCGCCTCCCGCGAGACGCCGCGAACCGGCCGCCCCACCGGGGCACCTCGCGACGAGGCCCTCGAAGGAGCCTGAGCACCGTGACCACCCCGCACTCCGGTCTTACGGCGTCCCCGGCCGCCCCCGGATCCGGTGAACAGCCGGACGCGCCCGCCCCCCGCCGCGACGCCGAGGCGAGCAAGGCGGCGATCCTGCGCGCGGCCCGTCATCTGCTGGCCCGGCACGCGCACGCGGACATCACGCTCAAGGCGGTCGCCGACCGGGCCGGGGTGAGCGCCCCGCTGATCCTCAAGTACTTCGGCAACAAGGACGCGCTGTTCGCCCGCGTCATGTCCTTCGAGTCCGACGCCGACGCCCTGCTGGACGCACCGCTGGAGGAACTCGGCCGGCACATGGTCCGTCATGTCCTGGAAGGCCAGACCCTGCGCGGTGCCGACCCCGTCCTGCGGATCGTCTTCGCCCCGCTCCAGGGTGAGCAGGGCGAGACGCTCCGGGCCAACTTCCGCGCCCAGGTCAGTGAACGCCTCGCCGGGCGGCTGAGCGGGCCGGACGCGGGCCTGCGCGCCGAACTCGCCGTGAGCACCCTGCTCGGCCTCGGCGTGATGTACGGGATCGCGCGGGGCTCGCACCTGCGCGCCACCTCGGTCGACGCGATCGTCGACCGGTACGCGCCCGCCGTGCAGGCGCAGCTCGCGCCGTGAGCCGGCGGGCGCGGTGGGGGTGCGCGAGCGATCGCCGTACCGGTTCACCCCGTGCGTGCGGTAGCGACTGCGCTCGGCCGGTTCACTCCCTGCGGTGGCGGCCGCGCAGGGCCGGTTTCCCCTTCACTCCCTGCGTGGCGGCCGCGCAGGGCCGGTTTCCCCTTCACTCCCTGCGTGGCGGCCGCGCAGGCCGGTTTCCCCCGTGACGCGGTGGCGGCCGCGCCGCTCAGTTCACCCCGTCCGGGCGGAACTGCACGCTGATCCGGGGCCCCGTGGCCCGCGCCGTCTTGGGGATCGCGTGCTCCCAGGTGCGCTGGCAGGTGCCGCCCATGACGATGAGGTCGCCGTGGCCCAGCGGGCGCCGGACCGTTTCCCCGCCGCCGCGCGGCCGCAGCAGGAGATCCCGCGGGGCGCCCACCGACACGATGGCGACCATCGTGTCCTCGCGGGCGCCCCGGCCGATCCTGTCCCCGTGCCAGGCCACGCTGTCGCGGCCGTCCCGGTAGTAGCAGAGCCCCGCCGTGGTGAACGCCTCGCCCAGCTCAACGGTGTAGTGCGCCGACAGCGCGTCCCGGGCCCGGTCCAGGATCGGGTGCGGCAGCGGATCGTCCGCGCGGAAGTACGCGAGCAGCCGGGGCACGTCCACCACGTGCTCGTACATCTGGCGCCGTTCCGCCCGCCAGGGAACCCCGGCGGCCAGGCTGCCGAAGAGCTCGTCGGCCCCGCTCAGCCATCCGGGCAGCAGGTCGATCCAGGCCCCGTCGCCCAGCGTGGTGCGCCGCAGCCGGTCCAGCGGGCCGAGGCGGAGTTCGTCGGTCTGGTCGAAGAGCGAGCCCTGGAGGTGCGTGGCCATGAGGCCAGCGTACCCCCGTAATCGAATAAGTGTTCCCTTAAGCGTGCCGGGCGCCCGTGATCACCAGGGCACGGGGCCCGACGCGTCGAAGAAGCCGCCGGTCGGTCCGTCCCGGCCGATCCGCGCCATGCGCACGATGATCTCGGCGCCCTCCTCCACGGTCTGGATCCCGGTGTTGCCGTTCAGGTCCGTGGCGGTGAAGCCCGGCTCGACGGCGTTGACACGGATCCCGGGGAACGCCTTCGCGTACTGCACGGTGATCATGTTGACGGCGGTCTTGGACGCCGGGTAGGCCACCCCGGGGTAGCCGTAGGCGGGGGAGGCGGGAGCGGTGATCCCGGTCAGCGAGGCCAGGCCGCTGCTCACGTTCACCACGACCGGGGAGGCCGAACGCCGGAGCAGGGGCAGGAAGGCGTGCAGGACCCGGACGACACCGAAGACGTTCGTCTCGAACAGCTCCCGCATCATGCCGGCGGTCACCTCGGCCGCGCCGATCACGCTGTTCCCCTCGCCGCGCCCCTCGACGCCGGCGTTGTTGACCAGCACGTCGAGGTCACCCTCGGCCTCGATGGTCCTGACGGCGGCATGGACGGACGCGTCGTCGGTGACGTCGATGACGACCGGGCGCGCCCCGAGCCGCGCGGCCGCGAGCCGTCCGCGCTCGGGGTCCCGGCTGCCCAGGTAGACGGTGTGGCCCTCCGCGACGAGCCGGCGGGCCGTCTCGAAGCCGAGGCCCTTGTTCGCTCCGGTGATGAGTGTTGTGGTCATGCGTCCACACTCCGGCGGATCGCCGCCCGCAGCCAGGAGTCCCGTCTTCCTGGGACTGGCGGTACCAGGCGCGTTCGTCCGTGCGGGTGCACAGTGGGTGGCATGGCGAACACGGAGTTCGGGCGAACGGTGCGACGCTGGCGTGACAGGGTCACGCCGGAGGCCGTCGGGCTGCCCGGCGGCGGCAACCGGCGCGCGGCCGGACTGCGCCGCGAGGAGCTGGCCCTGCTCGCCGGCATCTCGGTCGACTACGTCACCCGCCTCGAACAGGGGCGGGCGGCCCATCCCTCGGAGCAGGTCGTCGAGGCGCTGGGCCGGGCGCTGCGGCTGTCCGGGGCCGAACGCGAGCACCTCTTCCAGGTCGCCGGTCTGGTTCCGCCGGGCCGGGGCATGGTGCCGGCCCACATCACCCCGGGCGTCCACCGGCTGCTCGACCGGCTGAGCGGGACGCCCGTGGCGGTGTACGACGCGGCCTGGACCCTGCTGCTGGCCAATCCGCTGTACGCCGCCCTGCTCGGTGACCCCTCCGGGTGGAGCGGCAACGAACGCAACGGCGTGTGGCGCAACTTCGTCGGCCCCGGCAGCCGGGTGCGGCACACTCCGCGGGAGCGGCGCGCCTTCGAGGCGACGCTCGTCGCCGACCTGCGCGCGACCGCGAGCCGCTACCCGACGGACCGGCGTCTCGGGCAATTGATCGAGGAGCTGTGCGCGAACAGCGTGCGCTTCGCGGAGCTGTGGGAGTCCGGGGCCGTGGCCCGCCACGACGCGTCCCGCAAGACCGTCGACCACCCCCAGGTCGGGGCCGTGACGCTGGACTGCGATGTGCTCAGCGTCGCGGGCAGCGACCTGCGGATCATGGTGTACACGGCCGAGCCCGGTACGGAGGACGCCGAACGCGTCGCCCTCCTCGGCGTTCTCGGAACGCAGGCCCTCGTGGAGTGATCCCGCGCGGACGCGCGGCTACACCGTCCGCCCCTCGGCCAGTACTTCGCGGATCACGTGCTCGGCGTTGCCCGCGATCACCGGGTTCGTGACGCGGTAGTACGGGAGTTGGGTGAGGGCCATGGACAGGGCCCAGCCGCGTGCGCGCGCCCAGCCGGAGTCGTCGGCGCCGGCCGCGTCCCGGAAGGCGGGCCGCACCTCGGCGGGCAGCAGGTTCCATGCCGGGATGAAGTCGCAGGCCGGATCGCCGGTGCCGAAGGTGCCGAAGTCGATGACGGCCGTGAGGCGCCCCCCGCGGACCAGGAGGTTCATCGGCATCAGATCCGCGTGGAGCCAGCGCGCAGGGCCCGTCCAGGCGGGTGCCGCCAGCGCTTCCTCCCAGGCCGCCGTCGCGGCCCCGGTGTCGATGTGGCCGCTCAGTTCGCCGATCGCCGAGCGGGTCTCGGCGTCCACCGAGGCCAGCGGGATGCCGCGATAGGCGCCCGGCCCGCCGGGCAGGTCGATCCCGCGCAGGGCGGTGATGAACGCGCCCAGGTCGGCGGCCAGTTCCGGTGCGCCGGTCAGGGCGCCGGGCTGCGGAGTGTCGCCGTCGAGCCAGCGCAGCACGGACCAGTGCCACGGGTAGTCGGCGGCCGGCGTGCCGAGGCCGAGGATCTCGGGGACCGGGAACGGGAGCAGGGGGGCGAGCCGTGGCAGCCAGGTGTGTTCCTTGACGGCGTCGTCGGCGCCGTCCGCGACCCGCGGGAGGCGCACGGCCATGTCGTCGCCGAGTCGGTAGAGGGCGTTGACGGTACCGGCCGACCGCACGCGCCTCAGCGGCAGCCGGGCCCACCGAGGGAACTGCTCGGCGAGCAGGCGCCGTACGAGCGAACCACCGATCCGCGTCTCGTTCGCGTGCATCGGGGCTGGGGGCAAGGTGGCCTGCTTTCCGCGTGGGAGGCTCTGTTTGCCGCCATCCTGTGGGCCGTTCAGGCCGCGTGCAACGTGTTTTGGGGCGGCCAGGCAACCTGCCGTACGCGATCGACGTCTTGATCCGCAACGGGCGCGTGGCACGCGGTCCTCCCAGAGACATCACTTCACGGGCGGAAACCGGGCGCACTATACCCCTTGCGTATACATGCCGTGTATACGTGGCGTGCATAGCCGAGTCCCCGCACGTCACCGCCCTGATGGAGTCGACAACAGCATCACCACCGGACCGATCTCGTACGCGGACGGACGGTGGCGGACGGAAAGGCACTCATGTACGGCAAAGCCTTCGCCCCGGAATACCAGGGCGCCTTGACCACCCTGTCGGTGAACTCCTCGCTGACCGACGTCCTCGCGGCGGGCACCGAGCAACTGCGCGCCGCCGAGCGCGACGGTGCCCGCGCCGAGGCGGCCCGGTCGGGCCTCGCGGTCGCCGAGGCGCACCGCCGGCTCGGACAGGTGGCGGACGCCGACCGGGCGTGGAAGGCGAGTTACCGCACCGCCCGCGAGGCCGGGGACGGCGCCGCGATGGCGTGGGCCCTGTGGAGCGGCGGCACCCTGGCCCGCCAGCGCGGAGCGTTCCCGCTGGCGTGGCGGCTGCTGCGGCTGGCCGCCGAACTCGGCGGACAGGCGGGGGACGTCGTGGTGCGCGGCTACTCGCTGGCCGGAATGGCGGAGACCGGCCGCATCCAGGGCGACTACGCGGCCGTCACGGAGCTGCACGAGCAGCTGCTGGCCGAGGCCCGCAAGCGCGGCGAGGCCCGGCACACCGTGTGGGCGCTGGAGGGCATCGCCCAGATCCACCGCAACACCGGCGCGTACGACCGTGCTTACGCGATGTTCGAGGAGGCGGCCGGGATAGCCGCCGGTGCCGAGGACCGGCGCGGCCACGCATGGGCGCTGCGCGGACTCGCGGACATCGTCTCGGTGCGGGACGGGGACACGGACCGCGCGCTGGAGCTGCTGAGCGAGGCCGAGGTCTCCTGCCGCGCGATGAAGCTGTCCGGCGCGCTCGCCTACAACCACAAGATGCGCGGCAACGTCCTCTACCGCGCCCGGCGTTACGAGCAGGCGCGTGACGTGTACGCGGGCGCCCTGGCGGAGTTCGAGGCGATGAGCGAGCCGCGCGGTACGGCCCTGTCCCGGCTCGGGCTGGTCAAGTCGCTCGCCCGTCTCGGCCGCGACCGCGCCGAAACCGCCGCCGAACTGGACGAGCTGGCCTCGGTGCTGGAGGGCATCGGGCTGCGGCACGCCCACCGGATGGTCGAACGGGCCCGCACGGAACTCGGGTTGACGACCGGGACCGACGAGACGGAGGCCGCGTGATGACCTCCCCGGCCCTCGACCACGTACCGTCCCCGGCTCTCGACAGCGGGCCTCCCTCGGCTCTCGACCGTGCGCCGTCCCCGGCCCTCGGCGGCGCGCTCTCCCCGGCCATCGGCCGTGCGTCCGCTCCCGAGGCCGGTGCGGGTTCGGCCTCGCCGGCCCCGGCCTTCCCGGCGCCGGCCGACGCCGCGCAGGTGTTGCGCCGTTGCCGCGAACTCGTCGCTCCCGCGCTGTCGGAGGCGATCGGCACGCTGCACCCCTGGGTGGCCGAGATGGCCCGGTACGCGCTCGGCCGCTGCGAGGTCGGCGGCGCCCCCGCCGATCACGGTCAGGGCAAGGGGGTGCGGCAGGCGCTGGCCGTCCTCGGGGCGGAAGTCGCCCTCGGCCCCGCCGAGGCGGGCGTGCCCGCCGCAGTCGCGGTGGAGCTCGTGCACGTCTTCTCGCTGCTCCACGACGACATCATGGACGGTGACGCGCTGCGCCGCGGCCGCCCGGCCGTATGGAAGGCGTACGGCACCGGTCCCGCCGTCCTCGCGGGTGACGCGCTGTTCGCCCTGGCCGTCGAGACGACGGCCTTCACTCCTCAAGCCGGTTCCGCCGTACGGCAGTTGACCGCGGCCCTCGGCGATCTCGTCCGCGGCCAGGCCGACGACCTGCTGTTCGCCGACCGGCCCTGGACGGGACCGGACGCGGTCACGGCAGGGGAGTACGAGGTGATGGCCGAACGCAAGACCGGTGCCCTGCTCGGCTGCGCGCCGGCGCTCGGCGCCCGCCTGGCCGGAGCCCCGGACCGGACCGTGACCGCGCTCGACCGCGCCGGACGGCACCTCGGTGTCGCCTTCCAGATCGCCGACGACGTCCTCGGCATCTGGGGCGATCCCTCGCTCACCGGCAAGCCGGTCCACAGCGACCTGCGGCAGGGGAAGAAGACCCTCCCCGTGCTCGCGGCGCTCGGCGGCGCCGGGTACGGCGAACTCCACGAACTCCTCATGGCCGCCAATTCCATGGACGAATCCGGAGTCCGCCGGGCGGCGGCGCTCGTCGAGCGGGCCGGGGGCCGCGCGGCGGCCGTGCGCGCGGCCCGCCGCCGGCTGGCCGCGGCGGACGCGCTCCTCGCCGGACTGCCGCTCGCCCAGGAACCCGCGGCGGAACTCCGCACCCTGCTGTCCTCGCTCGCCGACCGCACGGTGTGACCGCTTCGCACGCCCGTCCCGTCCGCTCCGGGGCCGGGTGGGTGCGACATCGGTCACACGCGGACGTTGATCGTCCCGGCCAGGCAACCGCCGCATTCCCCCGCACATCTGTCCGGTCGGGAGCCGACAGCTCCCGCGGTGCGCAACGGCGCCGCGCCGTGGGGCGGTTGCTGTCACGGCCGCCCCCGTACGAAGGAACTCAGTGCGTAGACCCCACATACGCCGCGTGGCGATCGCCGTCGCCGTGACGACGGCCGCCACGCTCCCCGGCCCCGCCTTCGCCTCCGCGCCGGACGGGCCCGCCCACGCGGCGGCCTCGGCCTCGTCGCCCGTGGCCGCGGCCAGGGCGGCCGCGTTCGCGCACGCCTCGGCCACCGGTGTCACCCGCGGCGACACCCTCCAGGCCAAGGACGTGATGACGGACCCGGACGGAAAGCGGCACGTCCGTTTCGTCCGTACCCACCAGGGCCTCCCGGTCCTCGGCGGCGACCTGGTCGTCCACCTCGACGGGCGGGGCGCGTACCTGGGCGTGACCCGGGCCGCCGACCACGTGGTGAAGCCGTCCAGCGTCGAGGCGGAGCTGACACCCGAGCAGGCGCTGCGCAAGGCGGAGGCCGTCGCGAAGGGCGACGCGGACACCGCCCGTCTCGTGGTGGACGCCCGCGACGGCGCCACCGCCCTCGCCTACCAGGTGCTCGTCACGGACAGCGACACCACGGAGGCCGGCGGTTCGAGCACGGTCGTCGTGGACGCCCGTACCGGCCGGATCCGCAGCAACACCCCGAACACCGACGAGTTCATATCGCCGTCTCTCGCGGCCACGCTCCGCGAGCGCGGCGAGAGCGCGACCCCGCAGACCGGTATCGCCGCCGGTGCTGGGCTGTCCGGTCTCACGGGCATCGCCGCGGCGGGCCGCTACCCGGCCACGGCCAAGGGCAGCGGAGCCTCCCTGTTCGCCGGCAAGGTGTCCCTGACCACCACCCGCACCGCGCGGACCAGCTACGTGCTCAAGGACCCGACCCGGTGGAACACCGAGACCCGGGACGCCAGGGGCCAGGAGCTGGAGTCCTTCGCGCGGGGCAAGGCGTTCACCGACGGCGACAACAAGTGGGGCAACGGCACCACCTCGGCCCGGACCACCGCCGCCGTCGACGCCCAGTACGGCATCACCCAGACCCTGGACTTCTACAAGAAGACCTTCGGCCGCAAGGGCATCAAGAACAACAGCACCGGCGCCCGCGGGATGGTCCACTTCGGCAACAAGGTCGGCAACGCCTTCTGGGACTCGTACTGCAACTGCATGGCGTACGGCGACGGCGACGGCCGGGTGTTCAAGAAGCCCCTCGTCGTCCTCGACGTCACCGGACACGAGCTGACCCACGGGGTCGTCGACGCGACCGCCGCCCTCGAACCCACCCGGGTCGACGACGACGGCAACCAGTACGGCGAGGCGGGTTCCCTCAACGAGTCGCTCGCGGACATCTTCGGCATCAACGTCGAGTTCGCGGCGAACAACCCGAAGAACCCGCCGAACTACCTGATGGGGGAGAAGCTGGGCCTCGCCCAGAAGTTCCTGCGCCGCCTCGACCACCCGTCGCTCGACGTGCTCGAGGAGTCGATCGACTACTGGTCGCCCGCCGTGTACGACGCCGAGGTGCACGCCGGCTCCGGTGTCTCCTCGCACGCGTTCTACCTGCTCGCCGAGGGCAGCGGCCGCAAGACGATCAACGGCGTGGCGTACGACTCGCCGACGTACGACGGTTCCCGGGTGACCGGGATCGGCCGCACCAAGGCCACCGCCGTCTTCTACCGGGCGCTCACCCGGTACATGGTCTCCACGACCGACTTCCACGACGCGCGGAAGGCCACGCTGAAGGCCGCCGCCGACATGTACGGGGCGAACAGCCGCGAGTACAAGACGGTGGGCGCGGCCTGGGCCGCGGTCAACGTCACGGCCGCCAACACCCCGGCCGCCCGCCGCTGACGGACGGCTCCGCCGGACGAACGGACGGTACGGCAGACGGTACGAGGGGCCCCGCCGACCGGCGGGGCCCCTCGTACCGTCGCACCCGGATCAGTGCTGCTGGGTCTTCTGCGGTGTCGCCTCACTGGGACGCACGACGACGTAGCCCTCGCCCTCCAGCCTGAGCTGCACCGCCTCGCCCGAACCGCCCCGGATCATCGAGCCGATCGACTGCGATCGGTGCAGCGAGGTGCGCAGGTGCGCGGTCCAGCCGACGACCGCGTCGGTGTCGACGAACACCGGCTGCTGCTCGGAGACGGGAATGACGAGCGGGTTGCCCTCGCATATCAGTCCCAGGCTGCCGTGCCCGGTGAAGACGCTGTTGAACAGACCGCCGCCGGTGATGCCCGCGCCCTTGACGGTCTTGATCTCGTACGACAGGGAGGCGTCGAAACACAGCACGTTGCGGCCGTTGACCGTGAACACGTCGCCGGGCTCGATGCCCACGATGAAACAGTTCTGCGCCTCGTGCGCGAACCAGGCCTCGCCCTGCCCGCGGACGGTCATCAGCGGAAGTCCCTCACCGGTGACCGCCCGCTTGAGCATGCCGCCCACGCCCTGGCCCTTGCGCTCGAACTGGAGGCTGCCCCGGTAGGCGACCATCGCGCCCTGACGCGCGAACATCTCGCCCTGGACGGCGTACTTGATGGACTTGGCGTTCTGCACGCTCATGCCCGCCGCGACGGCCGGCTGCACCATGTGGTCACTGGAAAAGAGATCGCTCTTCATGCGGGCATCCTGTCGCGGAGGGTGACGCTCCGCCAGGGGCGTGGCGATCTTGGGACGAACGGTGACCGAGTCACGACATGACGAAGGCCGGTCCGGGTCAACCGGACCGGCCCACAAGGGAGTTGTCAGGCAGCGGTGGGCGCCGAGACGTGGCCGTGAAGACGGTCCAGGACCTCGGAGAGCTGCGCCGCGACCTCGGCGTCGTCGGCCGGGTGCGTCTCGGCGAAGCGGACGACGGAGCCGGGGACGGAGAGCTTGACGTCCTCCAGCACGGTGCCGCCGGCGATGCCCACCGCCTTGCGGGCCTCGTCCTGCGCCCAGACGCCGCCGAACTGGCCGTAGGCGGTGCCGACCACGACGACCGGCTTGCCGGTGAAGGCGCCCGCGCCGTACGGACGGGACAGCCAGTCGATGGCGTTCTTCAGCACCGCGGGGATGGTGCCGTTGTACTCGGGCGAGAACAGCAGGAACGCGTCGGCCTCGCCGGCCGCGGCGCGCAGCCGTGCGGCGGCCTCGGGCACGTCGCCCTCGACGTCGATGTCCTCGTTGTAGAAGGGGATCTCGGCCAGGCCCTCGAAGAGCTCGACCTCGGCGCCCTGCGGAGCGAGCTTGACGGCCGCCTCGGCGAGCTGACGGTTGTGGGAACCGGCGCGCAGGCTGCCGACGAGCGCGAGGATGCGTACGGACATGGAAATCTCCTGGGGGGCTGGAAACGCTGAAACATTGCCGCAACAAAACGGACCGAAGTCCGCTTAAGGTCTACCACTGAAGCGGACCGCAGTCCAGTTGTCCCCGGATGCCGTTACGCTGGCTTCATGTCCCAGCCACTTCCGCCGTTCCCGAAGCGACCGGAAACGCCCGACGAGCCCGTCCTCATGCAGCTCAGCGCGCCCGAGGCCGCCCCGCTGCGCGCCGACGCCGCCCGTAATCGCGCCCGCCTGCTCGAGGCCGCGGCGCGGCTGGTCGAGGAGCAGGGTGTGGCCAGGCTCACGATGGAGGGCGTCGCCTGCGCCGCGGCCGTGGGCAAGGGGACCGTCTTCCGGCGCTTCGGCGACCGCACCGGCCTGCTCATGGCCCTGCTCGACCACACGGAGCAGCGCTTCCAGACCGCCTTCATCAGCGGACCGGCCCCGCTCGGCCCCGGCGCGTCGCCGGTGGAGCGCCTGCACGCCTTCGGATGCCACGCCCTGCGCCAGACCTCCGAACAGCTCGACCTGTACCTCGCCGCCGAGCCCGAGGTCACCCGCCGCTTCACCGCCGCGCCGTACCGGGTCCGCTTCATGCACGTGTGCATGCTCCTGCGGCAGGCCGACCCGGGACCGGACACGGACATCGAGCTGGTCGCCCAGACGCTGATGGGTTACCTCGACCCCGCGCTGATCGGCCATCTGACCCGCCAGCGCGGCATGCCGCAGGAGCGCCTGGAGGCCGGCTGGCGCCACCTGGTGGACCGCAGCGCCGGCCCGCGTCCGGCATAGGGCCCTCGGGGCCGGTCTGGCGCTCCCGCCCCGGGCGGGCGGACAATGGACCCCATGGGGCAACGCCTCGAGGATTTGAGCGCACCCGCCCGGCTGGCCGGTCCGGACGAGGGCATCAGCGCACAGGAGCTGGCACTCGCCGCCCGGAACCACGGCCTGCCGCTGGAGGCCCTGCGGTACGAGGTCACACCTCCGGGACTGCACTACGTGCTGACCCACTACGACATCCCGTACGCGGAGGAGGAGTCCTGGCGGCTCGTCCTCGGCGGGCGGGTACGGCGTCCGCTGCTGCTCGGGGTCGACGAGCTGAAGGCGTATCCCGCGGTCAGACAGCGGGTGACCATGGAGTGCGCGGGCAACGGCCGGGCGCTGCTGACGCCCCGGCCGGTGAGCCAGCCCTGGCTGGTGGAGGCGGTCGGGACGGCCGAGTGGACCGGTGTGCCGCTGCGGCTGCTGCTCGCCGAGGCCGGCGTCGAACCGGACGCGGTGGACGTGGTGTTCACCGGAGCCGATCACGGTGTGGAACGCGGGGTCGAGCAGGACTACCAGCGCGCCCTGCCCCTGGACGTGGCATCGGGCGAGGAGCCCGAGGTCCTGGTGGCCTACGCGATGAACGGTGCCCCGCTGCCACCGCAGCACGGACACCCCGTGCGGCTCGTGGTGCCGGGCTGGTACGGCATGGCACATGTGAAGTGGCTCCGGGACATCACGGTGACCAGCGCGCCGTTCCGGGGATTCCAGCAGGCCGTGGCGTACCGGCTGCGGCAGGAGGCCGCCGACGAGGGTGAGCCGGTCACCCGCATCGCCCCGCGCGCCCTGCTGGCCCCGCCGGGTTTCCCCGACTTCATGTCGCGGGCGCGGGTGGTGCCGCCGGGCACCGTCACCCTGACCGGACGGGCCTGGTCGGGCCGCGCACCCGTGACCGGTGTCGAGGTCAGCACGGACGAGGAGCGCTCCTGGCACCCGGCCCGGCTCGACCCGCCGGACGGTCACCGATGGGCCTGGCGCGGGTGGCGGTTCACCTGGACGGCGACGCCCGGTCCCCACGTCCTCAGCGCCCGGGCCACCGACGCCGAAGGCCACACCCAGCCGCTCGACCAGCCGTGGAACCGCGGCGGCTTCGTGAACAACCTCGTCCAACGGGTTCCCGTGCACTGCCTGGATCCCGACGGCGAGGGATGAGACCGCCGACGCCGGACCACACCCACGGCGACCTCGACGACGAGGCGCGGGCCTGGGGACGTACAACGGGCACATGTACAGGCAACGGCGCAGGGACGGGCACGGGCGCGGGGACAGACACGGGGGCGGTTCCGGCCCGGGAACCGCCCCCGCTCACGCGACGCGGCCTCGGTCAGCTGAACGGGTCCAGCGTGACGTACGCCTGCTGCGGATTGCCGTCGTTGACGAGCGACTCGTGGTTGCCGACGTCGTCGAACGCGAACGCGTAGGCCTTGCCGTCGGCCATCTGCGCGTGGATGGCGCGGGCGTACTGGTTGGTCACCGCGTCCGTGTAGAAGCCCGCCGACGAGGTGTCCGGCTGTTGCGGGTTGGTCAGCAGGGTGGTGCGGTTGAACCCCGCGCACAGGGTGCGTGAAATGGGCCCGCGCACCAGGTCGTTGGGCGCGTCGAGCCGCTTGTAGCAGCCGAAGACGCTGTCCGAGTCGGGCTTCTGGAAGCTGGTGACGACCGCTCCGGAGCTGTTGGTGAAGTTCATGACGCCACCGGAGACCCGGCCGAAGTACTTGGTGTTCGGCTGGTCGCCGAAGGGGGTCACCGTCAGCGTCGACGAACCGTACTTCTGCCAGACGCGGTTGATGTAGTCGTCCATGACGGTGGCCGGAAGCGCGCCCGCCTCGATGCCGTGGCCCGGGGCGAGCGCCCTCAGCACCGTGCCGTCGGACCGGGTCTGGACGAGGTTTGCCCAGCCGCCCGGCCGACTGCGCAGCGCGCTGAAGAAGCCGTTGTAGCCGCCGGACTTGAGGTGCCCGGTGCTCTTCGTGGTCCCGTTGGCGAGCTTGACTCCGACGGCGTACGGAGCGGAGAACATGTCGACCTGGGTGCTGTTGATCCACAGACCGGAGTCGTTGAGGGTGTACTCGGACCAGTTGAAGAGGATGTTGCGGTTCGGGTCGCTCGGATTCTGGACGGCCGGCTGCACGAGACCGCCGGTCGTCAGCCGGAAGTCGAGCTTCTGCCCGAAGGAGAAGTAGAGCCGTCCGGAGAACTTGGGGAGCCGGATCGTCTTCGACTGGCCGTTGGCCGGTCCCGTGATCGACGCGTCGGGCGCGGGCGTCGGGGGGTTGCCGCCCGCGGGCCACGCGTGGAAGGTGCCGTTCGCGTCGGCCCAGCCCTGCCGTCCGGTCGAGAGCTGGGTGCCGAGGTCGTAGATGAAGACCTGTTCGCCCCGGCCGGAGTTGTTGGTGAAGGTGAGGGGGATGGTCGCCGGGACCGCGGCTTCGGCGCGGGAGGGCGCGCCGAAGGTGAGCAGTGCCGCGGCGAGTGTGGCGCAGGCCAGCGCCCAGGCCGGCCACTTGATGTGTAAGCGCACTCTCTGCCTCCTTGATGTGGGGGTTCAGTGAGGTGGATGCACGCGGACGCGGCTCGTCCGCTTCTGCTTGAGAGCGCTCTCAGAGTCCTGCGAGGTGGCGTACATGTCAACGACTTGCGCACGGTTGGTCCGGTCCAACTTGCGGCGGACCGAAACGAGTTGTGCGCCCTGAGGGTTGACCTCGGGCGGCGGTGACTGGTTCAGTGGCTCATCCACTCAGCCACTTGCCCGGAGGGGGAAACGTGGAGGCTCTGCCCCGCGAGACCATCGTGGACGTCCTGGAGGACCGGCTGCGGACGGACATACTCGACGGCCGCCATCCGGCGGGGAGTTACCTTCCTCCCGAACGGCGGCTGGCCGACGGGTACGGCGTCACGCGCACCACGCTCAAGCACGCCTTCGGACGGCTCGTGCAGGCCGGACTGCTGGAGACCCGGCACGGAGTGGGCACCCGGGTGCGGGACTACGCCCGGCTCGGCGGAGCGGACCTCCTGCCCATGCTCGTGCGGCACGACGCCGGCTGGGTGCGCGAAGTGTTCGAAGTGCGGCGCGGAGTCGGCGCGCTGATCGCCGAACGGGCCGCCGAGCGCCGTACCCGCCCGCAGCGGGCCGAACTGGCCGCGCTCCTCGGCGCCGTGCTGCGCGCCGACGACGCGGACGCCGTCCAGCTCGCCGACGTCGAGGTGCACCGCGCGCTCGCCCGCGCCACCGGCAACCGCGTGTACGTCCTCCTCACGAACACGCTCTTCAACGCCTATCTGCCGGTCCGTTCCCTGCTCAAGGGCCCCTTCACCGACCCGGAGGCCGCCCACGCGCGTCTGGCGCCCGTCGTGGAGGCCGTCGGCGCGGGAGACGCGAGGCGGGCGCGCGAGGCGGCCGACACGTATCTGCGCGACACCGAGCGCATCATGCTGGACGGCCTCGCATGAGGGGCACGCGCTTCGCCGAGACGATGCTCGGCACCGTCCGCCTCGACGGCGAACCGGGGGAGCGGCGCATCCGGCTCGATCTGCGGGCCGCCGCCGACCGGGTCCTGCTCCCGCACCGGACGACCCCGGCCCGCCTCACCGGCCGGGTACGCATCGCCGGACACACCGACGACCCGCGCGCCGAAGGCGAGTTGGAGGTGTCCCCGATCGCCAGGCGACGCATCCGCTACCGCCTCACGTTCACCGCCGACGGACGCCGCCTCACCCTGGACGGCTGGAAGTCGGTCACCCCGCGCCACCCCCTCGCGTCCATGACCACCCTGCCCTTCACCCTGTACGAGGGCGACGCGCGGGCCGGCGAGGGCATCCTGCGCTTCCCGGCCGCCACGGGCCTCGCCCCCTTCCTGCTCAGCTTCCGTTTCCCGCGCCACGAGGACCCCGCCGAGCACATGGCCCCGCGCTGGAACGGCGCCCCCGGCCGCACCGAGGTCTGGTACACGACCCTGACCGACCCGGCCACCGGCACCGGCGTCTGGCTGCACCACGAACTCATCGCACCCGCCGACGGATCCGAGCCGTTCGCCCACGGCTGGGCCGCCGTGTTCCCCCGCGAGGGCGAGGTGCGCCACGCCCGCTTCGGACCCGTCCCCTGGACCGGACCGGCCGACGGCTTCACGACCGAGGAGGTGTCCTGCCTGGCCGGACAACTCACCGGCAGTGCGGCCGACTTCCGCTGGAAACTCCTCGAACGCCCGCAGGGTCCGCCCCTGTTCACCTTCCCCCGCTGGTCCTGGCGCCGCCCCGTGCTGCCCGCCGCCCAGATGCTGCCGGCCGCCCGGGCCACGTACGACGGCGAACTCTCCTACGGGGAGAACACCTTGAACCTGAGCGCCGCGCCCGGGGCCTCGGCCCGGATCTACGGGCACGGCAACGCGCACCGCTGGACCTGGCTGCACGCCGACCTCGGCGGCGGAGACGTCCTGGAGATCGTCGCGGCCGTGTCCACCCGGCCCGCGCTGCGCCGCCTGCCTCCGCTCGTCTTCCTGCGCCTGCGCCGCGACGGCCGCACCTGGCCACGGCGCTCCGAACGCTCGGCGATCGGCCGGCTCGGACTCGGGCGCTTCCGCGCCGCCATGGACCTGCCCGAGTGGACCGTCACCGGCCGCACGGCCCTGCGCCGCATCCGCGTCGAGGTCCGCCAGCCGCCGGAACGGACCCTCACCCTCGAGTACCGCGACCCGGACGGCGCCCGCGCGGTGTGCCGCAACAGCGAGTCCGCCGACGCCCGTGTCGTCCTGGAGCGCTGGTGGGGCCGCTGGCGCCCGGAGGCCACGTGGACCCTGGACGGCACCGCGCACGCCGAGGCGGGCACCCGATGACCGCCGACGGACTCGTCGCCGCGCTCCTCGCCGACGAGGGCGGGACCACCTGGGCCGCCCGTGTCCCGCACCGCCTCGACTCCGTGCTCGCCGCACTGCCCGGACCGGCCCGCACCGGGGTGCGCACCGCCGTCGCCGCCGTGGAGACGTACGCCGTGCTGCGCACCGGCAGACGACTGGCGGCCCTCGGCCCGGGCGAACGCGAGGACGTGGTCCGCTCGCTGGCCGGGCGGCCCCGGCTCGCCCCCCTGCTCGACCTCCTCAAGGTTCCCGTGCTGCTGGCCGCGGGCACCGAACGGATCCCGGCCACGCCCCTCCCCGCGCCCGCCCCCGCCGATCCGCCCCTCGACTGCACCCCGGCCGAGGAGTGGCCGGCCCGCACCACCGCCGACGTGGTCGTCGTCGGCTCAGGCGCGGGCGGCGCCATGGCCGCCCGGACCTTCGCGCGTGCCGGACTGAGCGTGATCGTCCTGGAGGAGGGCCGGCACCACCCGACCGCGTCCTTCGGCCGCCGCGCACCCCTCGACCGGTTCACCGAGCTGTACCGGGACGGCGGCGCCACCGTCGCCCTCGGCAGGCCGCCGGTCCTGCTGCCGGTCGGGCGGGCCGTCGGCGGCACCACCGTCGTCAACTCCGGCACCTGCTACCGCACGCCGGACCACGTCCTGGAACGCTGGCGCGACGTCTTCGGGTTCGGGCTCGCCGACCGCTTCGGACCCCTCCTCGACGAGGCCGAACGAACCCTGCGCGTGGCACCCCAGCCCCTCGACGTCCTCGGCAACAACGGACTGCTCGCCCTCGCCGGCGCCGGACGGCTCGGCTGGCGGGCCGCCCCGCTGCGCCGCAACGCCCCCGGCTGCAAGGGCTCGTGCCAGTGCGTCGTGGGCTGCCCCACCGGAGCCAAACAGAGCGTGCAACTCTCCGTCCTGCCCGACGCCTGTGCCGCCGGCGCCCGGATCGTCACCGGCGCGCGGGTCCTGCGCATCCTGGTGGACCACGACGTTCCCGGCCCGCCCCGTGCCGCGGGAGTCAGGGCACGCCGCCCCGACGGCGGCGTCATGGAGATCCTCAGCCCCCTGGTCGTGACGGCGGCGGGGGCGCTCCAGACACCACCCCTGCTGCGCCGTTCCGGGCTCGGCGGACATCCCCGCCTGGGCCGCAACCTCAGCGTGCATCCGGCCACCAGCGTCGCGGGACGCTTCGCCGAGCCGGTGACGGCCTGGCGCGGCGTCCTGCAGAGCGTCGGGGTTGAGGAACTTCACGCTCACGGGATCCTCGTCGAGGCGACCGCGAGCCCGCCCGGCATGAGCAGCTTCGTCCTGCCCGGCCTCGGCAGGGAACTGCGGCGCGAACTGGAGGCGTCGGACCGTCTGGCCACGCTCGGCGCGATGATCGCCGACCGCCCCTCGGGACAGGTGACGGGCCGGGACCGGACGCTCGTCCGCTACGACCTCGACCCCCGCGACGGCGACCGCCTGATGACCGCCGTACGGGCGATGGGCCGCCTCCTCTTCGCGGCGGGGGCGACGGAGGTCCTCACCGGAATCCCCGGCGCACCCCGCGCCCGCTCGCTCGACGCGCTCGACGAACTCCTCGCCTCGGCCGGCCCTCGTGATCTGCACGTGTCGGCGTTCCACCCGACCGGCACGGTGGCCGCCGGGAACGATCCCCGGCGGGCACCCGCGGACGCCGAGGGCAGACTCCGCGGTGTCCGCGGAGTCCTCGTCGCGGACGGTTCCGTCCTGCCGGGCTGCCCGGAGGTCAACCCGCAGCTCAGCATCATGGCGGCGGCCCTGGCGGTCTCGGACGCGTGGCTCGGCGGGGCGGGGCCCGGGACCTGATCCGCCGTGCGCCACCCCAATGGGCCCCCGTGGTTCGCCGTGGCCGGGCGCGGCACGGAGCATGAGGGAGTCCGTACGGCAGGAAGAGGACGAGCCCCCGTGCCCCGTACGGCAGGAAGAGGCGAGCCCCCATGAGCAGACGTGTTCCCCACGGCCGGAGCGGATCACGGCGTATCGCTGTCCTGTTGTCCGCGATCGCGTGCGGCTCCTTGCTCGTGTCGTGCAGCTCGGACGACGACGGCGGCAACAGCAGCACGGCCTCCGTCACCCCGCCGAACCCGTCGAACTTCACGGGGTCGGCGCCCTCCGCGATCGCGTCGGCGGCCTCCTCGATCATCGCCTCGGCCAGCGAACGGGCGTCGTCGGCCGCCGCCTCGGTGGAGGCCAGGGCCTCGGAGTTCGCGGCCTCGGTCTCCGCCGACACCGTCCGCGCCTCGGCCACCGCCGAGAAGGAGCTGAAGGACGTCCAGGGCGGCGGCAACGCGACGTCCGACGTCAGCATGAAGGGCGTGCCCACCGCGGAGACCGGCGGGCTGCGGGCCGTACTCGTCACCATCACCAACAACACGGACACGAAGGCCTCGTACGCCGTGCAGATCGACTTCAAGAACCCCGACGGCAAGGTCGTGGAGACGAAGTTCGTCGGCAAGGAGAACCTGGAGCCGGGGAAGAAGGCGACGCCGATCGTGATCAGCAGGCAGCCCGCGGAGCCCCAGCTCACCGCCGTGCTGGCCAAGGCCCAGCGCTACTGACGCGGGGTTCCGGCGCCGGGGTTCGCGGACGCGTCCCGGCGCCGGTCGTCGAGTCGTCGCCCCGAAGGGCCCGTCCTCCCGCAGGGGGCGGGCCCTTCGATGCCGTCCCGGCGGAAGCCGCGCGGACGGCGAACGGTCAGGGATACGAGACCACGGTGGACGGCACAGTGGAGGTCCCCGAGGTGGGGCTGCCCGTGTCGTTGATGACGCGCTCGTACTGTCCGTTGCCGCCGAGCGAGACGACCAGCAGGTCGTGGAACTTCACGCCCGTCCTGTTCGGCGCCGCGAACCCGTGGTGCTGGACGATCGTGGGATCGACGTTGTAGTAGCAGTAGCTGCCCAGGCCCCAGCCCTCGTGGGTGGTCACGGAGTCGGCGACCTTGTAGGCCGCGTACCCCTTGACGCTCCCGTTCTGGATCGCGGCCTGGTTCGGCGCGTCGTACGCCTTCTCGTTCTGGAAGAAGATGGTGCGGCCCCGCTGGCCGTACCACTGCACGTCGTACTTGTTGAAGTGCTCGACGAACAGGCCCGTGGCCAGGACGTCGTCGCCGTTGACGCGGATGCCGTAGTCGGCCCGGTTGGTCTCCCAGCCGACGCCGGTGCCGTGGTCGGCCCGCCAGACCCAGGTGTGGTCGACGATCGTGTGCCGGCTGTTGACGACCAGGCTGGTCGTCGCCTTGCCCACGCCCGCACCGCCGATGCGGACGAAGACGTCCTGCACGGTCGTCGGATTGGCCGAGTGGTCCGCCGACGCCCCGGCCGGGCCGATCTCCAGGAGCGTCGCGGAGTTGACGGGTCCGGCGTCGACCAGGAAACCGGCCAGCCGGATGCCGTCCACGTCGGCCGTCCTGAGCACGGTGACGCCGTTGTCCGGGATCAGCGTGGCGTAGCCGAGGCCGAGGACCACGGTGCCCGCCCGGTTCACCTGGATCGGCTGGTTCAGGTGGTAGATCCCCGGCGTCAGCAGCAGGTGGAGGCCCTGCGCGAGCGCGGCGTTCAAGGTGGCGGCGGTGACGCCGGGCTTGGCCACGTAGAACTGGGACAGCGGCAGCGACGAACCGCGGGGCGTGCCGTTCCCCCACGTGGTGCCGCGCGCGTTGGTGCGCTTCTCCGGCAGGAACACCCGGTACTCGCCGCCGCTGAGATACAGGAACGGCTTCTCGCGGGACACCGGTGTCGTGTCGAGCGTGGTGTACGGCGGGTTCGGGAACGACTGCGCGGGCGCGCCCTGGACACCCGAGAACACCATGTTCCAGACGGCGTTGACCCAGCCGCCCACCGAGCTGTCGCGGGTGTACCACTGCTGCTGGGAGTAGGGCCCGACCGAGCCGTCGATGCGGCTGTCGGCGATGTAGCCGCCGCTGGCCCAGCCGTAGCCGGCGGGCGCGAGGTTGAGTCCGCCCTTGACGTGCATACGACGGAACGGGGCGGCCTGGGCCACCGCCCACCGGTTGGTGCCGCTCACCGGGCTGAGGGCGAGGTTCTCCGCCGAGCGCCAGAAGTTCTGGGTGGCGTTGCCGTTGAACCAGCCGGCGTCGACCGTCACGTCGCCGTTGATCGTCGTGTCGTCCGGTGACAGGCCGAGACCGGCGATCGAGGTGTAGAAGCCGAGCTGGGCGTTGAGACCGTTGTACGTGCCCGGTTTGAACAGGAACGCGTAGCGGCCCGTGCCGAACTGCGCCGACTCCTGCTGCCGGAAGACCTGGTCGAGCCTCGCCTGGATGCCGGGCGTCGACGGGTCGAAGACGATGACGTTCGGGCCCAGATCACCGCCGCCGGGAAGGGCCGACGGCTGCCGGGCGGACCGGGCGGGGGACGCGGACGCGGACGAGGCCGACGCGAGCAGTCCGGGCGCGGCCGCGCCGGCCGCCACGGCTCCGAGGACGGTGCGCCGCGCGACGGTGGAACGACCGGGGTCCGGGGCGTCTGTGGGGGTTCGAGGCATGGGGGGCGACTCTCCTGGTTCAGGAAGTGAACGATGGGAGGTACGGGGGAGCGCTCTCTCGCCGATGCATGCTTCAACCAGGTGAACGACACGTCAAGAGTTGTGACCGGAGTCCCCGATGTTGTTGCACTCCGGAGGAGTAACGCGGCCCATATTTGCGGTACTTGGCACGACAATGCACCGGTTCGAAGATCCATGCTGGACACGGGATTGTGTTCAAGAGGTGCGCACATCGATGCCGGATGATCCTTCGTCAACTCTCTTGACACTCGCGCGTGGCCGCCACAACACTCCTCGGCGGGAGAGCGCTCTCCCGTTCCCATGGCACATGTGATGGACCGTCACGCGGACGGCCCGGCGGCGGCGTGGCACGCGCTGTCCGGCCGTCCGGCCCCCACCGTCCCCATCGACATGGCAGGAGGTCTCCATGGCACGGAGATCGAAGATCCTCTCAGGCATCCTGATGTCCAGCGCACTGGTGCTGACCTCGCTCGGCCTGGCCGGAGTGGCGATGAGCGCCGACCCCGCGCCGGGACCGGCGGCGTCCGTGGCCGGCGCGAGCACCGTCCACGCGGCGCACGTGATGGCCGCCTCCACCCTCGCCTCGCCCGAGGACCCGGACGGCGACGGCTACATCCCCGCGAACCCGCAGGTCACCGGGGTCGTCCCGTCCAAGGCGGAGCCGCCGCACCGCTACTTCCACGAGTTCCAGGCGAACTGTTCGGTGACGCGCACCAGGGCGGACGACCCGATCGTCTACCCCGGGCAGCCGGGCAAGTCCCACGACCACACCTTCATGGGCAACACCACGACCGACGCGGCCAGCACCACCGCCTCGCTCGGCGCCGGCTCGACCTCCTGCAGGGCTCCCGGCGACAAGTCGGCGTACTGGATGCCGACCCTGCTCAAGGGCGGCACTCCGGTCCTGCCCGTGGGGCCGCAGGTCATCTACTACAAGGCCGGTGTCACCGACTACACCAGCGTGCGGCCCTTCCCCAAGGGCCTGCGCTTCGTGGTCGGCAGCCCCCTGCAGTCCGCGGCCGACTTCCGCAATCACCGCGGCTTCGTCGAGGGGTGGGAGTGCGGCAACAGCTACTTCAACACGGACTTCCCGCAGCAGTGCCCGACCAGTCCCGACGTCCAGCTCAACATCCGTTTCCAGGCGCCCAGTTGCTGGGACGGGAAGAACCTCGACACGCCCGGCCACCAGAGTCACATGGCGTATCCGGTGGTCAACCCCGGCACCAACAACAACATCTGCCCGGACGACCACCCGGTCGCCCTGCCGATGATCGAGTTCAAGATGGCCTTCCCGGTCAACGGTGACATGACGCAGGTGAGGCTTTCGAGCGGCGCCGGCTACTCCTTCCACTACGACTTCTTCAACGCGTGGGACCCGGCGACACAGAAGGCGCTCGTCGACCACTGCGTCGTCGGCGGCCTCCAGTGCGACGCCCGCGGCTACGACCAGACGCACCCCGAGGCGGGCGCGGCACTCGACGCGAACTACCGGCTGCCCTGAGGAGGCGGGGACGCGTGCCGCCGGTCCGCCGCACACACCGGCCGGCGGCACCGTCCGCCCCCGTCACCCTCCGCACCCGCACGTCCCTCGGCGGCACTCTTCCCTCACACCCCGCTTCCCCGCACCGCCGCGCCTCCTTCCTCACATCCCCTCACCCGTACACCGGACGGACACTCATGACCGGATCCCGTACCACCCGGCGCCGCATCGCCGCGCCCCTCACCGCGGGCCTGCTCACCGCGGCAGCACTCGTCCTGCCCGCACAACAGGCCCAGGCGGCCGGTGGCGTCGTCAAGGTCACCGGCTCGCAGGGCAACTGGCGACTGACCGTCGACGGAAGTCCGTACCAGATCAAGGGCCTCACCTGGGGGCCCGCCGTCGCCGACGCCGGGCGCTACATGCCCGACCTGAAGTCGATGGGCGTCAACACCGTCCGCACCTGGGGCACCGACGCGTCCAGCAAGCCGCTGTTCGACGCGGCCGCGGCCCAGGGCATCCGGGTGATCGGCGGCTTCTGGCTGCAGCCCGGCGGCGGTCCCGGCAGTGGCGGCTGCGTCAACTACCTGACGGACACCGCCTACAAGAACCAGGTGCTCACCGAGTTCCCCCAATGGGCCGCCACCTACAAGGACAACCCCGGTGTCCTGATGTGGAATGTGGGGAACGAGTCCGTGCTCGGCCTCCAGAACTGCTACAGCGGCGCCGAGCTGGAACGGCAGCGCGACGCCTACACCACGCTCGTGAACGACATCGCCAGGAAGATCCACGCCGTCGACCCCAACCACCCCGTCACCTCGACCGACGCGTGGACCGGCGCCTGGCCCTACTACAAGCGGAACGCGTCCGACCTGGACCTGTACGCGGTCAACGCCTACAACGCGGTCTGCGACATCAAGTCGGCCTGGCAGCAGGGTGGTTACACCAAGCCGTACATCGTCACCGAAACCGGCCCGGCGGGGGAGTGGGAAGTGCCGGACGACGCCAACGGCGTCCCCGCCGAACCCACCGACCGGGCGAAGGCGGACGGCTACACCCGGGCGTGGAACTGCGTGACCGGACACCCGGGCGTCGCGCTCGGCGCCACGATGTTCCACTACGGCACCGAGTACGACTTCGGAGGCATCTGGTTCAACCTGCTGCCCGCGGGCGAGAAGAGGCTGTCCTACTACGCCGTGAAGAAGGCGTACGGCGCGGACACCTCCCGGGACGACACCCCGCCGGTCATCACCGACCTCGCCGTCGAGGGCGACGCGGGCAAGGTGCCCGCCGGGCGCGACCTGACGCTGTCGGTCAAGGTCACCGACCCCGACGGTGATCCGGTCACCTACGAAGTGCTGGACAACAGCAACTACATCGACCAGAGCAAGCAGCTCAACCCGCTGCCGTTCACCGACCTCGGCGGCGGCCGGCTCCGGGTGACCGCGCCGGACCGGCCCGGCGTGTGGAAGTTCTACGTCAAGGTGAAGGACGGCCGGGGCAACGTCGGTGTCGAGGCCCGGTCCGTACGGGTCGTGCCGCCCACGCCGAGCGGGACGAACCTCGCGCTCGGCAGGCCGGCCACCGCCTCCTCGTACCAGACGGGCGGCGGCGACTGCCCCTGCACCGCGGCCGGTGCCGTCGACGGCAACCTCAGCACCCGCTGGGCCAGCGACTGGAGCGACCCCCAGTGGCTGCGGGTCGACCTCGGCACCCGGAGTTCGTTCCGGCATGTGCAACTGGTCTGGGAGACCTCGTACGCCAAGGCCTACACCGTGCAGACCTCGGACGACGGGCAGAACTGGACCACCGTCCGCACGGTCACCGACGGCAACGGCGGGGTCGACGACCTCGACGTGTCCGGCGCCGGACGCTACGTCCGCGTCAACGGCACGGCCCGGGGCACCGGATGGGGCTACTCGCTCTACGAGTTCGGGGTCTACAACTGAGTCACGTCATCGATGGAGAGCGCTCTCCCGGAAATGAGGCGGCAAGCGTGAGCGGGACGGACGACGCGGCGGAGCGTGAGGCGCTCCTCGGCAAACTCACTCTGCGCGAGAAGGTGAGGCTGCTGACCGGCGCGACCACCTGGCGCACCCGGGCCGAACCTGTCCTGGGGCTCCGGGAGATGGTCCTGTCGGACGGTCCCGCCGGAGTGCGCGGGCAGTCCTGGGACGAGCGCGATCGGGCGCTGCTGCTGCCCTCGGCGTCCGCGCTCGGGGCCCTGTGGGACGAGGAACGGGTGGAGCGTCTCGGCGGGCTGCTCGCCGCCGAGGCGCGCCGCAAGGGCGTCGACGTCGTCCTCGCGCCCACCCTCAACCTCCACCGGACGCCGCTCGGCGGGCGGCACTTCGAGTGCTTCTCCGAGGACCCCGAACTGACGGGCCGCACCGGGGCCGCGCTCGTCCGGGGGATCCAGGTGCACGGAGTGGCCGCCACCGCCAAGCACTACGTGGCCAACGACTGCGAGACCGACCGGCTGACGGTCGACGTGCGGGTGTCCGAGCGGGTCCTGCGGGAGGTGTATCTGGCACCGTTCGAGGCGGCGGTCGAGGCCGGCGTCCGAGTCGTCATGGCCGGGTACAACGGCGTCAACGGCGCCACGATGACCGCCAGTCCGCTGCTGGACGACCCCCTCAAGAGCGAGTGGGGCTTCACTGGCGTGGTGGTCTCCGACTGGGGCGCGGTGCGGTGCGCGGAACCGGCCGCCCGCGCCGCCCTCGACCTCGTGATGCCGGGCCCGGAGGGTGTCTGGGGCGAGGCGCTGGTGCGGGCCGTGGAGGAGGGACGCGTCCCGCGGGAAGCCGTCGACGACAAGGTACGGCGCCTGCTCGGACTCGCCGCCGCGTGCGGCGCGCTGGGGGAGCCGGGGTCGCCACCAGCACGGGAGCGGGTACCGGCAACGGCGCCGAAGCAGCAGGAGGAGTCGCCGTGCGCGTCTCCGATCTCGGCGTCGGAGCGGTCGTGTGCGTCTCCGGCGCCGGTGTCCGCGCGGGGCGGGCAGTCGGAGTTGCTGGGCGCGTCTTCGGGATCGGTTCGCGCGTCGGCGTCAGCGTCGGAGCCACCAGGCGCCCCGCCGATGCCGATGCCGGTGCATGTGCCGGACGTGCGGTCGGGGTTGTCAGGTGCGCCTTCGGTGTCGGTTGCGGCGTCGGACGGGCAGTCGGAGTTGCCGGGTGGGCTTTCGGAGCCGGAGGCGGCGTGCGCGGCTCCGGAGTCGGAGGCGGAGGCGGCGTGCGTGCCAGGGGTGTCCATGGGCACCCCGTCCGGCCTCGGCGGCGACGAAGCCCGTGCGTTGCTGCGCGAGACGGTGGCCGCGAGTGCCGTCCTGCTGCGCAATCGCGGTGTCCTCCCGCTCGATCCCTCCCGGTTGCGCACCGTCGCGGTGATCGGGGCGCACGCGGCCCTGCCGCGCACCCAGGGGGGTGGCAGCGCGGGGGTCTTCCCCGAGCGGGTCGTCACACCGCTGGACGGGATCAGGGCCGCGCTCGGCGACGGCGTACGCGTAGTCCACGTGCCGGGCCCCGCGACCGGCGCGCCGGCCCCGCCCCTGACCCCGGACCTGTGCACCGATCCCGTCACCGGCGATCCAGGTGTCCGACTCCGGGTGCTCGACGCGGCGAGCCGCGAACTGTTCTCCGGACACCGCGCCGGAGGGCGCCAGTTGGAGCCGCCGCTGCCGCCCGGGGCGCACACCGTCGAGATCGAGACCCTCCTGCTCCCGGCGGCCTCGGGGCGATGGACACTGGGAGTCGGAGGGTTCGGCCGTCTGAGTATCACGGTGGACCAACGCGTCCTCCTGGAAGGGGAGTTCGGCAGGACGACCGACGATCCGGCGGTCGTCCATGTGAACCCGCCCGTCCACGGTGCGTCCGTCCACCTCACGGCGGGACGCGCGGCGCGCATGGTGGCGCGCCGTGAACTCGCACCGGGGACCGGCCGGGCCACCGTCGTCACCGCGGCCCCGCCCCGTCCCGACGACGGTCCGGCCGTGGCCGAGGCGGTGCGGGCGGCCCGAGACGCGGACGCGGCGATCGTCGTCGTCGGCACCACCGAGGACGACGAGTCCGAGGGGTGCGACCGGACGGACCTCGGCCTCGGCGGACTCCAGGACGACCTGGTCCACGCGGTGACCGCCGCCGCACCGCACACGGTCGTCGTCGTCAACAGCGGCGGACCGGTCGAACTGCCCTGGCGCGCGCGGGCCGGCGCCGTCCTGCTGACCTGGTTCCCCGGCCAGGAGGGCGGAGCCGGTCTCGCCGACGTGCTGTTCGGCCGGGCCGAACCCGGCGGGCGGCTGCCCACGACGTGGCCGGCCACCCTCGCCGACGCTCCGGTCACCCGCACCCGGCCTGAGGACGGCCGCCTCGACTACACCGAGGGCCTGCACATCGGCTACCGCGCGTGGGCGCGCCAGGACCGCGAACCCGCCTACTGGTTCGGGCACGGGCTCGGCTTCACCACCTGGGCGTACGAGGGGCTGCGCGTCCCCGACGACATCGTGGCCGGCGAGCCGTTCACCGTGCGGGTGGACGTCCGCAACACCGGCCCGCGACGCGGACGCGAGGTCGTCCAGGTCTATCTCGCCGGACCCCCCGGCCCGCCGGACCGCCCGGTCCGCCGGCTCGCCGGGTACGCCGCGGTCGGCGCCGGTCCGGGCGAGTCGGTGTCGGTGCCGGTGCTGATTCCGCCCCGGGCGCTGCGTCACTGGGACGAGGACGGACACGCGTGGCGCACCCGGCCGGGCGCCTACCGCGTGCTCGCCGGCAGCTCCGCGGGCACCCTGCCGCTGACGGCCACCGCACTGGTGCGGGCCGCCGGCTGAGCGCCGGGGCGGACGGGGAGAGCGCTCTATCCCACGGCGGTGCCGTGCGGTTAGGGTGCCGCCATGAGCAGACAGGCTCCCACGCTGGAGGATGTCGCGCGGGTGGCCGGTGTCTCCCGCGCGACCGTGTCCCGGGTCATCAACGGTGTCCGCAACGTCGACCCCGGGATCCAGGAGGCGGTGCGCCAGGCCGTCGAGCGCACCGGATACGCGCCCAACAGGGCGGCCAGATCACTGGTGACCCGGCGCAGCCAGACCGTGGCGCTGATCGTCTCCGGCGCGGGCGACACCCCGGGGGAGGAGCAGAACGCCTTCGCCGCACGGGTGTTCGCGGACCCGTTCTTCGGACGGGTCGTCAGCGGTGTCGTGGGGTACCTGCGGCCGCGCTCGATGCATCCGCTGCTGATGTTCGCCGAGTCGGCGGAGACCAGGAGCCAGGTGCTGTCCGACCTGCGGCAGGGCAGCGCGGACGGCGCCCTCGTCGTCTCCACCCACGCCGACGACCCGCTGCCCGCCCTGCTCGCCGACGCGGGCCTGCCCGCCGTCCTGTTCGCCCGGCCCTCCCGGCCCGTGCCGCTCAGCTACGTGGATCTCGCCCATCGCGAGGGGGCGCGGATGGCGGCCGAACACCTCCTGAAACGGGGGTGCCGGCGCATCGTCACCGTCACCGGACCGCTCGGCGTGGCCGCGAGCCAGGACCGGCTCGCCGGGTTCCGCGACACGATGGCCCGCAACGGACACCCGTACGTCCCCGTCGCCGAAGGCGGCTTCACCCTGGACAGCGGCATGGCGGCGATGTCCGGGCTGCTGTCCGAACACCCTGATGTGGACGGGGTGTTCGCGGCCAACGACCTGATGGCCCAGGGCGTGTGCCAACTGCTGCGGGAGCGGGGCAGACGGGTGCCGGACGATGTCGCGGTCGTCGGCTTCGACGACTCCAGCGTGGCGGTGACCTGCCGCCCGCCGCTGACCACGGTGCGCCAGCCGGTGGAGGAGATGGCCGCGGCGATGGCCGCCCTCCTGGACGACCACATCCGAGGCGTCCGCACCGAACCCACCTCGCTGATCTTCGACCCGGAACTCGTGGTCCGCGCGTCGGCGTAGCGCCGTCCCTTTGCGCCCGGCACGTCCCGCCGCGGATCCCGCACACGCCCGGCCGGGCGTCCGTGGTGGCCGCCGGTGCCGGACACTGGAGCGGTCAGGATGGATCGGCACCCGGCCGGGCAGGCGGGGCCGGCGACGGAAGGCAGGCGCATGACCCACCCGATCACCGTGGGCGTGGACGGATCACCCGAGAGCAGGGCGGCGTTGGCCTGGGCGGGCCGCGAGGCCGTCCGGCGGGACGCGGCCCTGCGGGTGGTGTACGCCTGGCACTGGCCGCCGCACGACATGGTCGGCGGTGGTGACCGGGAGGACCAGGCGCGCTGGGCCCACGGCATGATCGAGGACGCGGCCCGCACGGTCACCGACCGGCACGAGGGTCTGCGGGTGACGGTCGACGTGATCGACTCCGCCGGAGGCGACGTGGTGGAGGCGCTTCTGGGTGTCGCGGCCGATACGGGAACCCTGGTTCTCGGGTCGCGCGGCCACGGCGCGTTCGTCGGCTTCCTGCTCGGTTCGGTCGGTCAGCGGGTGATCGCCGAAGCGCCGTGCCCGGTGGTGCTGGTGCGCTCGGAGGACCGGCCCGAGGACGAGGCGGGCGGCCGGGAGATCGTCGTCGGTCACCAGGGCGGACCCGAGGACGACGCCGGTCTCCGGTTCGCGTTCGAGACCGCGGCGGCCCGCGGCGCGGCGGTCCGGGTCGTACGGGCCTGGAGTCTGCCGCCCGTGTTCGCCTACAGCCCCGGTTCGCTGAAGATGCTGGACGAGGCCGGCGGCCTGGAGCCGTACGAGAGGAAGGTGCTGGCCGAGGCGCTGGGGCCGTGGTGCGAACGCTTCCCCCAGGTGCCCGTCACCCAGCACATCGAGATGGGCAGCGCGGGCCAGGTGCTCCTGTCCCTCTCCGGCCGGGCCCAGTTGATGGTGGTCGGCCGCAGGGCCGACCGCTCCGCCGTGGGCGTCCGGATCGGTTCGGTCGCCCACGCGGTGATGCACCACGCGCCCTGCCCGGTGGCGGTCGTTCCGCACTCCTGACCCGGGACCGCCAGGACGGGCCCCGGGCCGGCCGCCGCGTCAGGTGTTGTCGGCCCGGGACATCCGCAGGGCGAGATCCTGGAGCAGATCGGCCGTCTTGACGTCGGTCCGCCCCGAGTCGTGGAGGTCGGCGAGTTCGGAGAAGAGGAACGCGAAGGCGCCCACCAGCGAGATGGCGGCGGGCAGATAGGCGTCCGCGACCGCCTGCCCCGCCTCCGCGGGCCCGGCGTCACCGGGGACCTCGACGCGCGGGAACACCTCGGTGACGAGAGCACCCAGGTTGTTCTCGGCCGACTCGACCCCGTCCTCCTCGTCCTGGGCGATCCTGCGCACCATGGCGTTGGTCTCGGTGAGCACGCCGATGGCGCGCAGGATGATCTCCGTCTGTTCCATGCCGTGAGCCTAAACGGGCGAAGCCCCGCTGTAACCGGGATCTTGGTCTCGGGATGGTAGACAAGGTCCATGAACGACAACTCCCGCGTCCGCCGGGCCCGAGCGCGATGACCGCCGGCATCGACACCCCCGACCGCCGGGGCCGCACCGGACTCGACCGGACGGGCCGTGACCTGACCGGCAATCCACGGGTCAGGATCCGTGACGTGCGACTCCTGTCCTGCCACTGGTACGTGGAGCGCTCGACCACCTTCGACCTCCTGCTCGCCGACGGGACCTGGAGCACCCAGGAGCGCGAGACGCACGACCGGGGCAACGGAGCCACCCTCCTGCTGTACGACGCCGAACGTGAAACCGTCCTGCTCACCCGGCAGTTCCGCTACCCCGTCTACGTCAACGGGCACCCGGACGGCATGCTGATCGAGACGCCCGGCGGCCTCCTCGACGAGGACGACGAACACCCCGAGGACGCCGTACGGCGCGAGGTCATCGAGGAGACCGGGCACACCGTCGGCGCGGTCGAGCACGTCTTCGACGTCTACATGAGTCCGGGTTCGGTCACCGAACGGGTGAGCTTCTACGCCGCGTCGTACGGCCCGTCCACCCGCACCCACGAGGGCGGCGGGCTCGACGAGGAGGGCGAGGACATCGAGACGGTCGAACTGCCCTTCCGCGAGGCCCTGTCGATGGTCCGCACCGGGGAGATCGCGGACGCCAAGACGATCATGCTGTTGCAGTGGGCCGCCCTGGAGGGCCCCTTCGCGAAGGCTTGACCTCAAGAGCACTCCAACGACCAGACTCCCGTTCGGGCCCGGGCACTTCGGGCACGAACGGGAGGAAACCCCATGCGATACCGCACGATCGGCACGGATCCGAAGACCCGCCGCGAGGTGAGTGTGCTCGCGCTCGGCGCGATGCTCTTCGGCTCACTGACCGACGAGAAGACGTCGTTCGCGATCCTGGACCGTTATGCCGAGGCCGGCGGCAACTTCATCGACACGTCCGACAACTACGCCTACTGGACCGACGGCGGCCAGGGCGGCCAGAGCGAGGAACTGCTCGGACGCTGGCGCCGCAGCCGCGGCGTCGGCGACGAGATCGTCCTCGCGACCAAGCTCGGCGCCCGTCCGCTGGCCCCGGGGACCGGCTACGTCGACAATCCCGAGGGCCTGTCGGCCAAGGTGATCCGCGAGGCCTCCGAACGCAGCCGCGAACGCCTCGGCGTGGAGAAGATCGACCTTCTGTACGCGCACATAGAGGACCGCACCGTCGAACCGGGCGAAACCGTCCGGGCGTTCGCGGAACTCGTCCAGGAGGGCGGCGTCGGACTCCTCGGCGTGAGCAACCACGCCGTCTGGCGCGTGGAGCGGGCCCGCGCGCTCGCCGCCGCGGCCGGACTGCCCGGCTACGAGGTCCTCCAGTACCACGCGAGCCTGCTGCGCCCGCGCTCCGACGTACCGAGCGGGCTCTTCCCCGAGGGCGGCCTGGGCGCCGCGACGGGTGAACTTCTCAGCTACCTGGGCGCGGAGCCCGGGCTGAGCCTGGTCGCCTACTCGCCGCTGCTGGGCGGCGCGTACGGACGGCGGGACAAGCCGCTGCCGTCCGACTACGACCACCCGGGAAACGCGGCCCGGCTCGGCGTGCTGCGTGAGGTGGCCGAGGAGACGGGGGCGACCCTCAACCAGGTGGTGCTCGCTTGGCAGATCGGTGGCGACGTGCCGGTGATCCCGCTGGCCGGCGCCTCCTCGGTGGCCCAGCTGGAGGAGAACCTGGCCGCGCTGGACCTGGAACTCACCCCGGAGCAGCGGGCCCGGCTGGACGCGGCCCACTGAACGGCCGCCGGGGGCCCGTGTCAGGACCGCCGGGCCCGTGTCACCGGCGCCTGGTCCGTGTCACGGCCTGCGGTCCCGGACGCGTCCGCCACGGGCGTCCGGCCCCGCGGGCGGTCGGCGGGTGGTGAGCAGCAGGGCGATGTCGTCGGGGCGCTCGTCGGCCTGCCGGGCCTCAGCGGTGAGCAGATCGGCGGCGCGGGACAGGGACGGGCCGCGCGTCGCACGGTGCTTCGGCGGGCCCGCGTCGGCCAGGGTCGCACGAAGGTCCTCGACCCCTTCGTCGATGTCCCTGCCGGGCCGCTCGACCAGTCCGTCCGTGTACAGGGCCAGGACGGCCCCGGGCTCCAGCACCAGGTCCGTCACGGGGTACTCGGCGTGCGGGTCCACGCCGAGGACCACACCGCCCGGCAGATCCAGGACCTCGGTACGTCCGTCGGGGTGGCGCAGCAGGGGCTGCGGGTGCCCGGCCCGTGCCGCCTGCGCGACACCGGTCACCGGGTCCACCCGGACGTAGCAGCAGCTCGCGAACTGGCCCGGGTCGAGGTCGATGAGCAGCCGGTTCGTGCCGCTCATCACCTCGTCGGGCGAGTGGTCCCCGAGGGCGAACGCCCGTACCGCGCTGCGGAGTTGGCCCATGGTGGCGGCGGCCTGGACACCGTGCCCCTGTACGTCCCCGATGACGAGGGCGAGCCCGTCGCCGGCTTCGACGACGTCGTACCAGTCGCCGCCCACGTCCATGCCGACGGTGCCGGGCAGATAGCGCCCCGCCGTCTGGACTAGGGGGTGCGCGGACAGCCGGTGCGGCAGCAGTGCCTCCTGGAGCCCGCGGGCGAGCGCCGCCTCGTTGTCGTAGCGCCTCGCCCGCTCCAGGGACTGCGCGATCAGCCCGGCGAGCGCGGTGAGGACCGTACGCTCCTCGGTGCTGAAGCCGCGGGGCTTGTCGAACCCGAGGATGCACGAGCCGACCGGGCGTCCGGAGGCGATCAGCGGAAGGAAGGCACGGGCCCCGACGGTGGCGTCCAGGGAGATGCCCGGATAGGCGGCGGCCACCTGCTCCATCGACTCGAAGAAGAGCGACCGGCCGCTGGTGAGCGCCTCGACCCCGGGCAGTTTGGCGTCCAGGCCCACTCCGTCGAAGGGGGCGAGGAACCCCTGCGGGAAGCCGGTCTCCCAGGCCAGATAGAGCCGGCGGTCCTGCAGCAGGTAGATGGCCAGGCGGCGGCTGCCGAACGCGGGCAGCAGCTCGCGCATCACCACCTCGGACACCTGCCGCGCGGTCACCGCCTCGGTCAGCGCGATCGCGAGGACGATGGGCCGGTACTGCGGTGCCGCGCCCGAGAAACCGGGGTCGGGCTCCTCGACCTCGGCGCGTACGGTCTGGGTCGCCTCGACGTCGAACGCGGTGTTCCCGGGGGTCTCCGAGGCCCGCCCCAGGGGCGTGATCTTGCAGGTCACCCCGCGCGGGCCCGGATAGACGGAGAAGCTCAGCCAGGTTCCCGCCGGATGGCCCGGAGCCGTCGCGTCGCCGCTCCCCAGCGGGCTGCGGCCCCGGAAGTGCACCGGGTCCGGCGAGAGCAGCGCGCTGCGCAGATGGTCCTCGTAGGCGGGATGGTCCATCCAGGGCACCACGTCCCACAGCAGCCGCCCCAGCAGCTCCGTGCGCGGACGGCCGAGCAGTTCGGCGGCGCGCGGGTTGGCGTACGTGATCAGCCCGATCCGGTCGATGGCGAAGACGCCCTCCGGGAGCTGGTCGGCCGCCCCGTCCGCGGCCGGTCCGGGACCCGGATCGACGAGGGCTCCGCTGACCCGGTACGGCGGGTCGTCCGCGCCTCCCGCGGTCCACAGTTCGAGGAGCCGCAGTCCGCCGCCGCCGGTGCGCACCGGCAGCGGATGGGGCGGCGGCCGGCCGGCGGCGGTCTCCCGCAGGGCGGCCAGCAGAAGCCGGGGTTCGTCGTGGGCGAGGGCGTCCGCGAAGGCCTCGGGGGTCCCCGCGAAGTCCTCCTGGGGGATCCCGAGCAGCGCCCACAGGGCGTCGTCCGCGATCAGGGTGCCGTCGTCCGGATCCCAGGTGAAGCCCCCGACGCAGCGGGTGGAAGGACCGTCGACCGGCGGCCGGGTTCCGAGCGGTTCGCCGTCCCACAGGACCGAGGCCCCGTCCTTGTCCAGCTTGGCCAGGCGGGTTCCGAGCTCCGCCGCCACCGCCGTCATCCGGTCGCGGTCCGGCAGGACCTCGGTGGCGTCGGTCGCCGGCGGGCGCAGCACGATCAGGACGCCGTACGAGGTGGAGTCGCCGACGACGGGCACGTAGAGCGAGCCGAACTGGAACGGCAGTCCCGCCGCGAGCTGGGGATAGCGGCGCATCGTCTCCGTCGGGTCGGCGAGCAGCACCTCCACACCGAGCCGGTGCGCGTCCGCGACCGGGAACGGCCGGTCCACGTGCATCCGCGACCAGGGGCGGAAGAGGGGGCCCGGCAGCCCCGCCAGCACGGCGAGACGCAGCAGTCCGGGCGTGCCGGAGCGCAGATACACGCCCCCCGCGAAGCCGCGGGCGGCCCGGATCGCATCCGTCACCGCGTCACTGAGCAGGGAGGTCAGGCTGTCCAGCGCCCGGCCCTCACGCTCGGCGCTCCCTCTCATCGATCTGCCCTCGTCCGCCCGCCGCCAGGGGGGTAACACAGCAAGAATGCGCCTCTCGGGTCGCTCACCGCACCTCGACGTCCTCCGCGGCACCGGGAGGTGAGGCCATTCTTCCCGGCCGCGCCCGAATGTGCCCAGCGTGAACATACCGGCTCGGGCCCGGTTCGGAGACGGTCGGGAAGCGAGTGATTCAGGAGGCCGGTCCGGGCCGCAGCGTCTCCGCCGCGACGGCCGCCACGGCCTCGGCCACCGCGCCGAGGGCGGGGAAGTCGAGCTTCCACTGCTGCCAGAACAGCGGGACGTCGATGCCCGGGCCCGCCGCGAGAGGGACCAGCCGCCCGGCGCGCAGCAGCGGGCCTGCCTGGACCTCGGGCACCATGCCCCAGCCCATTCCGGCCGCCACCGCGTCGACGAACCCCTCCGACGTGGGGACGAAATGGCGCAGCGCGCTCGCTCCGGGACCGCCGGTGAGGGCGCGGACGAAGTCGTCCTGGATGTCGTCGTTGCGGTCGAAGGCCACCACCGGGGCGGAGCCGATCAGCTCGCGCAGGGGTGTGCCGGCCTCGGTGCCGAGCCATCGTGCGGCGCAGCCGGGACTGGCGACCGGCAGATAGCGCATGATCCCGAGGGCGCGGACGGAGCAGCCGGCCACCGGGTCGGGCGACGAGGTGACCGCCGCCATCACCGTGCCCTCGCGCAGCAGGGCGGCCGTGTGGTCCTCGTCCTCGCGGCGCAACTCGAAGGACAGCCCGAGTCCGGTTACGCGGGCGAGGGCCGGCAGGAACCAGGTCGCCAGCGAGTCGGCGTTCACCGCGATCGACAGCCGGGCGGGCTCACCGGAGCCGGACATGCCGAGCTCGGCGTGGGCGTCGCGCTCCAGCAGGGCGAGCCGGCGCGCGAAGCGCACCACGATCTCGCCGGACTCCGTCGGGCGCACCGGTTTCGTCCGGGTGAGCAGGACCCTGCCGGTGCGCTGTTCGAGCGACTTGACCCGCTGGCTCACCGCCGAGGGCGTCACGTGGAGGACCGAGGCCGCCGCGTCGAAGGTGCCCTCGTCGACCACGGCGAGCAGGGTGCGCACCTGGTCCAGGGGGAGCTCCGCCATCACGATCGCTAAGGATACGTAAGAATCTTTAGCTGTACTCCTGACGATCCGCTTTCTAGCGTCGACGGCATGACAGACGCCCTCGCCGCAGCGGCCGCCGGATTCGGCGCCGGACTCTCCCTCATCGTCGCCATCGGCGCGCAGAACGCCTTCGTCCTGCGCCAGGGCGTCCGCAGGGACGCGGTGCTCGCCGTGGTGGCCATCTGCGCCCTGTCCGACGCGCTGCTCATCGCGCTGGGGGTCGGCGGGGTCGGCGCGGTGGTGGTGGCGTGGCCGGCGGCGCTCACGGCCGTCGGGCTGATCGGCGGCTGCTTCCTCGTCGTCTACGGCGTTCTCGCCGCCCGGCGGGTGCTGAAGCCGTCGGCGCTGCGGGCGGCCGGAGGATCCCCGGGCTCCTGGCGCCGGGCCGTCCTCACCTGCCTCGCCCTGACGTGGCTCAACCCCCACGTGTACCTCGACACCGTGTTCCTGCTCGGCTCGCTGGCGGCCGGGCGCGGATCGCTGCGCTGGACGTTCGGCCTCGGTGCGGCGATCGCCAGCCTGTGCTGGTTCGCGGCGCTCGGGTTCGGCTCCCGGCTGCTCGGCCGCCTCCTCGCCCGGCCCGGGGCCTGGCGCGTGCTGGACGGGCTGGTCGCCACGACCATGATCGCGATGGGGGTCACGCTCATCGCCGGCGCCTGAACCGCCGTACCGCGCGCCGCGGGTGCCTCGCGCGCCCATCCCGTGCCCCGGGGGACACGAGCCGCCCACGCTCGGCCATAGTGATCCTCGAATCGAAAGATGTATCGAGCAACCAGGATGAGCGTGGACACGAGCCAGAGCAGTACGGACAGCGGCGCCGCGGAGCCCGACGGGAGGGCGGAGACGGCCGGGACCGCGGACACCGGCGCGAGCGCGGAGGCCGACGGGACCGCGAAGACCGGCGGGACCGCGGAGACCGGCGGGACCGCGGAGACCGAGCAGCGTGACCGTTCCGGATGGCGCCGATGGGCCATGGACACGCGGCCGCTGCGCCGCCCCGCCTACCGCCGGCTGTGGACCTCGACAGCCGTCACCTCCGTCGGCAGTCAGCTCACCGCCGTCGCCGTGCCCAAGCAGATCTACGACATCACCGGCTCCTCGGCCTGGGTCGGCTACGCGAGCCTCGCCGGTCTGGTGCCGCTGGTCGTGTTCGCCCTGTGGGGCGGGGCGATCGCCGACAGCATGGACCGCCGCAAGCTGCTCCTCGTCACCAACACCGGCATCGCCGTCACCTCGCTGCTCTTCTGGGTCCAGGCCGTCACCAGGCTGGACTCGGTGCCCGTCCTGATGGTCCTGCTCGCCCTCCAGCAGGCGTTCTTCGGACTCAACTCCCCGGCGCGCAGCGCGTCCATCGCCCGGCTCGTCCCGGCGGACGAACTCCCCGCCGCCAACGCGCTCGGCGCGACGGTCATGCAGACCGGCTCGATCGCCGGACCGATGCTCGCCGGTGCGCTCATCCCCGTCATCGGGCTGCCCGAGCTCTACCTGATCGACGCCCTCGCCCTGACCGTCACCGTGTGGGCCGTCCTGCGTCTCCCCGCGCTGCCGCCCCTCACCGAGGCGGCCTCGCGGCGCGCGGGCCTGCGCGAAGTGGTCGCCGGTTTCCGCTACATCGCCCTGCACAAGGTGCTGCTGCTGTCCTTCCTCGCCGACATCATCGCCATGGTCCTCGGCATGCCGCGCGCCCTGTTCCCGCAGCTCGCCGCCGAGACGTACGCCCCCTACGGCGAAGGACTCGCGCTCGGCCTGCTGTTCGCGGCGATCCCCATCGGCGCCGTCGTGGGCGGACTGCTGTCGGGCACCTTCTCCCGCGCCCGCCGGCACGGCCTCATGGTCATCGTCTCCGTCGCGGCCTGGGGCGCGGCCATCGCCGGGTTCGGTCTCAGCGGCAGCCTGTGGTTCGCCGTGGCCTTCCTGGCCCTGGCCGGGATCGCCGACATGGTCTCCATGGTCTTCCGCGGCGCCATCCTGCTGTCCGCCGCCACCGACGAGATGCGCGGACGGCTCCAGGGTGTCTTCACCGTCGTCGTCGTGGGCGGCCCGCGCGTCGCCGACGTCCTGCACGGAACGGCCGGTTCGGCCTTCGGAGCACCCGCCGCCGTCGCCGGCGGAGGCCTGCTGGTGATCGTCGCGGTGCTTGTGCTCGCTTTTGTCACACCGGCCTTGAGGCGTTACACAATCTGAATCTGAAAAACGACCATGGTGGTTCTAGAGTGACCGCCATGGTGGACACGCGGCCTACGTCGGCCTTCCACGCGCAGAACGTCAGCGCGGACAGCACCTCCCGTCTGGTGGGCGCCCTCGATGCCCAGGACGTCAACGACGGCGTGCAGCGCCTGCGTTCCTGGGCGCACGCGGCACTGGCCGTGCGGCCCGGGGAGCGGGCGCTCGACATCGGCGCGGGCACCGGATCGCAGACCCGTCGTCTCGCCGCGGCCGTGGGTCCCCGCGGCAGGGTGCTCGGCATCGAACCCAACCCCGGACTGCGTGCCGTCGCCGAACAGCGCGGGACCGCCGAGCGCAGTGCCGCGCGCTTCGCCGACGCCGACGCCCTCTCCCTGCCGCTGCCCGACGCCACCGTCGACGTCGTGTGGTGCGAGCGCGTGCTCCAGCACCTCGTGGAGCCGGAGAAGGCAGTCTTCGAGATAGCGCGCGTGCTGCGCCCCGGCGGACGCGTCGCCCTGCTGGACACCGACTGGGCGACCACGATCCTGCACCCCGGTGACCCGGAGACGATCGCCGCGCTCACCACCGGCGCGCTGTCCGCGGCCGCCGACCCGTACTCCGGCCGCAAGCTGGTGGGGCGTCTGACGGCCGCCGGCCTGGTCGTCGACGACCGCGGGTCGCAGGCGCTGCTCCAGGACCACAAGTCGGTCGCCTGGCCGCTCATCCGCATGCTCGGCGACTCGGCGCTGAACCGGGGACTCATCGACGAGCCGAAGCGCGACCGTCTGTACGAGGACCTCGCGGAAGCCGCGCGCCAGGGCGGCCTGCACATGTCGGTGACGATGTTCGGGGCCGTGGCGCACCGTCCTGAGTGACGGGGCCCGGGGCCACGGCCGGCCGCCCGTGACCGGGCCCCCATGACCGGGCCCCGGCTCGGGGCGCGCCGTCCTCGGAGGCCGGTCGGGACCTACGGAGTACGGCCCCCGGCGACCGGTCCGGAATCACGGCGTAGCGCCCGGATTGATCCGGAATACAATGGAATGGCCGTCGCTGACGGGCCAGTACGCATTTTTCCCCTGGTATTGGGGGTACGCGAACACCATGTACACCGCGAGCCAAGATCTGATCACAGCAAGCTCAGGGCTGAACGCGGGCGCCGCCTTCATCGGCGGCCTCATCATCGCGGGTGCCCTCGTCTGGGCCGTCCGGATGGGCATCAGGGTCCGGAACCTGGAGTCGCGCCCACCCACACCCGAGGAGCAGCCGAGGCTGCCCGCCAGCGGGGCGGTGCACGAGGAGCGCGAGATGCGAGAGCCCGACGAGGTCCCGCACGCCGCGGACGAGAGTGAACGGCTGATGCCGTACAACATGCACTCCGCGGGCACCAAACACGCCGATGACCAGCACCGCAAGCGCTGGCAACCAGGATCCAGCGGGTCCTTCGGCAGCGGCGGACCCGGCAGAACCTGACCGGGACGCGAAGGAGCCGACCGCCGTGAGCGGCCGGCTCCTTCACCTGCGCACAGGAACCACGGACGCGCACCCGCCCTGCCAAGACGCGCACCCGCCGTGCCAAGGAGACGTGCACCCGCCCTGCCTACTGCCGAGGTGCGACCGCCGGTCCGTGCCTACGGGACATCGGCCGCCGAGTCCTCGGGAGCGAGGTCGGGACGCAGCCGCAGCCACGACGGCTGCCGGAGCAGTCCCGCACGTGTACGGGTGCTGTAGCGGACCTCGCCCACCAGCCGGGGGAGCACCCAGCGCGCCTCGGCCGCCCGCGGGAGGGTGTCGAACGGGCAGCGCCCCGTCTCGGCGGCCCTCAGCAGCCGGGCGAGTTCGGCGCGTTCGGCCCCGCTCCAGCCGGTGCCCACGCTCCCGACGTAGCGCAGCCTTCCCTCGTCGCGCTGGCCCACGAGCACGGCACCGGGCAGCCCCGACAGACGCCCCTTCCCGGGGACCCAGCCGCCGACCAGGACGTCGGCCGTCCTCATGTTGCGGATCTTGATCCAGGACCGTGACCGCACGCCGGGCTCGTACACCGAGTCGAGCCGTTTGCAGACCAGGCCCTCCAGACCGCTCGCCCGGGTCGCCTGCAGGGCCTCCTCGCCGTGCCCGACGAGCGCCGCGGGCGTCGACCAGAACGGGCCCTCCAGAGACAGGCCCTCCAGGATCTGCCGTCTCCTTGCGTAAGGCCGGCCCATGAGATCTCCGTCGAGGTGCATGACGTCGAACAGGACGAGATGAGCCGGCGCCTGCCGGGCGCGCCGGGCGGCCCTGCCGGGCGAACGGGCGAGCCCCATACGGGACTGCAGGAGCTGGAAGTCACCCCGGCCCCGTTCGTCCAGGACCAGCACCTCACCGTCCAGGACCGCCGCGGTCGTCCCGAGAACGGCGCCGAGGCCCAGCAGTTCCGGGTAGGCGGCGGTGATGTCCTCACCGGAGCGGGCCCGCAGCGTCACCGACCCGTCCCCGGGGAGATAGACCACGGCACGCTGACCGTCCTGCTTCGTCTCGTACGCCCACCGCATGTCCTGGCCGGGGGCCGGCAACGATCCGGGGCTCGCCAGCATGGGCGCGATGATCGGCAGATGCACACTCCCTAACTCGACCCCCCACCCTCCATACACGCTTCACCGCCCCACGTTTCCCCTGAACGGCCGCGCCGGCTCACCGAGGGCGGCCGTCCGCCGCCTTCAGCCCCAGCCGTCGGTGCAACGCCTCAGGATCGGTGCGCCGCGCCGTGGCGTACGCGTCCTCGAAGAACGGGAAGACCACGCTGCCGCGCCTGGCACGTTCGGCCCGGATGTACGGTTCCAGGACCTCCCACGTCCGCATCAGGCGGTGGTGCGTCAGGCTCGTGAGGATCTCCGAGTTGACGATGTCGAAGCGCATCATGATGGAGATCGACTCGAAGACGAACGCGACGTTCCACGCCCGGTACTTGGCGTCGCCCGGCAGAAGATCGATGCCCTGGTCGGGGCTGTGGTGCGAGGCGAGCTCGAACAGCACCCAGCGCTGGTCGCGCTGGAACGCGGGGTCGCGGATGTGCGTCAGCAGCACTTCGGTCGTCATGGCCAGGTCGCTGTCCGCCCGGGCCCTTCCGATCTGCCGGACGACCCCCCAGGTCGACGCCACCAGAGCCATCACCGACATCACCAACGAGATGATGTTGAACACCTGGACCGTCCTCCCCCGGGCAGACCGTACGCGCGCCCCTCCCTGATACCCGCGCGAACGGTCCGTCGGAACCCCGGGAGCCCCGTGGATCAGAGGCCGTGGCTCTCCAGCGCCCCGGCGATCAGTGTCTGGAGGTACAGGCCGCGGTGGGCGTCGAGCTCGGGTGGGTGGTTCGTGCGGACGGCGGTGGCGAACTCGTGGCGCAGTACGGGCCAGGACTCCTCGTGGTCGAGGGCGGCGAAGTCCAGGGCCAGCTCGGGGTGCCGGCCGAACAGTTCGACGCGGGTGATCCCGTGCTCGACCTCGACCGAGCCCGACAGGGAGGCCTGGCTCACGGCTCCGCTCTCGTGCTCGCAGGTGAGTTCGAGCCAGCGTCGCGGGTCCCCGGCGCCGCGCACCCGGACGATCGGCCCCAGGGCGGCGTCCAGCAGATCGAGCAGATGCGGTCCGAGGTCCAGGAGCGCCCCGTGCTCAAGGCGCCAAGGCGTCGCGAAGTCACCGCCGAGGAAGGCGCCGCTGAGACCGCAGGAGCGGGCGCCCGAGACGTCCAGGGTCCGCGCCTTCGCGAGAAACCGCCGGGTGGCCGGGTGATAGCGGTTCGTCAGCACGAGCTGAGAGACCACGCCCGAGGCGTCGATCGCGTCCACGAGCCGTCGTGCCGCGGCCAGGTCGAGCGCGAGCGGCTTCTCCAGGAGGAGGGCCTTGCCCGCCTCGGCCGCCCGTACGGCCAGTTCGGCCTGCACCGAGGGCGGAACCGAGAAGGCCACCGCCTCGCAGTCGTCGAGCAGTTCCTCGAAGGTCGCGGCGACACCCGCGCCGTACGGGGCCGCCGTCTCGCGGGCGGCCTCGGGCCGGCGCGCCCACACCGACGTCAGCACCGTCTCGGGTCCGGCGGCGAGCACCCGGGCGTGCACGGCCCGCGCCCAGGGCCCCGCGCCGACGAGCCCCACCCTGACGGGTGCGTGGTTCCAGGTGGGCGAGGTGGTGGTCACGGCATCTCCTCTGCGCTGTACGGGGTCTGACCCGCCGTCGGCCGACGGCGTCGCCGAGGGGGAGCGGCGGCTTCCGGCGCCGGGTCCTCCGACGGACGTGTGGACAGACTTCATCACGGTGTCCCGCCGTTCGGCCAGCAAGCCAGCAAGCCAGCAAGCCAGCAAGCCAGCAAGCCGACAAACCGGCCCCGGCACCGACCGCACCCACGCGCACCGCCGCCCCGCAGAGCACACGGGGGCGTGAAGGCCCGGCGCGCGAACCCGGAAAGCGCGCCTCTGTCGGTCCCCGCCCGCCGCGCGCCATCATGCCGGACATGGATCCCACACAGGACAAAGCAGGCTTCGCGGGCGGTACGGGCCTGCCCGTGCTGCCGGAGGACTGGGAGCGGTGTCTCGCCGTGGCCGCCCACCCGGACGACATCGAGTACGGCACCGCCTGTGCCGTCGCGCGCTGGACGGCGCAGGGCAAGCAGGTGAGCTATCTGCTGGCGACCAGGGGAGAGGCCGGGATCGACGGCCTGCACCCGGACCGGGCGGCACCGCTGCGCGAGGCCGAGGAGCGGGCCGGCGCACGGCAGGTCGGCGTCGAGACCGTCGAGTTCCTCGACCATCGCGACGGCGTGGTCGAGTACGGGACCGCGCTGCGCCGGGAGATCGTGCGCGTGATGCGCCGCCAACGGCCCGACATCGTGGTGTCCGGCGCGTTCACCGTACGGATGATCGGCGGCATGACCAACCAGGCGGACCACCGGGCGGTGGGCCTGGCCGCCCTCGACGCCGCGCGCGACGCGGGAAACCGCTGGATCTTCCCCGAACTCGCCGACGAGGGTCTGGAACCCTGGAACGGCATCCGGATGGTCTGCATCGCCGGAGCGGAACAGCCCACCCACGGCGTCGACGTCACCGGCGAACCCCTCGAACGCGGCATCGCCTCCCTGGAGGCGCACGCCGAGTACACCAAGGGTCTCGGCTCCGGCGCCTTCGAACCACGCCCGTTCCTCACCTGGGCGACCGGCATGGGCGGCGCGGCGCTCGGCGTCGGGTCCGCCGTCCTCTTCGACGTCCACCAGCTCGTCCCGGACGGTCCGCCGCCCTGGGTGTGAGCCCGACCGGCCCACACGGCCCCCGCGGCACGGCGGCGACTTGACCTGATCGTGGGGGCCGCGGCGGGGCCGGACTCATAGGCTGTGCGGGAGTGATCACCGTCGAACCCGAGGAGCGAACGTGACACCACGCCCGCACGAGGCCGCACGACGCACAACCGTCCTTCGCCGCGAGGCCGTTGTCGCGGCCGTCCCCGTGGCCATCGCCGCCCTGCTCACGGCGGCGGGCCCCGCCACGGCGGCCGGGACCGTGGGCGCCGCCGGCGCGGGAGATCCGTACTTCCCCCTCTCGGGCAACGGCGGCTACGACGTCCGCCACTACGATCTGACCCTCGGTTACGACCCGCACAGCCGTCACCTCGACGGCAAGGCGGTCATCACCGCCAGGGCGACCCAGCGACTGAGCCGGTTCGACCTCGACCTCAGCGGGCTGAAGGTCACCGGCGTCACCGTCGACCACGCCAAGGCGGCCTTCCGGCGCGACGGCCGGGAACTCGTCGTCACCCCGAAGGACACCCTGCGCAAGGGCCAGGAGTTCCGCGTCACCGTCACCTACTCCGGCACCCCGAAGCCCGTCACCGACCCCGACGGCTCCCTCGACGGATGGATCCCCACGGACGACGGCGCGTTCGTGGCCGGCGAGCCCCAGGGCGCGATGACGTGGTTCCCCGCCAACAGCCACCCCACGGACAAGGCGTCGTACGACTTCACCCTGACCGTCCCGAAGGGGAGCACCGCCGTCTCCAACGGCGTCCTGCTCGGGCAGCGGACCGCGAACGGCCGGACCACCTTCCGCTGGCGCCAGTCCGAGCCGATGGCGGCCTACCTCGCCACGGCGACCGTCGGCACGTTCAAGGTCGAGCAGTACACGACCCGCGACGGCCTCAAGATCTACAACGCCGTCGACCCCCGCGAGGCGACCGCCGCCGCGCCGGTCGTCAAGAAACTGCCGTCCGTCCTGGCCTGGGAGAGCAAGCTCTTCGGCCCCTACCCCTTCCGCGCGGCCGGAGCCATCGTCGACCGGGCCCCGCAGGTCGGCTACGCCCTGGAGACCCAGACCCGTCCCGTGTACGACTCCGCGCCGGACCTGGACACCCTCGTCCACGAGAGCGCCCACCAGTGGTTCGGCGACTCCGTCACCCTGACCCGGTGGAAGGACATCTGGCTCAACGAGGGCTTCGCCACCTACACCGAGTGGCTGTACACCGAGCAGCACGGCGGCAGGAGCGCGCAGAAGGCCTTCGACGCGCTGTACGCCACCCCCGCGGACAAGGACCTCTGGGCGTTCCCGCCCGGTGACCCCGGCAGCGGCGAGCACATCTTCGAGACTCCCGTCTACGCCCGGGGCGCGATGGTCCTGCACAAGCTGCGCACGGCCGTCGGCGATCCGGTGTTCTTCCGCATCCTGCGCACCTGGGCGACCGTCCACCGTGGCGGGCACGGTACGACGGCCCAGTTCGTCAAGCTCTCCGAGCGGGAGTCCGGCAAGGACCTCACCGCCCTCTTCCACACCTGGCTCTTCACGGCCGGAAAGCCCGCCTCGGCCTGAGGCGGGCTTCCCGGCGTCGGCTGCGGTCCGGCTCAGGCCGGCCGCAGCCACACCGTCGCCAGCGGCGGCAGCGTCAGCTCGATGCTGGTCGGGCGGCCGTGCATCCCGATCGCCTCGGCCTTGACGGGCTCGGGGTGGACGACGTCGCTGCCGCCGTAGCGGAGGCTGTCCGTGTTGAGGACCTCCTGCCAGGCGGGGACGTGCTCGGGGACGCCGAGGCGGTAGCCGTGGCGGACGGCGGGGGAGAAGTTGGAGACGGCGAGGAGCGGGGTGCCGTCCGCGGCGTGACGCAGGAAGGCGAGGACGTTGTCGTCCGCGGCGTCGCCGACGACCCATGTGAAGCCGGACGGGTCCGTGTCGCGCTCCCACAGCGCGGGCTCGCCGCGGTAGAGGGTGTTGAGGTCGCGCACGAGATCCTGGACGCCGCGGTGGTCGGCCGCCGCGCAGTACGCCGGGTCGAGGAGCCACCACTCGGGGCCCTCGGCCTCCTTCCATTCACCGCCCTGCGCGAACTCCTGTCCCATGAAGAGGAGTTGCTTGCCGGGGTGGGCCCACATGAAGCCGAGGTAGGCGCGGGCGTTGGCGCGCCGCTGCCACCAGTCGCCGGGCATCTTGGAAACGAGGGCCTGCTTGCCGTGCACGACCTCGTCGTGGGAGATCGGCAGGACGTAGTTCTCGCTGTAGGCGTACACCATCGAGAAGGTCATCTCGTTGTGGTGGTACTTGCGGTGGATCGGCTCGTGCTGCATGTACTCCAGCGAGTCGTGCATCCAGCCCATGTTCCACTTGAGCCCGAAGCCGAGCCCTCCGTCGGAGGTCGGACGCGTGACGCCTTCCCAGGCGGTGGACTCCTCGGCGATCGTGACGACACCGGGGTTGCGGCGGTAGACGGTCGCGTTCATCTCCTGGAGGAACGCGACCGCGTCGGGATTGTCCCGCCCGCCGAACTCGTTCGGGGCCCACTGGCCCTCTTCGCGGGAGTAGTCGAGGTAGAGCATGGAGGCGACGGCGTCGACCCGCAGGCCGTCGATGTGGAACTCCTCGCACCAGTAGGTGGCGTTGGCGACGAGGAAGTTGCGCACCTCGCGGCGGCCGTAGTCGAATTCGAGGGTGCCCCAGTCGGGGTGGTGGGCCCGGCGGGGGTCGGCGTGCTCGTAGAGGGGGCGGCCGTCGAACTCGGCGAGGGCCCAGTCGTCGCGGGGGAAGTGCGCGGGCACCCAGTCCATGAGGACGCCGACGCCGGCGCGGTGCAGGGCGTCGACGAGGTGCTTGAAGTCGTCGGGGGTGCCCAGGCGTGCGGTGGGCGCGTAGAACCCGGTGACCTGATAGCCCCAGGAACCGCCGAAGGGGTGCTCGGCGACGGGCATCAGCTGGACGTGGGTGAAGCCGAGGTCGGTGACGTAGGCGGGCAGTTGGTCGGCGAGCTGACGGTAGGTCAAGCCCGGTCGCCAGGACGGCAGGTGCACCTCGTACACCGAGAACGGCGCCTCGTGCAGCGGGCGGCGCCTCGGCCGCTCCTTCATCCACTTCGAGTCCTGCCACGTGTACGACGACCGCGTCACGACGGACGAGGTCGCCGGTGGCACCTCGGTGCGGCGGGCCATCGGGTCGGCGCGCAGGGTGCGCGAGCCGTCGGGGCGCGTGATGTCGAACTTGTAGAGCGCGCCCTCACCCATGCCGGGCAGGAACACCTCCCACACACCGGACGATCCGAGCGACCGCATGGGGAAGCCGGCGGCGCCGTCCCAGTGGCAGAAGTCCCCGCAGACCCTGACCCCTTGGGCGTTCGGGGCCCACAGGGTGAAGCGCGTGCCCTCCACACCCTCGTGGGTCATCGGCTCGGCGCCCAGCGCCCGCCACAGCTCCTCGTGCCGGCCCTCGCCGATCAGATGCAGGTCGAACTCGCCGAGCGCGGGCAGGAACCGGTAGGGGTCCTGCGTCTCGAACTCGGCCTCGTCGTACGTCACCACCAGCGTGTACGCGGGAATCCCGTCGAACGGCAGGACGGAGCCGAACAGCCCGTCGCCCAGATCGTCCAGCGCCGTACGGTTCCCGTCCACGACCACCGCCACCCCCTGGGCGCACGGCCGCAGGGCCCGGAACACCACTCCGCCCGGCGCCGGATGGGCACCCAGCAGCGCGTGCGGATCGTGATGGGCGCCGGACAGCAGCCGCTCCCGGTCCGTGGGGTCCAGCGCGGCGTGCTGCGCGGACGGGGCGGCGGGCTTGGCCCGTCGAACGCGGGAGGATGCGGTGCGGGTCACGGCTTGTGCCTCTCGAAGTCGGGGTGTCGGGGTGGTCGGCGGGAGTGCTCGGGCCGGTCGGCCGGGGCGGATGGTCAGGGGCTGTCGGCGAGCCGTCCGACGGCCGCCATGGGCACGGGCAGCCATTCGGGCCGGTGCCGTGCCTCGTACAGCACCTCGTACACGGCGCGGTCCGTCTCGTACGCGCGCAGCAGTTCGGGCTCCTCGCGCGGGTCCCAGGCCGCCGCGGCGGCGTAACCCGCGCAGAAGGCCTCGCGGCAGCGCTCCGCCCACTCGGGACGCCAGGGCTGCCGGGAGCGGGCCGCGTAGTCGAAGGACCGCAGCATGCCCGCGACATCGCGTACGGGCGACTGGACACGCCGACGTTCGCTGATCGGGCGGGCGGGTTCACCCTCGAAGTCGATGACCGACCACCGCTGCCCGGCGCGCAGGACCTGGCCGAGGTGGAGGTCACCGTGGATGCGCTGGGCGGGGCGGACCGCGGAGTCCAGGGCGGCGAGCGCGTCGAACGCCGACCGCAGGCCGGGAGCGTGCGGGCGCAGTTCGGGGACGGAGCGCACCGCGGCGTCGAGACGTCCGTGCATCGCCTCCGCGAGCCCCGTGTTCCGGTACGGGTTCGGCGGGTCCACCGGGAAGGCCTTGGCCAGGGTCAGATGCACCTCGGCGGTGGCCCGGCCCAGTTCGAACGCCTCGCCCGTGAAGTCCTGCCGCGAGCCGAGGGATTCGAGGGCCAGTGCCCATCCGTCGGCGGCGCCCCGCAGAAACGGCTGGAGAACCCCGAGGGTCGCCTCCTGGGGCTCCGACGTCCGGAACCACGCGGCCGGTGCGGGGACACGGGTGCAGCCCTGCCGGGCCAGGGCGCGGGGCACCTCCAGGTCAGGGTTGATGCCGGGCTGGACGCGCCGGAAGACCTTCAGTATGAACGCGTCCCCGTAGACCAGTGACGTGTTGGACTGCTCGGCGTCGAGGAGCCGCGGTGTGAGACCTGACGGCACGGTCACCCGCGGGTCGCGTTCGAATCGCAGCGGCCCCGCCGTACCCGAACGGCGCAGCCGCTCCAGGAGCAGTCCCGCGGCCTTCGGGTCGTGGAAGGCGTCGTACACGGTCAGGTCGGCCAGCGGGCCGGCGCTCGCCCGGCCGATGAAGGCGTGGGCGAGTCGTGGCGGCAGGACCTCCCGCACGCCGAGCAGCAGCTGGTAGCAGTCCTCGGCCGCGGGGGTGCCGGACGTGCCGTGGGCGGGCGGGCCGAGGTGTTCGGTGCGGACCAGCAGATGCAGACACCCGGGGTACAGCTCGGTGGTCGACAGCAGGGTCAGATCCGTCACGGGCCTGCCCTTGCCCGCGAACCAGCGCTGCCGCGGCAGCCAGGCGCGCAGCAGCTCGGCCAGCGAGGTGAGCAGCGGAGCGGTGTCGAGGCCGCTCGCACGCTGCAGAGCGGTGTTCGCCATGACGGCACGTCCTTTCAGGGGCGGGCGGGCTGTCGAGGGGGACGCGTTCACGATCGCCTCGTGGCGCGGGGCGCGACCGCGGGGCGCAACCGGAACCAGTAGAAGCCGTGGCCGGCGAGGGTGAGCAGGTAGGGCAGTTCGCCGATGGCGGGGAAGCGGACGCCGCCGATGAGTTCGACGGGGTGTCTGCCGTTGAAGGCGCGCAGGTCGAGTTCGGTGGGCTGGGCGAAGCGCGAGAAGTTGTGCACGCACAGCACCAGGTCGTCCTTGTATTCCCTCAGGAAGGCGAGGACGGCGGGGTTGGAGGAGGGGAGTTCGGTGTAGGAGCCGAGTCCGAAGGCGGGGTTCTGTTTGCGGATCTCGATCATGCGGC
>NZ_JBIASW010000004.1:0-211234 GCF_042891215.1 Streptomyces sp. NPDC001914
TCCCCGCCGGATGGGTAGGCGGCGGCGTCCGGCTTCACCCATCCGGTGGGGGCGAGCAGCTTCTCCGCGGCCGGGTCCGTCACCTCGCCCCAGGTCGAGAACAGCCGCACATGTGCCCACTCGCGCACCGCCGTTCCGGCGGCCACCCCGGCTTCCAGGACCAGCGGGGTGAGACCGCGGTCGACCAAGTGGGCGGCGGCGGCGAGTCCGGTGGGACCGGCTCCGATCACGACGACGGGCAGATCGGTGGTGACGGGCGCGTTCACGGTCGACTCCTCGCTGTTTCGACATCTGTCGATGGCTTGCGATGTCAGCATGACACCTGATTCGATGGACGTCAACATAGACATTTATCGAATTCACCGGCCTGCCGAAGGGCCTCGGGGTGGCCGGGCCCGACCCTCGCCGGTTGGTTCGATGTATGTCAACATAGATGCATGTCGAATACGAAGGTGTTGCCGCTGCTGGAACCCGAGGTCGCCGGAACGGTGGCCCCGTGTTGCCCGCCTCTGACTGAGCGGCCACTGACCGTGGAGGAGGCTGAGCGGACCGCCGCGATGTTCAAGGCCCTCGGCGACCCGGTGCGACTGCGCCTCTTCTCGCTCGTCGCCTCGCACGAGGGCGGCGAGGCGTGCGTGTGCGACATCTCCGACGTCGGCGTCTCCCAGCCGACGGTGTCCCACCATCTGAAGAAGCTCAAGGAAGCCGGCCTGCTCAGCTCCGAGCGGCGCGGCACCTGGGTCTACTACCGGGTGGAGCCGTCGATGGTCGCCACGATGGGACAAATGCTGGGCACCATAGGCTGAGCGCGCTCGGGCGGAGGTGGGTTCGGTGAGCGAGTCCGCAGTGGACCGTGAGGCGGTCCACGAGGAGATGGAGCGCGCCCGCGCGACCTTTCGTCAGCTCCTCGACAACGCCAGCGAGGCCGACCTGCGCCGACGAACCAACGGCACTCGCTGGACCAACGAGCAGATGCTGTTCCACATGCTCTTCGGCTACATCCTGATCCGGCCCCTCCTGGTCCTGCTGCGGACCTTCGGGCGGCTACCGCGCGGAGCAGGCCGAGTCTTCGCCCGGCTCCTGAACGCCGCCACAAGGCCCTTCGACATCGTCAACTACCTGGGCCCCTTGGGCGGCGCGAAGGTCCTGGGGCAGCGCCGGATGGGGAGGGTGTTCGACCGTGTCATCAACGACCTGCACCGTCGCCTCGACGCGGAACGGGAATCCGATCTCGCGCTGAGCATGCACTACCCCACCCACTGGGACCCCTTCTTCCGTGACGTCATGACCATCGCGGACCTGTATCACTACCCGACCCGGCACTTCGACTTCCACCACCGACAGCTCACACTGGCGTCGGAAAGCTGACGGGAGAGCGCGGGAGCCGACCGTCTGTGCGTCCCCGGGCAGCGCGAGGGGTCAGCGCGAAGCCGAACAGGGCCAGCATCATCCATGGCGGCACGAAGTAGGACGCGAATATCCTGCCGTGCTTACGGGGATGCAGCGGCAAGGAGCGCGCGAATGCCAAGCGCTGTGTCGCGGGCAGGCCGGCCGACGCCGATGAGCGTGGCGGAGGCGGGGCCGGTCCAGTCGCCGTAGCCGAGCAGGTGCAGGCGCGGTTCGTCTTCCGCTTTTGTGCCGTGGACGGCGATGTGCCCGCGTCGGCCACGGAGTTGAAGCGGTGCGAGGTGGGACAGTGCGGGGCGGAAGCCGGTACACCAGATGATCGTGTCGGCCTCGGCGCGCGTCCCGTCAGCCCACTCGACGCCACCCGGGAGCAGGCGGGAGAACATCGGGCGCGCCTTGAGCAGACCACCGTCGCGGGCCTCACGTACCGGCGGGACGGCCACGATGTCCCCGAGTGAGGCAACACCGCCCGTGTCGGAGAGTCCGCTGTCGAGCGCGCGGCGCCGGGCGGTGGCCGCGTCGAACAGGGCACGCCCATCGATGTCGTCGGCCAGGAATCGAGGCGGCCGCTGGGTGACCCAGGTCAACTGTGTGTCGTAGGCGAGATCGGCGGCGATCTGCACCCGGAGTTCCCGCCCCCCACCACGACGATCTTGCACCCTTGGAGATCGTCGGGACTGCGGTATTCCACTGTGTGCATCTGGCGGCCCTCGAAGGCCGTGCGACCGGGGACGGCGGGCAGGAAGGGACGCCACCAGGTCCCCGTCGCACTGATCACGGCGCGGGCGTGCCAGGTGCCCGAGTCGGTCTCCACCCTCAGGAACGGACCGTCTCGATGGACGCCGAGCACGCACACGGGCCGCTCGACGGGGAGTTCGTAGCGCTTCTCGTAGTCGGCCAGGTACTCCACCACGTGCCCGGCGTCCGGGCAGATCCGGCCGAGCTGCGGTGGCATGAAACGGCCGGGCAGCGAGGAGTACGCGGCGGGCGAGAACAGGTGGAGCGATTCCCAGGTGTGCTGCCAGGCTCCGCCGGGTGTGGCCTGGGCATCGAGGATGACGAACTCGATGCCCAGTCGGCGCAGGTGATACCCGGCGGCGAGCCCGGCCTGGCCGCCGCCGATCACTACAACCTGGGTTGTCAGCGTCATTCGGTGGGCTGCTCGGCTTCGCGTCGGCCGGTCATGAAGATGAGGGCCACCAGTGCTAGCCCCACCGCAGCGCCGATGATCTGCATGCCGATGAATCCGGGGACCGAGCCGGGTGCGATGCCGGCGAAGGTGTCGGTGAAGGCACGGCCGATCGTGACTGCCGGGTTGGCGAAGGAGGTGGACGAGGTGAACCAGTAGGCGGCGCCGATGTACGAGGCGACCGCGACGGGTGCGAAGCGCAGCCGGTCGGTGCGGGCCAGCCCGAAGATCAGCAGGATCAGCCCGGCCGTTGCGACGACCTCGCCCAGCAGCAGATGACCAGTGGAGCGGTCGTGCGTGGACCATGTCACCAGCGGCTCACCGAACATAGCGTCGGCCAGGATCGCGCCGGCGATAGCGCCGGCGATCTGCGCGGGTACGTAGGCCGCGGTCTCACGCAGGGTGACTCCGGCGCCACCCCGGCGGGCGGTCCACCACTCGGTCAGGGTGACCACTGGGTTGAAGTGCGCGCCGGAGACCGGGCCGAGCAGGGCGATCAGGACGCCGAGGCCGAAGACGGTGGCCGTAGAGTTGGCGAGCAACTGGAGACCGACATCCTTGGTCAGTTCGGTGGCCTGGATGCCGGAGCCGACCACGATCGCGACCAGGGCCGCGGTGCCGACCAGTTCGGCCGCCGCCCTGGCGATCAGCGGGGGTGCCTGGGGCGGAGTGGCGCCCGGTGCGGGCTGCGGCACGGACGCGTCAGGGGCTGGGGCAGATCCCATGGTGCCGTCTCGCTCGGTCGCCTCGGTGGCGCTCAACAGGACTCCTCATTGCAGGTCGCCACGGGGGCGGGATCAGGGGCAGGACCGCTTGACGTTGTTCTCGGCGGTGGCGCGCGCGGTCTCCGCCAGGTCGGCGAACTGGCCCGCGAGGGAGGCGATGACATCGGGCCTGAGCCGGTAGTAGGTGAACCGGCCGCACGGCTCCGTGTCCACGACACCGGCCTCTCGCAGCACCTTCAGATGGTTGGAGAGGTTGGTCTGCTTGGCTCCCGTCTCCTCGATCAGGTGCGTGCTGCACAGCGTCTCCCTGGCGAGCAGGGTGACGATCTGGAACCGGAGCGGGTCGGCCAGAACCCGCATCAGATCAGTGTCGACCGACGTCATCATGGACTGATACTCTCACATCACTCCCGACTGATACCAGCGTGGAGTGATTCCTGGGACCCGCATCCCCACACAGGGGGGGACCCACGCCCCCGAAGGGGTTCCCATGACCGCATCCCCGCCCCCCGCCCTCCCAGATGAGCGTCTCGCGTCAGGCATCGCCGGCCTTGCCCTCCGCCACCGCGGACGCTCCTCACCCGAGACCATCCGGCGCCTCGTGATCGACTCCAACGAGCGCCTGGCCGAGCAAGCACGCGTCCGCACGCACCTGGTCGTGCTGGCCGAGCACCCTACCGCCGAACGGCTGGCAGCGCTCCAGCACATCCAGGGGGTGCCCGGCGTCGGCCTGCCCCGTGTGCTGTTCGTGTGCAGCCAGAACTCGGGCCGCTCCCAGATGGCCGCCGCCCTCCTCGCGCACCGCGCTGGAGGCCATGTCGTCGTTTCCTCCGCCGATACGCACCCCGCCGCCGAGGTAGGGCCCGTCGTCACGCAGGTCCTGACCGAGGCCGGCGTGGACATCAGCGGCGCCTTCCCCAAGCCGCCGACCGACGAGGTCGTGCGCGCCGCCGACGTCATCATCACGATGGTACGCGGGGACGCGTGCCCGATCGTGCCCGGCCGCCGCTACCTGGACTGGCCCGTGACCGACCCCGAGGACGCACCGATCGCCGTCGTCCGAACGATCCGCGACGATCAACGCCCACATCACCGACCTGCTCAGCTCCATGCGGATCGCCTGAACCTCCCCTCCCGCAACACCGCACCATTCGCTCGATCACTTACGAAGGAAGAACCGATGTCCTCCAGCCCGCTCGCCTCCGTGCTCTTCGTCTGTGTCCACAACGCCGGACGCTCGCAGATGGCCGCCGGATTCCTGAACCACCTCGCGGGCGACCGGATCGAGGTCCGCTCCGCCGGCTCCATCCCGGGCGACGAGGTCAACCCCGCCGCGGTCGAGGCCATGAAGGAAGTCGGCGTCGACATCGCCGACGCCAAGCCGAAGATCCTCACCACCGAGGCCGTCCAGGCGTCCGACTACGTCATCACCATGGGCTGCGGCGACGCCTGCCCGATCTTCCCCGGCAAGAAGTACCTCGACTGGGCCCTCGAAGACCCGGCCGGCAAGGGCGTCGAGTCCGTCCGCCCGATCCGCGACGAGATCAAGACCCGCATCGAAGCCCTGATCGCCGAGATCGACGCTGCCGCGCGGGCCTAGAGCTGACGCGCGCAGTCCTGAGCGAGGTGAGCGGTCGTCGCCTCGCCTCCCCAGGTGTGCCTCGGTGCGGGCAGTCGGCCGACCGGGCGGGACCGGCGGCCACGCCGCATGCCCGCCCGGGGCGGCCGGGCTGTCCGGCGCGCCGCAGGCGCGCCCATGGGTAAGTAGAGACGCTTTAGATAGATCCGTTCGGGTCACCTGCTGCTGAGACGGAACGCGAGCTGTGCGCGCTCCGCGCTCACGCGCAGCTCTTCAACGATCAGGGGCGGGCGTCCACGGTGGCGGTGACTCGATAGGTGATCAGGATCGGCGGGCCGTCAGTCATGCGCAGGTCCACCCGCTCGTCGATGCGCTCACCCGATCTACGTGGCCGGCCATTCGACCGTGTTCCGTCCGGACACGGGTCAGGTGCTGCGCCACTACGACACCGACGACGAACCCGGTGGACGCCTGCCGGTGGGGTGCCGCAACCGTCGTGAGACCCGGTGCGGGACGTGCTCCCGTCTCCACTCCGGGGACACCTTCCACCTGGTGCGCTCGGGCATTCTCGGAGACAAGGGGATTCCCGCGGCCGTTGCTGCTCACCCGCGGCTCTTCGTCTCTCATGCATGGACCATGACCACGCCGGAAGAGGTCCTGGAGGACTGCGGAGACCTTCCGCGCGCGATCCGGGGGGACGTATCGGGTGGACGGTGCAGTCGGCGTCGTCAACAGGCCGCCCGTCCGCGTCACTTCGGGGCCGGTCGGCCCCGCGCAGGGACCAACGGCGTCTGGGGCGGGACCCCGCTGACGGGAGACGCTGCCCGTGTGAGCGGCGGCGGCCATCCCCCGCAGCCACTCCCTCCCAGCGCCGCTGACCACGCGGTGCCGTCCTCATCAACGACGGAGGCTCGCCCCGATGACCCGCCACGACGACCGCAGCGCGAACACCACCCCCACCGCCGCGCCGTCCGACATCGCCATAGCGGTGGACCGCCTGGTGACGGACGGGCTCAAGGCGCTCGACGACTACGAGGCACTCGATCAGGAGCAGGTCGACCACATCGTGAAGAAGGCCTCGGTCGCCGCGCTGGACCAGCACACGAGACTCGCGCGGCTCGCGGTGGAGGAGACCGGGCGTGGCGTCTTCGAGGACAAAGCGGCCAAGAACATGTTCGCCTGCGAGTACGTCACGCACAGCATGGGCCCGATGAGGACCGTCGGTGTCATCGCCCGCGACGACCTCGACGACATGACCGAAGTGGCCGAGCCGGTCGGCGTGGTGTGTGCGATCACCCCGGTCACCAACCCGACCTCGACCACCGTCTTCAAGGCACTGATGGCTCTGAAGACCCGCAACCCGATCGTGTTCGCCTTCCATCCCAACGCCCAGGGCTGCAGCACCGAGGCGGCCCGCGTCGTGCGGGACGCAGCCGTTGCGGCGGGCGCTCCGGAACACTGCGTGCAGTGGATCGAGATCCCGTCCGTGGAGGCGACCGGCGCCCTGATGCGTCACCCGGGTGTCTCGCTGATCCTCGCCACCGGTGGCAACGCCATGGTCAAGGCCGCGTATTCGGCGGGCAAGCCCGCTCTCGGCGTGGGCGCCGGCAACGTCCCCGCCTACGTGCACCGGAGCGCGGATCTGCGCCGGGCCGTCAACGACCTCGTGCTGTCCAAGTCGTTCGACAACGGCATGATCTGCGCCTCCGAACAGGCCGTCATCCTGGACGAGGAGATCTACGACGCGGTCCTCACCGAATTCCGCACGCTGCACGCCCACTTGGCCACGGCCGAGGAGAAGGCGAAGCTGGAGGCCTTCCTGTTCCCGGTCGGTGCCGCGGGGGCGGGCTGCGAGCCCAAGGTCAACTCCGCGGCCGTCGGCCGGAGTCCGGCGTGGATCGCCGAACAGGCGGGCTTCGCCGTCCCCGCCGACACCTCCCTCATCCTGGCCGAGGCGGCGCGAGTCGGCCCCGACGAGCCTCTGACACGCGAGAAGCTGTGCCCGGTCCTCGCCGTCCTGCGCGCGAGTTCCGAGCAGCAGGCCTTCGACCTGGCCACCGACATGGTCGCCTTCCACGGCCAGGGTCACAGCGCCGTCATCCACACCAAGGACCCCGCGCTGGCGGAGTCGTACGGCCGGCGCATGAAGACGGTGCGGATCATCGTCAACGCCCCGTCCTCGCAGGGCGCGATCGGCGGCATCTACAACAGCCTGCTGCCGTCGCTGACACTGGGCTGCGGTTCCTGGGGCAGCACGTCGGTGTCGAACAACGTCTCCGCCGCCCAACTGCTGAACGTCAAACGCGTCTCGGCGCGCCGCAACAACCTGCAGTGGTTCAAGGTCCCGCCGAAGATCTACTTCGAGCCGCAGTCCATCCGCTACCTCGCCTCCATGCCGGACGTCCACCGCGTCACCGTCGTCACCGACGCGACCATGACCCGCCTCGGCCTCGTCGACCGGGTCGAGCGCGTGCTCCGCCGACGCCACGAGGCGGTCACCGTCCAGGTCATCGACAACGTCGAACCCGAGCCGAGCATCGACTCCGTCCGGCGCGGCGCCCGCCTCATGGGCGACTTCCGCCCGGACACCATCATCGCGCTGGGCGGCGGCTCCCCCATGGATGCCGCCAAGGTGATGTGGCTGCTGTACGAACAGCAGGCCGAGGGCAGGGACGTCGACTTCGCCGACATGCGGCACAAGTTCTCCGACATCCGCAAGCGCGCCTTCCGCTTCCCCGTGCTCGGCAGACTCGCCCGCCTGGTGTGCATCCCCACCACCTCCGGCACCGGCGCCGAGGTGACCCCGTTCGCCGTCATCTCCGACCCCGCCACCGGCAAGAAGTACCCCCTCGCCGACTACGCGCTCACGCCCAGCGTCGCCATCATCGACCCGCTCCTCACCACCGCGCTGCCCCGGGCGCTGGCCGCCGACAGCGGCTTCGACGCCCTCACCCACGCCATCGAGGCGTATGTGTCCGTCTACGCCAACGACTTCACCGACGGCCTCGCCCTGCACGCGATCCGGATGATCTTCGACAACATCGAGGCGGCGGTCAACGACCGGGCGGCCCGGCCGGAGGCACAGGAGAAGATGCACAACGCCGGGACCATCGCCGGCATGGCGTTCGGCAACGCCTTCCTCGGCATCGTCCACGCCATGTCCCACACACTAGGGGCCACGTTCCACATCGCACACGGCCGTACCAACGCCGTCCTGCTGCCGCACGTCATCCGATACAACGGCACCGTCCCGACGAAACTCACCGGCTGGCCCAAGTACGAGAGCTACCACGCCCCCGAACGCTTCCAGGACATCGCCCGCACCCTCGCCCTACCCGCCGCCACGCCGGCCGAGGGAGTCGAGTCGCTCGCCCTGGCGGTGGAACGGCTGCGCGACGCCGTGGGTATCGAACCGGCCTTCCAGGCGCTCGGGGTCGATGAACGCGCCTTCCTCGACGCCCTGCCGCAGCAGGCCCTCAACGCCTACGAGGACCAGTGCGCGCCCGCCAACCCCCGGATGCCGATGCTCGACGACATGGCGGAGCTGATGCGAGCGGCCTACTACGGCCATGGCACAAAGACCGGCGGCGTCGTTCCGGCGAACTGAGAAGCGCCGACCGAGCCGGCCCCTCTTCTGTCCCCTTCACCTCGCCCTCTCAGGAGGATCCCTCACATGGAACTCCCCGGCACCTGTGGCTGCCCGACGCCGCAGCCCTACGCGCACCACATGTGTCCGACACACCGAAGAAGGGACCCCCGATGACCACCGACGACACCCAGGAGACCCCCCTCGTTCGGCTGCGCTCCGACGGCGCCGTGGACGAGGAGACCCTGGCCTACGCCCGCACGAAGATCGACATGGCCCTGGGCAGGCCCGGCCTGGCCGTCGTCACCGGCGAGGTGCACCTCGTGCGGGCGACCGCCCACCACGCCGGCCGCCCGTGGTCGGCCACGGCCGACCTGCGCATCGGCGGTCGTCACGTGGTGGCGGCGGCCGAGGAGGCGACGGGCACGGAGGTCGTCGACCGGCTCCAGGACCGGCTGCGCCGCCAGACCGACCGGGCCTCACAGCTCTGGGACAACGGACACCGGACGACGGTTCCGCCCTGGCGTGGAGGGTCCGCAGGATCTGCCCCCGCCGCGGCACCCGGCAGCACGGCGGAGGACTCCCGTACGGAGTGATCCCGCAGGGACGACGGGCCCGGTCGGTCACGGTTCGCCGACCGGGCCACCGGCTTGCCCGCCGTCCGCGGGCGCTCCGCCGGGGCCCCGCCGTCAGGGCCGACCGGACCGATCGGGTGACCAACGGCCCACTGACGCACGACCGGGCGGCAGGAAACCGTGGAAGGCACGGTTCCCGACCGACCTGCGAGGAAGAGGAGTTGTGTGATGGCGAAGGCCTATCTGGTGGGAGGCGGAATCGCGGCACTGGCCGCGGCGACGTTCCTGATACGGGACGGCGGCTTCAAGGGGTCCGACATCCACCTCTTCGAGGAACAACGGACCCTCGGCGGCAGCCTGGACGCGGGTGGCACACCGGACGCCGGCTACTCCATGCGCGGCGGGCGCATGTTCGAGGCCGAGTTCCGCTGCACCTACGACCTGCTGTCCGCCATCCCCAGCCTCGACGACCCCACGGTCTCGGTCACAGCGGAGATCCTGGCCGGTCATGAGGACTTCGCCTGGGACGACATCGCCCGGCTGGTCGACGGCGACGGCAAGATCGTCGACACGGCCTCGATGGGATTCTCGGAACGTGACAGGCTGGAGCTGGTCCGCTGCCTGGCCACGTCCGAAGGCCAGTTGGGCGGCAAGCGAATCTCCGACTGCTTCGGCGAACACTTCTTCACCACGAACTTCTGGTTCATGTGGTGCACCACGTTCGCCTTCCAGCCCTGGCACAGCGCGATCGAGTTCCGCCGCTACCTGCGGCGCTTCATCCATCTGTTCTCCGATTTCGCCTCCCTGTCCGGTATCCACCGGACCCGTTACAACCAGTACGACTCCATCGTCCGGCCCCTGACCGCCTGGCTCGACGAGCACGGCGTCACCGTGCACACCGGCTGCCGTGTCACGGACCTCGGTCTCACCCCGGGCATCGGGAGCGGCACGGTGGAGTCCATCCATCTGAGCCGGGGCGGCGAGGACGAGAAGGTCACCGTCGCACCCGAGGACCTCGTCCTCGTCACCAACGGGTCGATGACCGACGCCTCCAGCCTCGGTTCGCACACGTCGGCGCCTCGGCCGGCTCCGCCTCGCTCGGACGCATGGCTGCTGTGGCACCGGCTGGCCCGCGGCCGCGACGACTTCGGTGCCCCCGAGGTCTTCGACAAGCGCGTCAGGGAGTCCCGCTGGGAGTCGTTCACGGTCACCACCAAGGACCCCGCGTTCCTGAAGGCCCTCGAGGAGTTCAGCGGCCGCCCGACCGGGAGGGGCGGCCTGATGACCTTCACCGCGTCCAACTGGCTTCTCACGATCGTCGCCAACCGCCAGCCGGTCTACCGCGACCAGCCGGAGGACGTCGGGGTCCTGTGGGGCTACGGTCTCTTCCCCGGCCGTGCCGGAAACAGCACTCCCAAACCCATGACGATGTGCACGGGCCGCGAGATCCTCGAAGAGGTCCTGCACCACCTCCCGTTCGACGAGCGGACGGCGGACCGGATCCGGGAGACCTCCACCGTCGTACCCTGCGTGATGCCGTACATCACGAGCCAGTTCCTGGCCCGCCGCAGCGGCGACCGGCCCCGGGTGGTCCCGGAGAGGTCGGTCAATCTCGCCTTCATCGGGCAGTTCGCCGAGGTGCCCGACGACGTGGTCTTCACCGTCGAGTACTCCGTACGCACGGCCTGGACGGCGGTCGCGCAGCTCCTGAGGCTGGACAAGCGTCCGCCGCAGGTCTACAAGGGCCATCACGACCCCCACGTGCTGGCTGCCGCCCTGGAAACCATGCACCGTCGGTAAGGCACGGAAGCGCGTGCGCTGTTCCACCGTGTGGACCATCGGCACCTGCCCGAAAGGTGCGGCCCGGCAGACTGCGAACCTGCGAGCGGCACGGGTCCCCCGCGGTGCCGCTCCGCTTCACGTGCGGCACCCTTCATCGCAGCATTTCCGATGACAGCAGGCTGGGCAGTGGCGGCGTCGGCGAACAGCCAGCCCGGGTAGGGAACGGTGAACTCGTCCTCGCGCGCGATCAGATCGCGCCTGCGGTGTCCGGCACCGGCCAGGTAGGAGTACCTGAGTTCGCGTGCCGTCTAGCCTGACAGTGTCGCCGAGAGCACGACGACCGGAGTGCGCAGGCTCCCGAGCCAGTGCAGCAGCCGCATCAGGATGCGCCGGCTGAACCCGGTCAGTGCGTGCTCCTCGTCGACGACAATGCACTTGCCTGACAGGGACAGTATCCGCAGGGCGCTGTCGCGTACCGGGAGCGCGGCCATCAGTGCCTGGTCGACGGTGGCGACGGTGAACTGGACCAGCAGTGCGCGGTCCCAGCCGCGTACCCAGCCGTCCGGGAGGATCCTCCGCCAGGTCCCGCTCTTCTCACCGTGGACGGCCGGCCGGAAGCCGTCTTCATCGGTGTGAGGGTCGTCGCCAGTGCAGGCGGGGACGTCACCGGGGCGAGCATCTCATCGCTGTAGGCGGCGTTCAGCCAGCTGCGGTTGTGCACGAGCGTCAGCACACCCGGGGTGGTCCGGCGCGCATGAAGATAGCCGCACAGCGCGTCGTAGGCGGCGTCCGCGGTGGCCGTGGTGGGCAGCGGGGAGCGCAGTCCCCGGCTCCCCCAGACGTCGTTGAGGATGCGGACCGCCTCTGGTGCAGTAGCGGTCTTGCCCGCGCCGGTGGCGTCGGTGACCAGCACGATCCCGGCGCCCCGTGCACCCGCCAACTGGGGCAGGCTCTCCAGGATTGACGCCCGAAGTGGGTTCGGGGCGTGCAGGTGGGGATGCGCGGTGGTAAACGGCAGCACTGGCAGGTCGATTACGCGCCAGCCGTGACTCTCCAGCACCTCACGGGCCCTTCACCGGGCCCAGGCGAAATGCTGGGCCGCACCGCAGACGGGCGCATCCCCCCGCGACGCCCACACTTTGCGCTGGCCGGTCGGCGGCCATCACCAGCCCGGTCATGAGCACCGCCGCCGTGACCAACACCTGCTCCGGCACTGCTTCAGCACCCGTCAGATGCCGCACCTGAGCGGCGTAGCGGTGGCGGATCTCCCGCCACAGACGGCCGCCCAACTCGACCTGCACGCGCCTGGCGGTCACGGTCTTCCAGAAGAACAGACGACGGCGGGCAGGACGAGGAGGCCGCCCGGCCCGAACGACTCGTCGTCGGGGTGGGTGACAACCGCCAGTACGTGCCGTACTCCGTCCGGCAGGCCGGGGAGGGTGCCGGACGTCTCAGGTGTAGATGATCTGGCCGCCGGCCGCGTGCTCGTAGAACTCGCCGACCGTGATGATGCCCTGGACCTGTTCGACGAGGTCGTCCTTGTCGAGTTCGAAGAGGTCCACCGACGCCTTGCAGGCGTAAATGCCCGCGCCGGTGTCGGAGATCATCTCGATGAACTCAGGGATCGGCGGGATGTCGATCTTGTCCATCTTGCGTTCCATGTACCGGGTGATCAGGTCGGGCACCCCCGGCATGCCGCCCAGCAGGGTGGGCAGGTGCAGGCCCGGGTTGCCGACGGTGGCCAGCCTGATGTGCTCCCAGCGCTTCTTCGTGATGGCGTCCAGGCCGAAGAAGGTGAAGAACAGATCGGCATCGATGCCTTCGGCGCGGGCGCCGTTGGCCATGATCAGCGCCGGGTAGATCCCTTCCAGGGATCCCTTGGAGACGATGATCGAGACCTTCTCGATCGTTGCGGTTACGGCCACGGTGGCACGCTCCTCGATGGCAGAGACGATGGCAGGAATATCAGATGCAGCCGCGCGGCTTGGGGATTCCGGCGATCTTCGCGGCGGTCTTCGCCGGGCCCTTGGGGAAGAGCTGGTAGAGCTCCTTGACGCTCACGCCGGAGGTCTTGCCGAGGACGCGCACGGTAGGGCCGGTGCCCTTTTCCGCGTATTGGGCGCGCATGAAGCGGATGACCGTCCAGTGCCGGTCTGTCAGCGTCTCGATGCCGGACTCGTGGGCGATCTGTTCGGCCATGGGTTCGGTCCACCGCGCGGGGTCGGTGAAGAAGCCCTCGTCGTCGACGGGGACGGCTGTCTCGCCGTAAGTGGCTGTGGGCATGGCTGCGTTCTCCTTCGTTCAGACGCTCGGACGTTCAGAAGTGGACGTGGTGCTTGCCGCGCTCGGGCATCGCCGAGTCGATTCCGGGCAGTTCCCGGCCGGGCAGGAGGCTGTGCCAATACAGCCATTCGAAGGCGAGCTTGCCGAGGTGGTTGGCGTGCGACTCCTTCAGCAGCGGCAGGCCGACGGCGGCCGGGAAGTGGCCGGGCAGAGGTTCGGTTTCGTAGTTGAAGTCGATCAGCAGCGCCTTGTGAAAGCCGGTCTCGACGAAACAGTTGGTGTGTCCGTCGAAGGTGGCGTCCAACGGCTGTCCGGCCAGGAATCGGCCGATGTTGTCGGTGAGCGTCTCCCCCGCGAAGTGCGCCACCGAGCCGGCCTTGGACGCCGGCAGCCCGGCCGCGTCGCCGATCGCGAACACCTCTGGGTGGTCAGGGTGTTGGAGGGTGTGCTGGTCGACAGGGATGAAGCCCAGCTCGTCGCCGAGGCCCGGGGAGCGGCCGACGTACGATGCGCCGCCGTGCAGAGGCACGACCACTGCGAGGTCGAACGGGACTTCGCGCTCGTCGTACGAGAACAGCTGGCCACCCGCGCCGTCGACCTCTCCCAGCGTGAACTCGGTGACCAGTTGAATGCCCTTCTGCTCCAGCAGCCCGCTGAGCGCCTTGGCCGCGACGGGCTTGGTGAAGGCGCCGTCCAGCGGGGTGACATAGGTCAGCTCGACCCGGTCACGGACGCCGCGCAGCCGGAAGTACCAGTCGGCCAGGAAGGCGAACTCCAGCGGCGCCACGGGGCATTTGACCGGCAGATCGGCCATGTTCACCACGAGGCGCCCTCGCTCGAAGCGCTCAAGGACGTGGTGCAGCCCGACGGCTCCGGGCAGGTCGTAGAAGGTGAAGACCTTCTCGCCCCAGCCGGGACCGGTCAGCCCCTCGGTCTCCTCCGGGAGGAGTGCGGCTCCCGTGGCGACCACGAGGACGTCGTAGGTCAGCCGTATGCCGCCGCCGAGGTGCACCGTCCGCGCGTCCAGGTCGACCCGCTCGATCTCAGCCCGCTTGTAGTCGACGGCGGCGCTCAGCTGACGCGGGCGGGACCGGACGAGGTGGTGCGGCTCAGCCATGCCGAAGGGAACGAACAGCAGGCCGGGCTGGTAGACGTGGTCGTCGTCCTGGTCCACGACGGTGATCCGGCATGCGCGCTCGTCGTACATGCGGCGTAGCCGGTTGGCGGCCAGCGTTCCCGCGGTGCCGCCTCCGAGTATCACGACGTGTGTGCCCATGTCCCCACTGTCGTAGGGGAGATGAGGCCCGGACATGGGCCACTGGTCCCACACCGGTACCCACCCGGGTACCTCTTCGCTCCGCCTCTCCGACCCTGCACATCTGCAACAAATACACCGAAAAAATACCCTCCAGGGTATATTGTTGAGACGGTCGACGCGAGGGCCGAACGGGCCAGGTCTCACCCCGTCGGCCTCTCGATCAGCCGTGCGGTTAGCGGTCGACTGGAACTGGCACCAGCCGACGCCGAAGAGAAGGGGCCCGGCCATGACCGGCACCGCACCCCAGGCCACCACCACAAGCCGACCGCCGCAGGCGGAGACACACAGCTTCGTGGTCACTCACGTCGACCGCGACATCTGCACCGTGGACATCCGCGGCCACCACTTCCAGGTCGACCAGCCTCTCGAGGCCGGCGGCTCGGACCTCGCGCCCACTCCTACCGAGTTGTTCGCTGCTTCCCTTGCCACCTGTGTCGCCTTCTACGCGGGCCGATTCCTCCACCGCCACAGCCTGGACCACGCCGGACTGCGTGTCCGTACGCAATTCACGATGGCCACCGACCGACCGGCCCGGGTGGCCTCCGTGCACGTCACGATCATTCCGCCGCCCGGGCTGACCGAGCAGCGCCGCGCGGCCCTGCTCGCCGTCGCCTCGCGCTGCACGGTCCACAACACCCTGCACCAGCCACCCGAGATCGACATCAAGCTGGCGTCATGAGCACGCCGATCGCCGCACCTGTGACACCGTTCGTGGACCGCATCCGCCGCGGCCTGATCGGCGATGAGGAAGTACTGGCGGGCCCCTACGGGCCGCGTCGCCTCGTCTACGCCGACTACACCGCCTCCGGACGCTCCCTGGACTTCATCGAAGACTTCGTGCGCGAGCAGGTGCTGCCCCTCTACGGCAACACGCACACGGAGAGTTCGAGCACGGGACTGCAGACGACCCGGCTGCGCGAGGACGCCCGGCGCATCGTCCATGACGCGGTCGGCGGCACCGACGACGACCTCGTCGTCTTCTGCGGCTCGGGGGCCACCGCGGCGGTCAACAAGCTGGTCGGCATCCTGGGACTGCGTCGGCCCGCCCCGCTCCCCCAAGCCCTACGGCCGGTCGTGTTCGTCGGCCCCTACGAGCACCACTCGAACGAACTGCCCTGGCGGGAGTCCGTCGCCGACGTCGTCGTCATCGACGAGGACGCGGACGGTCACGTCGATCTCGGTGAGCTGGAGGCACAACTGGTCCGGTACGCCGACCGGCCGCGGCTCATCGGCAGCTTCTCCGCCGCTTCCAACGTCACCGGCATCCTCACCGACGGCCGGAGGAGTACAGGGCGGGACACGTGCCCGGCGCGCAGCTTGCCCCGCTGTCCGCACTGGCCACCGCGCCGCCCCACCTGCCCAGGGGGCGCCAGGTGTACGTGATCTACGCAAGCGGCAACCGCAGCCGGTGGGCCGCGGACCGGCTCGCCGCCGCCGGGATGGACGCCCTTTCCGTCGCCGGCGGGACCCGGGGGTGGGCCGGCACCGGCCGCCCTCTCGCGACAGGGTCCACCCCAGGGACGGCCTGACCTTCCCCCACTTACACGCCTGCCCCTTCGGGGAGCAGGCCACCTTTTGATCTCCCACATACCCCCCCGGGTATATGGGTATCATCACTTACGGAGGTTCCCGTGTTCTTCGCCCAGTACTACCTCGACTGCCTCTCGCAGGCGTCGTACATGATCGCCGACGAGGCCACCGGCCAGGCCGTGGTCGTCGACCCGCGCAGGGACGTCTCGGAGTACCTGGCGGACGCCGAGGCCCGAGGTTTCACCGTGGTCGGTGTCATCAACACGCACTCCCACGCGGACTTCGTCGCAGGACACCTGGAGATGGCGGCCCGTACCGGTGCGTGGATCGGCTACGGCCGGCGGGCCGAGACGGAGTATCCGATCCGCAAGCTGGCCGACGGCGAGACGATCAGCCTCGGTGACGTCACCCTGGAGATCATGGAGACGCCGGGGCACACCCCGGAGTCGATCAGTGTGGTGATCTACGAACGCGGTGAGCACACCGTCCCGTACGGTGTGCTCACCGGTGACGCGCTCTTCATCGGCGACGTGGGCCGCCCCGACCTGCTCGCCTCCATCGGCGTCACCGCCGATGAACTCGGCGCCATGCTGTACGACAGCGTCCAGAACAAACTGATGGGCCTGCCGGACGAGGTAAGGGTCTTCCCCGCGCATGGCGCCGGGTCCGCCTGCGGCAAGAACCTCTCGACCGAGAAGCAGTCCACCATCGGCGAGCAGCGCGCCACCAACTACGCGTGCGCACCGATGAGTGAGGCCGAGTTCGTGGCCATCGTGACCGCCGGCCAGGCCGCCGCCCCCGGCTACTTCGTCTACGACGCGATTCTCAACCGCAGTGAGCGCCCACTGTTCGACCCGGCCACCGCCCCCCGGCCGCTGGCCCTCGCGGACTTCACCGGCCTCCGCGCCTCCGGCGCCGTCGTCGTCGACGCCCGCGATCCGCAGGAGTTCGCCGCTGGTCACCTGCGTGGGTCCGTGAACGTGCCTGCCGACAGTCGGTTCGTCGAACAGGCCGGAACCGTCCTGCCCGCCGACGCCGACCTGCTGGTCATCGCCCCGCAGAACCGGGAGGAGGAGATCGTCACCCGTCTGGCCCGGATCGGCTTCGACCGAGTGGCCGGCTATCTGCGCTCCCCGGACGACGCGCTGACCGCACTCGCCGAGGAGGTCACCCCGGCCAGCCGCCTCACCGCCGCCCAGGTCCGTACCGCCCTGGAGAGCGACAACCCGCCGGTCGTCATCGACGTCCGCAACTGCGGTGAACGCGGCGAGCACGGCTTCATCGACGGAGCCCTTCACATCGCGCTCGGCGAACTGCCCCGCCGCCTGGACGAGATCCCGCGCGAGAAGCCCCTGATCCTGCACTGCGCGGGCGGCCACCGCTCCTCGATCGCCGCGAGCCTGCTGCGCCACATCGGATTCACCGACGTCTCCGACATCCTCGGCGGCTACGCCGCCTGGGCCCTGCTCAACGCACCCGCCGCGGTCTGATCCGGCGGCCCGACCCCAGGGCGGCCGGCCCACGGCCCAGCCGCGAAAGCCGCTGGCGCACCCGCTCGGGGCCCTCAAGCCCTGACCGGCTCCGCGCGGGTGCGCCACCCCTCACCTGTACCCGCATGTACCCCTCCCGCACTTCCATGCGGGTCACCTCACCACGACGGAGTTTTCATGACCATCGACGTCTCCCGCGCCGCCGGTTTCACCCCCTCCGCCCTTCAGCAGCTGATCAAGGACGGACGCGGACCGCGCGTGCTGGACGTGCGCACCCCGGGCGAATTCCGGACGGTCCACATCCCCGGCTCCTACAACGTCCCGCTGGATACTCTCCGCGAGCACCGTGCCGAACTCCTCGCCCACCTCGACGAGGGTGTGATCCTGGTCTGCCGTTCCGGCGCCCGCGCCGCCCAGGCCGAGCAGGCTCTCGCCGAGGCCGGTCTGCCCAACTTGCGCGTGCTGGACGGCGGCATGATGGCCTGGGAAGCCGCCGGTGCTCCCGTCAACCGAGGCGAAGCGCGGTGGGACCTCGAACGCCAGGTCCGCCTGATCGCGGGATCCGTCGTGCTGGTCACCGGCCTCGTCGGCCTGTTCGTCCCGGGAGCACACCTGATCGGCACCGCCATCGGTGCTGGGCTGACGTTCGCCGCGCTCAGCAACACCTGCGCCATGGGCATGCTGCTCTCCAAACTGCCCTACAACCGCGGCCCGCGCACCGATATCCGGACCGTCCTCGCCTCTCTGAGGGAACACTCGTGATCACGCTCGTCTTGGAGCAAGAACCCGCCGCCGTCCCAGCCTGATATTTGAGCACAGCGCGGGCCCGTCCTTCGTTTCGGACAGGCCCGCTCCTACTCCTGCTCCCTGAGGCCGCCGGTGCCCGACCGCGGCGCGGGCACAGGGTTGCCCAGCACGGTGATCGCTGTCGGGCCAAGCGGTTGTTCCGTGGCGTCGGAGTTGCCGGGGGCTGCGGCAGAATTTCGGCGTACCAGGCGTCTACGCAGGGCGGCGTTCTCGGCATACAGATGCGCGGTGAAGGTGGCCAGGGCGTCCGATCGGCCCTGAAGGTCATGAGCTTGGTCGCGGCTGGGCCGTCCGAGCGCGCAGCCTGGCGATGGTGTCATCGCGGGCGGCTTCACCGGGCGTGCCTCTGATCGGGTAAGGGGCACAGGCATCCCATTCCGCGAGGACGTCGGCGGCGCGGTGGACGGTGGCGTGGCTGACACCGGCTTCGCGAGCGAGGTTCTCCTTGGCGAGGGCGCCATCGGTGTGCCGAGGCTGTCCGGCACGAGGCGGCTCATGGCGGCGCGGAGCTTGCTTTCGGAGGTCAAGGAGACGGCCATTCAAAGATCCTGGGCGATTGCGGTGGCGATGGATTCGACGTCGCCGAACCGATCACCTCGCGGTGAAACCCCGCTGCGGTGTGGGAAGTCCTTCGCCTAGCCTCTGACCTCATGAGCCTCCCCGCCGCGCCGCGGCCACTGACCGAGGCTGAGGTAGCCGAAGCTGAAGCCCAACTCGGAGTCGGTTTCCCTCACGAATACCGTCGTTACTTGTTGCGGGTGAGTGCTGGTGGGGCTGTAGCCCAGCTTGAGAAGACGGAAAACGGCTGGTCGTGGGCAGGAAACAACACGAGGCGGCGCGACCTGCTGGTCCCTGCCTTTCCCTCATCCCCCAGTCCTACGAGGACACCGATGACGAGCTTGATCTGCGTCTGCCTCAGACTGAAAACTACCCGACCGAGGATGCGTTATCGGAGGCCATGAGTGCATGGAACGCCGAGTGCTGGGAGTTCGACGAGCGGAAGGCGGCGGGGTCCGTGGTCGCGACGGAGCATGGCTGTGGATTTGCCACGTTGCTGGTGATCACGGGCCCTCTCACTGGCACCCGGTGGTGGGATGGACGGGCCACCTGCGATCTGATCGTCCCGCTGTCCCTCGACCATTCTGGCGGCGCACGGCCGGTGACTTTCGGCGAGTGGCTGGGGCGTGACTCCTGAGACCTGCTACCGCCCGGCTGGAGATAAAGCCCGGCGTCATCATGCGGATCGGAGGAAGATTCCTGCGATGTGCAGCGCGGCGCGACAGACCGTGGCCGTCTTCTCGTAGCGGGTGGCCAGGGCCACGCCACTGGTTGAGCCGGTTGACACACCGCTCGACAGTGCTGCGCCGCGTATAGGTATCGCGGTCAAAGCCGGGTGGTCAGCCACATCGTGTGCCGAAACTGCCGGACGAGCAAGGTTGGTGGATGATGACGGGGCCAGCGGCCACAACCGACTCGTCGCCTGAAAGCCAACCGGCATCAGGACCACCCAAGGTGTTCAGTGAAGCCCCGCCGGTCTGTAGACGTCCGCGCCGGGATCTGGCACATGACTGTAGGTGGGCGAGCTCTCGTCGCTACGGGGGCGAAGGCCCCAGCCAGACACAGCCACCCGCCCGAGCTTCGACGAGGTCCAGTCTGTTGTACTCGACGCGTGAGCCGCCAAGCTGCTGCCCGACATCGTGGGCGACCCGACCGCGCTGTCGTGAGCCGCCCCGCCCCACCACCAAGCTTTGCATGACCGGCGAAAAGCCCGCCGAAATGGTGTGCCGCCTGCCCTGGAAACGCTCGTTGAGCTGGCGCCGCTCAACACCAGCGACGGTGGAATCAGGTCACCGATGGCCATCACCGTCACAGCTGCACTCGCCATGGTCCGCCCAGTACGCCAGCGTCTGCTGCGGGAGGCACTGGTGCGTATGGCCCAGGCGTTCGGGTACGTCGAAGCCGAGGTGAACCTCCTGCAGGACGGGACCTCGTGCAACTTGCAAACGAGGATTTCTTCGAGCTGGTTGGCCCTACCCCGCCGTGCTCGGTGCCGGCTTGGCGTGGCGCTGCGAGCGATGAGCCCCCTTCCGAGAGAGCATGACTGCCGGTCCGGCTCGTGCCGGTCAGACCGTGGCGCTCGTTCGGGCAGGAAGCGTAGGTATCCGGTGCGGGTTGGCAGCGGGCGTGAGACGGCCGTGGTCACCCGTTCCGCGGCGCTTGTGACGGCAGCCTTGCTGTACGGGGTGGTCGTGGTGCTGCAACTGTGCACGCCTGCGAGCGTGCGCATCCCCTCGGTACTGGTCGTTGTCCCGGCCGTCGTGGCGCTGGCCTTCGGCCCCGGCGTGATCGTCGGCTCCGCAGTTCTGGCGGCCGGTACCCGCTGGGCGTTCTTCCCGATCGACCACCGTCTCGGGGCGGCGATCGGAACCACCGCAGTGATCTGTTCCATCGCCGCGTTGGGCTGCTTCGTCGTACGCCTGCGCGAGCGGGAAGCGGTCCGGCTGGCGAAGGTCAACTCCGTCGCCGAAGCCGCCCAGCGCGCGATCCTGCGCCCGCCGCCCGCCACCGTGGGACAGTTCCACACAGCGGCCCGCTACCGCGCCGCCACCGAGTACGCGCGCATCGGCGGCGACTTCTACGCCGCCACCGACACCGCCTTCGGTGTCCGGGCCCTGATCGGCGACGTTCGAGGCAAAGGCCTGGACGCCGTGGCGACCGCCGCTGCCATCCTCGGCTCCTTCCACGAGGCCGCCCACCACCACCCCACTCTCCGCCACCTGGCCGATGCTCTCGACACCAGCCTGCGCCGCCACCTGAACGACACAGAAGCCTTCGCCACCGCGTTCCTGCTCGAAGTCGGCCACGACAACTGCGTCCGGACACAGTCCTGCGGGCACCCGGCCCCCCTTGTCATCCGCGCCCACGACGTCATCGACCTGCCCGCACCGCCCGGCCTGCCTCTGGGACTGAGACCACTGGGAGATGCCGCCCTCTCTCACCACCCCGCAGCCCCACCCTCCACCCGGCTGCACCCTGGGGACACCGTACTGATGTACACCGACGGACTCACCGAGGCCCGCGACGACTCCGGCGCGTTCTACCCCCTTGCCGACCGACTCACCGCCTACGCCCACCTCGACCGTCCGAAGACGAACCCCGGCGACTTCCTGGAATGGGTCGAACAGGATGTACGCGCCTACGCCGGAGATACTCCCCACGACGACGCCGCCCTCCTCGCCCTCACATGGAATCGCAAACCATGACAACGTCTCCTCCCTCATCGGCGGGGAACAGCCTCGCGGCGTGCGCTCGTCGCCGGCCGACGTACAACGCAGTGGGCGGTATCCGGCCGAGCCGAGCCGGCCAGCAGGCGCCACGGGTCCGGCTGCGGCACCGACTGCACGGCCGGCAGGAGGACAGCTGCCTCTCAGGCCCGACCCGCGCGGGCGTCGACCCTCAGTTGCCGATAGCGGCTGCCACGGGCCCGCTCGCAGCATCCGCAGGACCCCCAACCCGCAGGTTCTTCTGCTTTCGGGGGACCTGCCCGGCCGCACCCTGCGGTTCCTGATCGAGTGTCTGACGGTCTAGGCAGACGATCGCTCTGGGCCGCATGAGAGCCTGTCTGCATGCCACCGACCTCCCCGCCAACGTCCGATCTGCTCTCACCGCTCCTTCCTCGTACGATGCGGGCTGTCGTCATCACGGGCCACGGAGACCTCGATGTGATCGAGGAGCGCGAGGTGCCCGTGCCACGCCCGGGACCGGGCGAGGTGCTGGTCCGGGTAGCCGCGGCAGGTTGCAACAACACCGATCTGTGGACCCGCGAAGGCTCCTACGGTGCGGCAGAGGACCCGGATGTCAGGACAGGATGGCTCGGTCCGCTCGACTTCCCGCGCATCCAGGGAGCCGACGTGGCCGGCACGGTGGTGGCCTGCGGTGACGAGGCAGCCACCGGACTGATCGGGATGCGGGTGCTGGTGGACCCGGCCGAGTACGACGGTCCGGGACCGGACGCGCGCCCGGCCGACGTGCTCGGGAGCGAGCGGAACGGAGGGTTCGCCGAGTACGTCGTGGTGCCGAGCACACGAGCCCACTCCGTCGACGGCTCGCCCCTGACGGACGTGGAACTGGCGGCCCTTCCCATCGCCTACGGCACCGCGCTGGGCATGCTCGACCGCGGGTCCGTCTCGAAGGGCCACACTGTCCTCGTCACCGGCGCCTCGGGCGGTGTCGGCCTGGCAGCGGTCCAGTTGGCCCATTCCCGTGGGGCCCGCGTCGTCGCGGTGTGCAGCGGCGACAAGGGGGAGGCCGTCCGCAACGCCGGTGCCGACGCTGTGGTGGACAGGCGACGAGATGAGGTGCTCGCCGACGCAGCCGCGGCAGCGCCGGAGGGCTACGACGCGGTCGTCGACGTCGTTGCCGGCGCGGTCCTCGGCCCCGGCCTCGGACTGCTGAGGGCCGGGGGACGCTGGGTGGTTGCCGGTGCCCTCGACGGCTGGGCTGTCGACATCGACGTGCGGCGGCTCTACCTCGCCAACCTCTCGCTGGTGGGCTCAACCATGCACACGCCGCGGATCTTCGACCACCTGGTGGAGATTGCCCGACGCGGCGACGTCAGACCCGTCGTCGCCGCGACCTTCCCGCTCGGGCAGGTACGCGAGGCCCAGGCACAACTCGCCCGGCGTCGACATGTAGGAAAACTGATCGTCGTCCCCTGACCTGATCCTTGACTCCGGCCGCCCGATCCGTGCAAGAACACGTCCAGCCCGCTGCGGGAAGCTGCTGGATTTGAAGACGTCCCCGTCGATCATGGTGTAGCCCTCATTGAGGCGGGCGATCTCCCCCGCCATTCGCCGTCGCCCAACTCCCGTTCCGCGATGCTCCACAGACAACATTGAACCGCTCCCGCTCCCAAGGACCACAGACCGCCAGTGACCGGACTCCCGCTATTCCGAAATGGAACGGGCGCGCAGGAAACCCCATGCGTGAAGAATGAGGGCATGGCAGATCATCTGCGCTCTGAAGACGGCTGGCTGCTCGTTGGTGATCAACAGATCGCCGTGGAGGTCGACCTGGGCATGTTCCTCCCTGCGACGGGCTTGTGGGGTGGCGTGCTGTGCAACCTTCCCCCAGGGCTCGCGGACACCCTGAGAGGCGCTGAGGTTCACTTGCGACTGCAGACCGGCCCCGTGCGCCAGATCCGCCTTCTGACCGACCCTCACGATGAATCGTCCGTTACCTTCCTCGGTAAAGGAACTGCGCCATTTTAGCGCAATGAACGTCACTGCGGTCGGCGGCTGAGCAGCCTCTCAGCCCATACGCCGCGCGGCACCCCATCGACAGGACTGAGTCTGGGCAGACTCCTTTGGTCATGCATCACCTGCAGGATCAGAACGAAACGGCCTTGCCACCTTCATTGTGAAGATGGCCAGGTTGAACTGGTTCTCGTGTTTGTCCTTGTACAGAGCGATCTCCTCGCCGAGACATCCTCTGCCGGCAGCAATCCCAGCAGCCAGTGCCGACCCGACCGAGTCGGGCTCGGTGCAGGACTTCAGCACGGCGGAGCCGAGCCTGGTGAAGGTCCCACCGCCGCCGTCCGTCACATGAACCGGAAACGCGTCAGACAGAAGGACGATCGGCTTGTCTGCCTCACGAGCGGTCGTCACTGAGGCGCGGGGTGTGGGTGCCGCCGTTTTCATCGCGGGTGCCGCAGCTTCGCGGTCAGGGGATGACGAGGTCGTGTAGTTCACAGCAACTAGGGCCACCGTAGTCACGGCAACCGCCGCTGCCGACGGCAGGACGTTCCGGGGCCGCACACGCTTCCGGACGGGGGCCAGGCCTTCTTCGATACCGGCCCAATGTACGAAGTTATCGCTGCGCACCCTGTTCCGCTGGTCGTGGCCGGGCCTGTGGTCATCCGGAAGTGGGTTCTCGTTGCTAGCGCCGCGGCCGGAAAGGTTCGCCGGGTCGGCGGGCGGGGCGCGTCGCTGGATGGACAGTGACGTCTGACCTGACCGCTGAAGGCGTTGGGTACCGCAATCGCGGACCGGGCACTGCTCTTCCCCGACGAATACGCCCTCGGTTATCGTCCGTCCTGTGCCCGTAAACCCGAGCCTGATCGTCGGTTTCCTGACTCTGTCGGCATTGCTGTCAGCGATCCCGGGACCATCTGTCCTGCTTGAGACCAGCCGTGCCATCACCCTGGGGCGTCGATCTGCGATGTGGATCGTGCTGGGGAATGCCCTCGGCGGTCTGGTACTCCTGGTGTTGGTCGTCGCTGGCCTCGGAGCAATCGTCGCGGCATCGGCCAAGCTCTTCATGGCAGTCAAGGTCGTCGGCGCGTGCTACCTGTTCTGGCTGGGCGTCAATGCGCTGCGCTCCGCCCGGTCCAACTCCGTGCATGAGTCCTCCGCAACAGCCGATGCCCCGAGCAGTTCGTGGACGCGGTCGGTGCGGCAGGGCTTCCTGGTCGGTGTCGCCAACCCGAAGAGCATCGTGTCGCTGATGGCCGTCCTACCTCAGTTCGTTGACCACTCGCGCGGGAACTTTGTCCTCCAGATGCTGGTCATCGGCCTCGCCGGAGGCGTGGTCCAGGCACTCATCGAAACCATCTGGGTCTGTGCCGCCGGAGCCATGCGGACATGGTTTCTGGCGAAAAGACGCCGTCTCCGGGTACTGAAGGCCAGCGGCGGAGTTGCCATGATCGCATTTGCCAGCAGGCTCGCAATCGAAAGCCCATAGAGCCATCCCCTGCCACGATCCCGCCGGCCGGCCTGTACGTCATGGCGTCAGTGCCGCCAGTGCTGACTGCAGGACCAGCCGCCCTCCCCAGCGGAGGCCCTTCCCACTGCGGATGCGGGCGCGCACACTCCGTTGAGCGGCCAGCACGTCGGGATGGCGAGCGTTCTCATTGCGCCAGCGCAGGTAGGCGTGCAGGGCGAGCGTCTGGGCGGTGTGGTTGCGGTGGTTGGAGTTGGCGACCGTGAACTGCCGCAGCGGTCCGAAGTGGGCCTCGATCGGGTTCGCACAGGACGCATAGGTCGGGGTGAAGCACAGCTTGACCTTGTTCCGCCGTCTGGGGCTCGGCCAGAATGCCACACCGCAGTTCACGAACACCCCAGGGCAGGTGGACTTCACCGGCGACGGCTCCCAACTGGTCGTCACCACCAAAGCGAACGACAGCAGTCTCCTGGTGTTCAACCAGAACCGCTCGGGCCCACTCACCGGTCACCACGAACCTGCCGGGGGCCGCACCCTTCGCCTTCGTCCCCAACGGCCGCCACCGCCCATTCCTGGTCGCGGCCGGGACGAACGCCGCCGCAACCTTCACCATCCACCGTGACGGCATCGCATCCCGGGATGCCTTCGCGGCCATGGGCAGTCGGCCACCTGCTGGATCGTCGACACCCGTGACCTGCTCTACGCCTCCAACGCGGGCGGCTCCGCCCTCAGCGGCTTCCGGGCCTGCGACCACGGCCGCGGCTGATCCTCCTGGGCAACACGGCCACCGAACGCGGCACCGTCGCCGCTACAGCCACCCCGGACGGGCACTCCACCCGGCCAGGGGGTCAACGGCATCGTCGACGAGTTCGCCGGTCAACCGCGACGGGTCACTCACCCGGCGGCGCTTCCGGACCGTGCCGTGCAGCTTCGGCGGTAAGGGTATCGTCGCTCTCTGACCGGCCGCACGGCAGAGGAGCGCGGCTCCGTCCTCCACGCGCGGCCTTGGCCGCCTCGCTCCCCCACGCCCCTCCCTCCGCCGCGCCGGGCACAACGCACCGGCGGCTGCGAAGCGGGACGGAGATTGCCTGGACCCGGCATGGTCAGACACGACCGGGCCCAGCGACAATGTCGGCACCTTCGGGCCGGGCGCCGCTAGGGCGTGTTGCGGTCGGAGTGGAGCAACACCATGACATGGGTGGTAGGAACTGGCGCCTTCTTGGGGATGCTGGCAATCGTATTGGGAGTCGTCACGATCCGAACAGGATGGCTCCTGCCCACGGCGCGCCGGCACGTCACCAGGTCCGAGCTTCACGGTTTCGGTGCGGTCCTCACGGGCGCCCCCGTCGTTGTGCAGAGCCTCTTCTACTTCCGGCTCCTGCCGAGCGTCTCCTGGGAGGTTCGCTTCTTCGGCGGAAACGCGCTCCTGCTGGCCGGGCTGATCCTGATGATCCTCAGTCAACTGCCGCCGCTCGGCCGGAGCCGGGAACAAGCCGATAGTGCCGGCGTCCGAATGGTCTGATCTGACGTCTTCGCAGCTAGCGGTCATGCCCAGTGTGAGCCGCACGCCTTGCCACCACCCAGGTTCTCAAGCCTGTTTCGAGGGTGATGGGGCTCGGCCGCGCCGTTCCAGGAACAGCACAAGCGCGAGCGTGGGCTGTCTCCGTCGCCCTGAGCGGTGTCCGTCGTGGGGCCGGCCGACCCGCGGACCTGTCATCCACAGGGCACGACGACCACCGGGCAGTGCGCCCGGTGCAGCAGCGTGTGGGCGACCGGACCCAGGCGCGGACCGAGCACGCTCGAACGGCGGTGGGCGCCGATGACGACCACGGCGGCCTCCCGGGTGGCGGCCAGCAGCTCGTCCGCGGGCGGGGTTCGGACCGTGTGGGTCTCCACCGTGACTCCGGGATACCGGTCCTGAAGTCGCGTGAGGGCGAAGCGGGGTACGGCTTCCTCTGCCCGGGCGTCCCTGGACAGTTGTTCCTGGCCGATGCCGCGCGCCGATGTCAGGGAGGGCAGTTCGGGGGTGATGCGCCGATGACTCCAGGAATGCAGGACACGGAGTCGCGCGTCGCGCCGCTCGGCCTCCTGGAAGGCGTACTCCGCCGCCTTCGTATCAGTGTCGTCCGCCAGGCCGAGGAGCACGTCCTGCCCGTTGTCGCACGGGTGGTCCCCACGGACGACCAGGAGTGGCCCCCGTGTGAGCGCCGCCAGCCGCAGACTCACCGAACCGAACGCCGAGCCGGTCAATGCGCCCAAGCCACGCGTTCCTACGACGGTGAGGACCGCGTCCGCGCTCTCACCGGCCAACGCGCGCGCCGTTCCCTCCTCCGTCGTGACGGCCTCCACGCTCAGCTCCGGATGCCGCTCGTGTGCGCGTGACACGGCGTTGGCCAGGACCGGCGCGGCCTCGTCGCGGTCGGCGACCGCGTAGAGCACGCGCAGTCCGGTGCCGTGCCGTACGGCTTCGGCCGCGGCCCAGTCCAGCGCCCTGGTGGAAATCAGAGAGCCGTCCACTCCGACGACTATGCGATGCGAGGTCATGGCCGCGCCCGTCCCTTCCTCGAGTGAGCGTTTCGGGGGGAGGCGACGGCTCGGTGAACGCGCCGGCCCCCTCGAACGATGCTCCTCGTGGACGGTCACCCCGGGCAGAAGCCGCGAGGCCCGGAGGGATGCCGAACGGCCCCTGTTCAAGGGGCCGTTCGGACAGAACGAGGACGGGCGACGGGCGCTCTCACCGACGACGTGATGACGAGGGGGCGGATTCAGGAAGAGGGAAGCCCGCCGTACACGGTACGTCCTCCCATGAGTTGGCGTCCGGTGACCATTTCCTGGGCGATGCGGACGAAGACCTCCTGCGGCGCCGGCGCCCAGGAACGAGGTCCGGTCCTCAGAAGCCGCGCATGCTCGACGGGGTCGGTGACGAGGGTGGCCGGCCCCAGGGCCACGACGCTCCAGCCGGAATGCGCGCGGGCGTCGACCTCGTCGGCCTCGAACGCCACCACGGCTCCGTCGATCGCGCTCGCCAGCTCCGACGAGGCCGAGGTGCGCACGACCACCGCGCCGTCAGGCTCCAGGCAGAAGTTGACCGGCAGGACGGCGGGAAGCGCCTGCCGTGTGTACACGATGCGCCCCACGGGCACGGTGGCCAGCAGAGCCAGGCATTCCCGCCGGTCGAGTTCGCGAAATCCGTCGTTGGCGTACATCCGTCTTCTCGTCTCTCACCTGGCAACCCCGATTCCACACGCCGGAACCTGTTCAGGTCACGATGCGGCGTCCCGTGACGGCGTACGGCTCGATGCGCACCCACATGTCACGCCGCCCGCCGCTCCACGGCGCGCTGTACGCCCGCTTCGCGAGCCGATGTTCCTCATCAGGGTCGGTCACCGTGCGCGCGAACCCGCGCGTCACCACGCTCCAGCCCTGGCTGAAGGTGTCGTCGACACGGTCGACCTCGAAGGCGACGACGCATCCGGATGCCAGCGACGGTGTCGCGCCGCGGGCGGTTCTGAAGACGATCGCGTCATCGACGACGCTGTAATTGACAGGGACGATCACGGGCCCGAGTTCCGTGGGAACAGCGAGCCTTCCGACGCCGTGCGTCGACAGCAGCTTCGCGCACTCGGCCACGCTCAACTCGGTCAGTTCGGGCGAGCGTGCTGCCTGTTCACGACCGGGTGGCACATCGGCATCACCGCCGGTGAGCGCCGATACCGTGGTCCGCAGCGCTGCCGCGAGGCTGAGCAGCGTGCCTCGGCCGGGCGCGGCTCCGGGGTGCTGTTCCAGGTGCCTCACGTAGCTGGGAGCCACGCCCGCTCGGGCAGCTATCTCCTCTGCCGTCAGACCGAGCCGGACACGGCGTGCGGCAAGTCGCCGGCCCAGGTCGCCCGAGGGCAGGCCCTGTGTGACGTTCGCCTGCGCGTGTTCGGTCATGGCTCCTGCCGTCCTCTCCTCAGGCCGCCGGTACGGCGACCTCCTCGTGCGACGGTTCGCCGAGCACCACCTTCAGGGCCCCGGTGTCGGCGGCGCGGGCGAAGACGTCATAGGCCTCCTCCATGCTCTCCAGAGGGAAGGTGTGGGTGATCAGTTGCGAGGTGGGCAGCCGGCCGGCGGTGGCCATGCGCAGCAGCGTGGGCGTGGAGCGGGTGTCCACCAGACCCGTGGTGATCGTCACGTTCTTGATCCACAGGTCTTCCAGGTGCAGCGTCGCCGGTTTGCCGTGGACGCCGACGTTGGCGACGTGGCCGCCGGGTCGCACCATGCGCGTGCACAGTTCGAAGCTCTCCGGCACGCCGACCGCCTCGATGACCACGTCCGCGCCGAGGCCGTCGGTGAGATCGGCGATCAGCTGCTCGGGTTCCTCGTCGGCGTCGGCCACGGCGTCGGCGCCGAGTCGCTTGGCGGCCTCCAGCCTGGAGGCGGCCAGGTCGACGGCGACGATCCGCTCGGGCGCGAAAAGGCGCGCCGTGGCGATGGCCGCGAGTCCGATGGGACCGGCCCCGACGACGGCGACCGTGTCGCCCGGACGTACCTGCCCGTTGAGCACACCCACCTCGTAGGAGGTCGGGAAGATGTCCGCCAGCAGGACGGCGTCCTTGCTCTCCACCGCGCCGGGCAGGGCGTGCACGGACAGGTCTGCGAAGGGAACGCGGGCGTACTCGGCCTGGGTGCCGTCGATCAGGTGGCCCAGGATCCAGCCTCCACCGCCCTGGCACTGACCGTAACTGCCCTCACGGCAGTAGCGGCAGCGCCCGCAGGCGCTGATGCAGGAGACCAGGACGCGGTCGCCCGGACGTACGGTCCGCACATCGCTGCCGACCTCGACGATCTCGCCGACGGCCTCGTGCCCCAGGACCGTGCCCGGGCGCACCTCGGGCACGTCCCCCTTGAGGATGTGCAGGTCGGTGCCGCAGATGGTGACCGTGCCGATCCGCACGATGGCGTCGGTGGGTTCCTTGATGGCAGGGTCCGGGACATCCTCCCAGGCGGACTGCCCGGGGCCGTGGAAAACGAAGCCCTTCATGACGCTCCTCCCCATCCCTTTGCGAGTAGCGGGATTGCCCTACACATCCAGCTTGTCCGGTTGTGGCCTGCCCCGCTTGGGCCGTCCGGCCCCATCATTCGCCGAACGGTCCCCGGCATCGGTCCACGGGCGCGGCAGCTCCTGACCCCGGCGGAAGCCCCGGAGCCGGGCAGGGCGTTGTCGGGCTTCGTCATGTGCTGGGCTGAACGGCCCCTGCCGACCGTGGAACCGGTGCCGGGCGGCCCTGTGCCGGCGCCTGCTCGGCCCATGTCGTGGAACGGCCTCCGCTGTCACCGTCAAAAGGGTCACGGCAACGAGGAGGAGCGGGCTGATGTCCAGTGGCAGGTACGCGAAGAAGCGGTTGTGGCGGTGGCGCGACAACCCGTTGCGACGACGCGACGACATCGTCGAGGCGTGGATCGTGCTGGCCGTGTGGACCGTGTTCGCCGTGGGCGGTTCCGTCGCGGGACTCGTGACCGCCCATGCCGCGGACGAGGCGTTCGCGGCGCGGCGCGCAGAGAGGCAGCCCGTCCGGGCCGTGCTCCTGAACGACGTCCCCCTCAGCGCCGCCGCACGCGGCGGCGCCTACGGCCGCCGGATGGCATCCGTGCGCTGGGTGGCGTCCGACGGCTCGACGCACACCGGACGAACCCAGGTGGACACCGGCCTCAAGGCCGGAGCCAGGGTCACGGTCTGGCAGGACGGCCACGCCCGCCTCACCACCGCGCCGCAGAGCTCGGCCGAGGCGGCGATCGAGGCGGCCTTCCTCGGCGCCGGGGCGGCGGCCGCTCTTGCCGGCCTGGTGTTCGGCGCCGGAGCGGCCGTCCGGTGGCGGCTCGACTGCCGCCGCGTCGACGAGTGGGGCAGGGAATGGGATCAGGTGGGGCCACGCTGGGGCCACAAGACCGGGTGAACGCTCGACGGATCCGTGCTCCAGGCTCGCGAGGAGCGGCCTGGAGCCGTTCGTGTGCGGTCGTGGTGGGCCGAAGGACCGGCGTGGAGTGGAGCGAGGCGGTCAGGACTCTCCTGCACGAGGCCGCCGACCTCGCTGCCGTTGTACCGGCGCGGACGATGCCATGAAGCCGGCCCCGATGCCCGGTTCGTGCCGGGTACCGAGGCCGGTCCGAAATGGCCGGACGACGCCTCCTCCTAAGCGTGTGTCAGTGCGTCCGCGATCCCTTGGGCCCACGCCTCGATCGCGCCGAAGTCACGGAAGTCGCCGCCCTTCCCGGAGCGGAGGATCATTCCCGCCATCCGTCCTTTGGCGCCTTCCTTCAGGCAGCCGCCGAAGGTGACGTGCTCCCTGACATCCAGCCGGTTCATGGTCCGCTGGACGCCGCGCACGGGCGGGATGTCCCCCTCGGCGACTGCGTCACCCAGCGGTCCGCTGCTGAAGAACCACACCGGACGTCGCGCGAGTGCGTCGCGGTGCCGGCGCACGAAGCGCCTTGCGTCCTTGTGCCAGCGTCCTGCGTAGAGCCCGCCGCCGACCACGACGGCGTCGTAGGGTGCCACGCTCCGCACGGACCCGGCTGGACACGACTCGACAGTCAGCCCGTCCTTGCGCAGGATGTCGGCGACGGCCTCGGCGATCTCCGCCGTGGATCCGTTGGTCGTTCCGTAGGTGACCAACACGGTGTCGGTCATGGCGGTCCGCCTCCTTTCACAGCCGGCGCAGCCAGTCCTCGGTCACGCCGTGCGGTACCTGTGCCTGTTGTCCGGGGCGGAGGCGCGCGTCGTCCAGCCGGTAGGTGAGATCGGCGACGACGTCGACCACCCCGTCCATCCGGCGGGTCATCGACACGGCGATCTCCGTCTCGCTCCTGCGTTCCAGCTGACCGGCCAGTGTGACGACGCCTTCGGTCACGAAGACGTCGATGCTGCGCGGGGACAGCCACAACGTGCGCACCAGGACCTCCTCGATCACCTCGTTGCGGATCTCCTGATCGGTCCGCAGGAAGACCCGCAGGAGGTCACCGCGGGTGACGATCCCGACGAGCCGGTCCTCCTCGTCGAGGACGGGGAGTCGTTCCACGTGCTTCTGGGCCATGACGCGGGCGGCCTGGACGATGGTGTCGTCGGCGTGCACGGTGACGGGTGGCGTCGTCATCAGCCCACCCGCTGTGCGGGCTCTGCTCTTCGCCGTGCGGCGCTTGGCGCCGGGGGTCAGCTCGGCGAGCCGCGCACGGTGCTTCGGCTCATACGGATCCGGGACGGTCGCCTGGTGCATCATCAGGTCCGTCTCGGACAGGACCCCGACCACCTTGTCGTCCTCGTCCACCACCGGCAGTCCACTGATCCGGTGGTCCGTCAGCAGCCGGGCCACCTCCTTGAACGGGGTGCCGTACTCGGCGCGGACGACGTCCGCGGTCATCACGGAGCCGACCTTGTCGTACCTCATGGCCGTCTTCCCTCCTCAGCGCAGTCGTCGCAGATACGGGTCCTGGGGGCTGCGCGGCAGCAGCCGTACCCGTGCGTCGAGCACGGTGACGCCGCCGGGTGCCGCCAGGACGGGGTTGAGGTCGGCCTCGGCGAGCTGCGGCAGGTCCACCGCCATCCGGGACAGCCGCAGGAGCAGCTGTTCCAGTCCTTCGAGGTCGACAGGGCTGTTGCCGTTCGCGCCCAGCAGCAGCGGGGCGCACCGCGGCGAGGTGATGAGCTCGTGCACGTCGCGGTCGGTGAGTGGGGCGAGGCGCGCCGCGTGGTCGGAAAGGACCTCCGTGGCCGTGCCGCCGAGTCCGAACAGGACGAGCGGGCCGAAGACCTCGTCCTGGACGACACCCGCGAACAGTTCGGTTCCGCGGTCGGCGAGGGGCTGCACGACCACGCCGGTCATCAGACCCGCGAAACGGTTCTCCAGGTCGCGGAACGCGGCCCGTACCTGGGCGTCACCGCGCAGGTCCAGGTGGACCGCCCGCTGCTGCGACTTGTGCAGCAGTCCGGGCCAATGGGCCTTCATCACGACCCGGCCGTCGAAGCCCCGCAGCCGGTCGGCGGCGAGCACGGCGTCGTCCTCGGTCTCGGCCCAGGCCCACGGTATCTGCGGGACTCCGTAACAGGCCAGGAGATCGGCGCAGGTACGCGGATCGAGCCAGCCGCCGTCGCCGGCGGTCCCTCCGCCCGGACGAAGCCCGGACCGGGAGAGCCCGGACAGATGCTCCGCCACCACGGTCCGTGCCCGGTCGGTCTCGATGGCGTCGAGTGCGGGGACGGTGCCGGCGGGCCGGGCGAGCCACGCGGCGCGCTGCGCGGCGTGCGCCAGCGCGCGGGCCGCCGCCTGCGGTTCGGCGTACGAGGGGATCGTGCCGCCGTCACCGGCGGACAGGAGCCGCACGGACCGGTCCTGCTCCAGACGTACGGCGATCACGGGCCGCGCCCGTCGGCCCGGAGCCGCGGTCACCGCCCGTACCAGGTCGTCGCCCGTGGCCGCGGCAACCGCCGTGGGAACGAGGGCCACGATGACGGCGTCGATGCCGGAGCACCGGGTCAGCCGGTCGACGCACTCCGTGAGCTGTTCCTCGGACACGGCGGCGGTGGCGTCGACCGGGTTGCCGACGGCGGCACCCTCCGGGAGCACCGCGAGGAGTTCGTCGATCATCGCGGGGGTGAACGGCGGCAGGACCAGTCCCGCCTCCGCGCAGGCGTCGGCGGCGAGCACTCCGGCTCCGCCCGCGTTGGTGACGACCGCGACGCGGCTGCCGCCGGGCAGCGGCTGGGAGTGCAACAGGGCTGCCGTTTCCAGGAGTTCGCCGACCGAACGGGTCGCCGTGACACCGGCCTGGGTGAACAGCGCGCCACGGGTCATGGTGCGGGTCGCGGCGGCCGCGGTGTGCGAGGCGGCCGCTTTCCGGCCGGCGTCCGTCCGGCCGGCGTCCACCGTGAGCACCGGGATGCGGCGCGTGACGCGACGGGCGGTACGGGAGAAGGCACGCGGGTTGCCGAAGGACTCCAGGTGCAGCAGGGCGAGGTCGGTGCGGCCGTCGCTCTCCCACCACTGCAGCATGTCGTTGCCGCTGACGTCGTACTTGTCGCCGAGCGAGGCGAACGAGGAGACCCCGATGCCCAGCCGGGACAGTCCGTCGAGCAGGGCGATGCCGACTCCGCCGGACTGCACGGCGACTCCCGCGCTGCCGGGGCGAGGGTGCGCTGCGGCGAAGGTCGCGTCGAGGCTCAGTTCCGGGTCCGTGTTGGAGATGCCGAGACAATTGGGGCCGACCAGCCGCATGCCGTAGGTACGGCACGCGGTCAGCAGGGCCCGCGCCTGCATGGGGTCGAGACCGGCGGTGAGGACGACGAGGGCACGTACCCCGGCCTTTCCGCTCTCCTCGGCGACGGCGGGGACGGCGGAGGCCGGTACGGCCACGATCACCAGGTCGGGCGTCACCGGCAGCGCCGCGACCGACGGGTGGGACGGCACGCCGAGCACCGAGGTGACGCTGGGGTTCACGGCGAAGAGGCGACGCGTGAAGCCGCCCGAGTGCAGCTGGTGCAGAACGGCCCGGCCCACCGATCCGGGCGTGCGGCCGGCACCGACCACGGCGACCACGGAAGGCCGCATGAGAGGCAGCAGGCTGGCCACGTCGGCGGCGCGCCCCCGGGCCTCGACGGCCGACAGATAGGTGTCGTCCTGGTCGAGGTGGATGGTGCAGCGCACCTCGGGCCCCTCGAAGCGACGGGCGGTGCGCAGGCCGAGGTCGGCGAAGAGGCGAAGCACCTCGTGGTTCTCGCTCAGCGCGTCGGCGGTGAAGGTGGTGATGCCTTCCGCGCGCGCCGCCGAGACCAGGTGCTCGACGAGCAGGGTGCCCACGCCCCTGTGGTGCAGACCGTCGGCGACCGCGATGGAGATCTCCGCGCAGCCCTCCTCGTCGCCGTCCGCGTCCTTGCCGGTGCCGTACTCGGCCAGGCCGATCACCCTGCCGTCCACCTCGGCCAGCAGGGCACGGTATCCCGGGCGGGCGGGGGCGCAGGCCCGGTCGGCGGCCATGGCGGCCGAACGCCGACTCACTCCGAAGAACCGCAGCCGAAGGTTCTCCGGTGACATCTCCTCGTAGAACCCCTGCAGCTGTTCGTGGTCGGCCGGCCGCGCGGGGCGTACGCGGACGGTGGTGCCGTCCGCGAGCAGGGCGTGGACCGTGGGCCGGTCGAGCAGGTCGTCCGTCATGGCAGCTCTCCTCCGTCGCCTTCGCTGCTTCGATCATGCGGCGGAACGCGGAACGATCCCATGGGCTGCAAGGGGCCGCCCGGGGGCCGGTCGGCCCTCCTGCGGCCGCCGACCGGCCCGCCTCCGCCGTCATGTCCGGCGGTCGGGGTGCGTCAGTCGTCCGCCACGAGGGCCGTGAGGTCCAGGAGACGGTTGGTGTAGCCCCACTCGTTGTCGTACCAGCCGAAGACCTTGGCAAGGGTGCCGTTGGCCTGGGTCAGGGCGGGGTCGAAGACGCAGGACGAGGGGTCACCGATCACATCGCGGGAGACGATCGGGGCCTTGGACACCCGCAGGATGCCGTTCAGCGGGCCGTCCGCGGCCGCCTCGAACGCGGCGTTGATCTCGTCCACGCCCGCCTCCCGGGCGAGCACCACGGCGAGGTCGGTGAGCGAGCCGTCCTCCACGGGCACCCGGACCGCGATCCCGTCCAGCGCCCCCGCCAGCTCCGGCACCACCAGGCCCACGGCGCGGGCGGCGCCGGTGCTGGTGGGAATGATGCTGAGGGCCGCGGAGCGGGCGCGGCGCAGGTCCTTGTGCGGGCCGTCCAGCAGTGACTGATCGTTGGTGTAGCCGTGGATGGTGGTCATCACCCCGCGCTCGACGCCGAAGGCGTCGTCGAGCACCTTCACCATGGGGGCGACGCAGTTGGTCGTGCAGGACGCGGCGGAGACGATCCGGTCGCTGTTCCGGTCGTAGGTACGATCGTTGACGCCCATCACGATGGTGGCGTCCACGTTCTTGCCGGGAGCCGACAACAGCACGGTGTGGGCGCCGCTCTTCAGGTGCAGGGCCGCCGAGTCCCGGTCACGGAAGCGCCCGGTGGACTCGATCACGACGCCGGCACCGTAGTCGCCCCAGTGCAGGGCGGACGGGTCACGTTCGGCGGTGACGGCGATGCGGCGTCCGTCGACCGTGATGGAGCTGTCGTCGTGCTGGACATCGCGTCCGATGCGCCCGAACGTCGAGTCGTACTCGAGCAGATGGGCCAAGGTTGCCGGTGAGGTGATGTCGTTGACGGCGACCACCTCGACGTCCTGGATGCCTTCCTCGGCACGGTCGAGGGCGGCGCGCAGGTAGGTGCGGCCGATGCGGCCGAATCCGTTGATGCCGACGCGTACGGTCATGGCGTGAGTTCCTTCCGGGGGTGAGGGGCGGGTCAGGGGTTCCCGGTCCAGTCGGCAAGCTCGGCGAGGCGGCGCCGTGCTCGCGGATTCAGGTCTTTGCCGGTGCCTACGTCGGCCCGCCGCTGCCGTACGGCGGCGGCGCGCACCGCGAGTCGTGGAAAGCGGTCGATGACATCCACGACCGTCCGGCAGCGGTCGCGGCCGACCCCGGCGAGACGGCCCACCTCCCTCACGGCCGCTCGGGCACGACCGCGACCGCGCAGGCGGAGTGGTGCAGTACCCCGTGGGCGACGCGCCCCAGTTGGAGTCCGAGGTGTCCCGGGTTGCGCCGTGCGCCGACCACCAGCAGGTCGGCCTGGTACGAGGCGTCGAGCAGGACCCTGCGGGCGGGACCCTCGACCGTGCGCCGGCGCAGGTCCAGCTCCGCGGGTATGTCCTCCAGCGCCCTTTCCAGGACCTCGGCGGCCTGCTGCTCGTGGAGACGCGCGGGTTCACCGGCCAGCAGGGGGTGGTCGGTGGTCTCGTGCTCCGGACACCGCCACGCCCGTACGGCGTCCAGGGACGCATGACGCAGCGTCGCCTCCTGGACGGCGAAGCGCAGGGCGGCGGAGCCCGTCGACTTCTCACCGATCCCCACGACGACGTGACCGCCCGTGCCGGCGCGGACCTGGTTGTCGTGGCTGCCGCGCAGCACGATCACCGGGCAGTCCGCGTGGGCGGCGACGGTCAGGCTGACCGACCCGAGCAGCATCTCGACGAAGCCGCTGCGCCCGCGGGTGCCGAGCACCAGCGCGGCGGCCTCGCGTCCCTCGCGGACGAGCGCGTACTCGGGTTCCTCCGGCAGCACGTCGGTGGAGATCCTGATGTCGGGCCGGCGCAAGCGCGCGCGCTGTCCGGCGATCCGCACGATGTCCTCGGCCCTGACCTGTTCGGACGGTTTGCCGAGGTCCTCCGCGAGGGACTCGCCCTCGTACCGCTCCCAGAGGGAGGCGTGGACCAGGCGCAGCGGGGCACCGCGCAGGGCTGCCTCGTCGGCAGCCCAGTCGACGGCCCTGAGGCTGGGTTCGGAACCGTCCACGCCGACGACGATCGGGAGGTCCATCGGTCTCTTCTCCTCGGGTCGGGTCAGCTGTGGGGGACGACAGCGACCGGGGCGGTGGAGTGGTGCAGGACGGAGTGCGTGACGTGTCCGATGTGAGCGCCGAGGGGGCTGCGCCGGATGCGCCGGCCCACTACGACGAGGGAGGCGTCGCGCGAGGCCTCCACGACACGGAGGGCCGCGCTGCCGTAGCGGGACACCTCCTCGACCTGCACGTCCGGGAACTTCTTCCGCCAGGGGCGCATCACCTCGGCCACGGCCCCGGACGCGCTCAGGGCCAGAGCCTCGTGCAGCGCCGGGTTGGCGGGGGTGCCGTACGCGTAGAAGGGCGGCGGGTTCCAGCCGTGGACGACCCGCAGGGAGGTCGCACGGCGCGTGGCGGCGTCGAAGGCGAACGCGATCAGCGTCTCGTCCGGGTGCTCGACGTCGAGTCCGAGGACCACGGGCCGGAACGGCGTCGCGGCGGACGGCAGGCCCGCAGGGTCCAGCTCGTGCTCGTCGGCGGCGGCCTCCAGCGCGCGGACCAATACGACAGGGGTGTCCGTGTGCGCGACGGCGGACAGGCCGACCGAGCCGACCATGAACCCGCCGATCCCGCCGAATCCGCGTGAGCCCAGGACGAGCAGTTCGGCGTCCTTCGCCGCCTCGGCCAACGCGTCACCCGGGTGGCCCGAGAGCTGCTCGGTGCGGACCTCGATGCCGGGGTGACGCTGCCGGACCCCCTCGGCGGCTTCCCGGGGAATCCGCTCGGTCCAGTGTTGCTGGGTCTCGGTTCCAAGAAGGGGTGCCTGAGCCATGGGCTCCGGCACCGGTACCCAGACATGCACGATCTTCAGCGGCAGCCCGCGCAGCTTCGCCTCGCGAGCCGCCCATTCCGCGGCGGCCCTGCTCTCCTGCGAGCCGTCGAGACCTACGATGATGGTGCGGAGCATGATCTCCACCTCCCGGGTCGAGAATTCCCATTCCAGAGTCGCCTTCGGGCCGCTGCTCGTGCAGGGGCCACTGGTCCCCAATGCGGGCCCGACAGACCACCCGCACGGCGGTGCGCTGGTGGGTCGCACGGGCCGGCCCACCACACCGTCGGCGCTCAGCGCAGCCAGCCGTGGTCGCGGACGACGGGCAGCTTGGCCCAGAACCTGCCCGCGCCCAGGGTGTCGCCTGCGGCGACGGCGGCCACGACGATCAGGGCGACCGCGTAGATCACGTGGTAGTCGACGAACGGGTTCGTCGACATGCTCGGCGAACCGTCCGACAGGTGCCTGGCCGGCGGCCACTCGGCCATCCACATCAGCGCCATCATCGCGGTGCCGGCGACGGCGGCGACGCGCAGCGCGACACCGGCGACCAGAGCGAGACCGATCCCGAGGAGACCGAGCATGAACAGCCAGTCCGCCCAGGTGTCGCCCGCCCAGGAGTGGAAGGTCGTCTCCATCGGCCCTACGGAGACAGAGCCGAGGAAGCCCTTCGTCGGCGAGCCGCCGTCGATCCACCCCTTGCCGGAGGGAGTGGCGTAGCCGAAGCCGAAGGTCTTGTCGAGGAACGCCCACAGGAAGACGAATCCGGTGAGCAGGCGCAGGGACGCGAAGGCGTAGGCCCGGGCGGTGTGGGTGCCGGTGTCCGCAGACACTGCCGATTCGGACGCGGAGGTGGTCCGGTTCCCACGGAACGACGGCAGGTGGAAGCCGGAGCTCCGGCGCGGGTGCTCGTGCACGGCCATGGTCATGGTTCCCTTCGAGGGCGGTCGGCTCGGTGCCTGACACCACTCACTCTGACCGTGCGCACCGGTCGGCGGCGGATGCCGAAGGTCTACGGCCATGGGGCCGAACGGCCCTGTTCTCAAAAGCCGTTGAGCCACCGACAGCTGACCGGCACGTGCGTTCCCGATACCTCGCGGATTCGCCGCCCCGTCCTCATCGGCCATATCGCGGACGTGGCACCGTTCATGATGGTGGATCACCGGCGGGGAGCGGGCCGCCCTCGGCTACTCGTCGGCGGCCTGTCACTTTCTGCCGACCCTCACCGCCACGCATCGGCCACTCACGACAACGGGCGGAAAGAGCCCGCCCGCTTCTCGCGGATCCCGATCGTGCGGTGCACGGCCACCAGCCGCTTCCCCGCATCCTTCAGGGACTCTTTCCGCCAATTTCATGAAAGCAGACCCGGTATCGGCACAACAGGGCCGATTGGTCCGAAATGCCCCCTGATGGCCCTACCGTCGACAGGCACAGATGCCCACTCTCGGACATATAGGACCGTCGCGGTCGATGACCGGCTCAACCACAGGACGACGTGCCGGCCGGCACACGAACGCCCGGCGAGCGGCAGGAGAAGATCATGAAGCATCGGGAGATCAGCCGGCTGATGACACGCGAGGTCGTCACCGTCCCCAGCGACGCTCCGTTCAAGGAGATCGCCCGTACCCTGACCGAGCACGAGGTTTCGGCCGTTGCGGTCGTCGACTCCGACGGCCGGCCGCTCGGCGTGATATCGGAACGGGACCTGCTGCCGAAGTCCGCGGGCCAAGGCGACTACTTCCGGTCACTTCCCGAACGGGATGCCTGGCAGGAGGACAAAGCCGCGGGTACACGCGCCGAGGAGCTGATGTCCTCGCCCCCCGTGTGCGCCGGACCGGACTGGACCGTCGCCGAAGCCGCCAGGTTGATGGAAGCCCAAGGAGTCAAGCGGCTCCTGGTCGTGGACGACTCGGACGTACTGATCGGAATCGTCAGCCGGCGGGACCTGCTGCGGATCTTCCTACGGGACGACGACGACATCCGCCGCGAGATCATGGGCGACGTCCTCGTACTCGGCGTGCGTCAAAGTCCCTCGGCGATCACCGTGGCCGTCAACGACGGCCGCGTCGAACTGCGCGGAACCGTCGACTTCAGGAGCCTCATCCCGCTCATCGAGCGCCTCTGCCGGACCGTGGACGGTGTGGTCTCCGTGACGCAGCATCTCGGTTACGCCGTCGACGACACGAACCCGGCCTGAGGGGGCAGCCGTGCCGCATCGGCATGTGCGCAGACGAACCGCCTGAACTCTTCGGGCCCCTGCCGGGAGAAGCCATCATGAACGATCGAATCATCGCTGGCCTCGACGGATCCGCGGAAAGCCTCGCGGCGGCCCATTGGGCGGCGCGAGAGGCCCTTCTGCGCGGCGTGCCGCTCCGCCTCGTCCACGCCAAGAAATGGTCATCGCCGGGCGACCTCCCGGTGCCGCCGGGCGATGTTCGCCGCCACTGGGCACAGCGGATGCTGAACGAGACCGCCGACGAGCTGCGCGCGAGCCACCCTGATGTGGAGATCGGTACCCGGTCGTTCGACGGCCGACCGGCCGTCGAGCTCGCCGGCGTCGCGGCGACCGCGAACATGATCGTCCTGGGTTCTCGGGGTCTGGGCGCCGTCACGGGCTTCGTCCTCGGTGCCGTCGGCATGGCGGTCATCCAGGCGACGGTGCGACCGGTGGTCTTGGTACGGGCGAGCGAGGACGCGGTGCCGCACCCCGCTGGCCGGCACGCGGCCCGTGAGCTGCTGGTGGGCGTTGACACCAGGCGGCCGTCCGACGCGCTGCTCGCCTTCGCCTTCCAGGAAGCGGCACAGCGCTCGTGCACCCTTCACGCCGTGCACAGCTGGTCACTACCTCCCCTGATGGGGTACGGCGCGGCGTACGATCCCAGGGTTCACGCCCAGCTCCAAATGAGTGCGGAGGCCTCTCTGCGCGACGTCCTGGCGCCCTGGCGGGGCAAGTACCCCGATGTCGGCGTCATCGCGCGCGCGAGCATCGGGCACGCCGCCACAGCGCTCGTCGAGAGGTCCTCCGATGCGGGGCTCGTCGTCGTCGGGCGCCGCATCCGCCGGTCCTCGATCGGCGCGCACATCGGACCGGTCGCCCACGCGGTCCTCCATCACGTCAAGGCGCCCGTCGCCGTGGTCGCCCACGATTGACGGCACCGCGGCTCACCCCCGAGCAGCCACCAGCCGATCGGCTGCGTCCACGGAACGGGCCGGCCCGGCCCGCGTGGCGGCTGAGGGACCGGCCGGTCGCGGGCGTGTCAGTGAGTGTGGTCGATGTCCAGTTCCAGGAAGTGGGCCGAACACGAGATGCACGGGTCGTGGTTACGCACGACCCGCTCGCACAGCCGGGTGAGCTCGGCCTCGGAGACCTCACCCCGCTCGAGCCCGGCCTGGACGTGCCGACGCAGGTCTTCCTCGATGGCTCCCTGGTTCTGGGCGGTCGGCGGAACGATGCAGGCGTCGGTGACACTGCCCCTGCTGTCGAGCGCGTAGCTGTGGTAGAGCAGGCCGCGTGGCGCCTCGGTGGCACCGTGACCGGTACCGGCCCGGGCCGGCACCGCCATGTGCGGGCTGGCGGGACGCTCGTACTCCGTGATGATCCGAAGGGACTCCTCCACCGCATACAGGACTTCCACCGCCCTGACGAGGATGCTTCGGTACGGATTCCGGCAGACCTCTCCGCACCGGGCGCCCGCGCGTGACGGGGGATCGCCCAGCCCGGCCTCCCGCGCGGCTTCCAGGGCCAGTGGGGACAGCAGGTGGCCGCTGACCGCCCAGCGGGCGAGGGAGCCGGTGAGATGCCTTCGGCCGTCCAGCCGGGACTGGAGGGCCGTGGAGTGGGGGACCTGCTCCTCGACCACATGCTCGGTGAAGTCGCGCAGGGGGAAGCGGTACGGCGGGAGCGTCTCGTCGTACGGAAGCACGGTGGGCACGCCGGACTCGATGGCGTAGGTGCCCTCCTCGGCGAGGGCGAGCAGGTCGGCTTCGCACTCGGCGTCCGGGAACTCGAAGCCGGCGACCCAGCGCACCGTGTCCCAGGCGTCGTCGAGGGCGGTGCGCAACCGTTCCTCCAGAGGGCGGAGTTCGGCGCGGGTCGGAGCGCGGTGGAAGCCTCCGAGGCGGACGTTGACAGGGTGGATGGCCCGGCCCCCGAGCAGTTCGACCACGGCGTTTCCGGTCTGCTTCAGGCGCAGTCCGCGCTTGACGTGCTCCAGATGGAGGCGGGACAAACCGATCACGTCGTCCTCGCCGAGGAAGTCGGGCGCGTGCAGCATGTGGATGTGCAGCGTCTGGCTCTCGATCCACTCGCCGCAGTAGAGCAGGCGGCGCAGGGCGGCCAGTTGTCCGTCGACGACGACGCCGCACGCGTCCTCGATGGCACGGCTGGCACTCATCTGGTAGGCGACGGGACAGATTCCGCAGATGCGGGAGGTGAGGTCGGGCGGCTCCGTGTGCGCTCTGCCCCGGAGGAAGGCTTCGAAGAACCGCGGTGGCTCGTAGATCTTGAGCCGCGCCTCGATGACGGTGCCGTGGTGAATCCTCACATGCAGCGCGGTCTCGCCCTCGACACGGGCGAGTGAGGGGATGCGGAACTCCCGGGACCGGGGCGTGGAATCGCTCATTCGGGGCCTTCCACGTCGGTCGTGTCGGGCTGCCCTTGGTCCTCCACGGCGGTGAAGGCGGTCGCGTTGAAGGTGTGCAGGAACCTGCCGATGTCCTCCTCGGTCATCCCGTCACGCTGCATCAGTGGGACCAGCGCGGGAAGGTTCGTGGTTCCCGCCGGCCCGAAGCAGCCATAGCACCCGCGCCCGTAGGTCGGGCACAAAGCTCCGCAGCCCGCGTGCGTGACCGGGCCGAGGCAGGGCGTGCCGTGCGCGACGGTGACGCAGACGTTGCCGCGCCGCTTGCAGGAGAAGCAGACGCTGTGGTTCGGAATCGCGGGCTTGCGTCCGGCGAGGAAGGCGGTGATGACCTCGACGAGCTGACCGCGGTCGATGGGACAACCGCGCAGTTCGAAGTCGACGGGTACGTGGGCCGAGACCGGCGTGGAGGTCGCGAGGGTCTCGATGTACTCGGGGCGGGCGTAGACGGTCGCCAGATATCCTTCCACGTCGGCGTAGTTGCGCAGCGCCTGCACTCCGCCGGCCGTGGCGCAGGCGCCGATGGTGACGAGATGGCGGGCATCGGCGCGGACGCGTCGGACACGCTCCACATGCTCGGGCGTGCTCACCGAGCCTTCGACAAGGACGAGGTCGTACGGGCCGGGCGCGGGTTCGCTGGAGGCTTCGAGGAAGTGCGCGATCTCCAGCTGGGCGGCGATGCCGAGGAGTTCGTCCTCGCAGTCGAGGAGGGTGAGCTGGCAGCCGTCGCAGGAGGCGAACTTGAACACGCCGAGGCGGGGACGGGCTGAGGGCAGAGGGGTGGGGGTGCTCATCTCACAGTTCCCGGACGTGGAGCAGGGGCTCGGCCTGGTCGTAGCGGACGACCGGACCGTCTCGGCAGAGGAGCAGGGGCCCGAGCTGGCAGTGTCCGCAGTGGCCGACGGCGCAGCGCATGTTCCGTTCGAGGGAGACCTGGATGCGGTCGGGGCGTACCCCGTGGTGGATCAGCTCCCGCGCGGTCGCACGCATCATGACCTCGGGACCGCAGACGTAGGCGACCGTGTCCGACGGCGTGAACCGGGCCTCGCGAAGCAGCGTCGTGACGACTCCCACCCGGCCGGTCCAGCCGCCCGACGGCCGGTCGACCGTGACGGCACCGAACGGCTTCTCCCAAGCGGCGATCTCGTCTCCGTAGAGCAGATCGGCGGGGGTCCGGGCACCCGCGAGCACGTTCAGCCGCCCGTAGGCGTGAAGATCGGCCAGAACGGTGTCGACGAGAGGACGCAGCGGGGCGAGCCCGATGCCTCCGGCGATGACGAGCAGGTCGTTGCCGTGAGCCGCGGCCGTCTCCCAGGCGGTGCCGAAGGGGCCGCGCACGCCGACCCACCCGCCGGTCGGCAGGCCGCACAATGCGCGGGAGACGGCCCCGACGGCGCGGATCGTGTGCGTCACCCGGTGCCCGTCCGCGAGCCGGGACACGGACACCGGGATCTCTCCGACACCGAACGCGTACAGCATCGCGAACTGGCCCGGTGCGAAAGGGTTCAGGGTCTCGCCGGCCGGCTCCAGTACGAGGGTTGCCGTGTCGTGCGTCTCCTCGCGGCGGTCCACCACGCGATAGGGAAGCGGTGCTGACGTCATGGTCCTGTTCGGCTCCCCTCCGGCCCCGGCGGTCCGTACAGGTCGAGCAACCGGGTGCGGGTGGCTCGGAGCCGGTCCCCGATGGTTTCCGCGACGGCGGTGACCAGGGACAGGCCGAGCGCCGTGTCCTCGGCGCACAGGTCACGAACAGCGGCGGCATCGAACTCCCAGACGCTTACGGGGTCCCGCGTCTCGGCCGCCAGATGCCACTGCCGGGGTGGGCACAGCCACGACCAGCCGAGCAGGCCGCCCGCACCGATGGTCTCCACGACCGCGCGTCCCCGGCCGGGCAGGTGGATGTCGAGCGCGACCGTTCCCGAGCGGATGATCCAGAACCGGTCGGCGTCCTCCCCTTCCTCGAAGATCCGCGTGCCGCCCGGAAAGGCGAGGTCACGGGCGAGGGCCAGCAGCTTCCCGCGCTGCTCCTCCGTCAGAGCGGCGAGCGCATCCGCACCGGGGGGCCCGCCCGGATGCGGGGTCACGGCGTGTTCTCCCGCTGCGTGGCTTCCTGATGCAGTGCGTGGGCTTCCTCGGTGAGGTCGATGCCCGTGGGACACCACACGATGCACCGGCCGCATCCGACGCAGCCCGAACTGCCGAACTGGTCGTGCCAGGTGCCCAGTTTGTGCGTGAGCCACTGGCGGTAGCGGCTGCGCGGAGTGGACCGGACCGCACCGCCGTGGAGGAGCGAGAAGTCCAGGTCGTAGCAGGAGTCCCAGAGGCGCCAGCGCTCGGCGTGATCGCCGGTCAGGTCGGTGACGTCCTCGGTGGTGGTGCAGAAGCACGTGGGGCAGACCATGGTGCAGTTGCCGCAGCTCAGGCACCGGGCGGTGACGTCGTCCCAGCGCTCCGCTTCCAGGTTGTCGCGCATCAGGGTGCGCAGGTCCACCGGCGGCATGGAACGGCCCATGCGTTCGGCGGCGGTGCTCACCGCCTGGGCCGCGGCTTCCCGGGTGTGGACATCGGCAGTCCGGTGCGGCAGTTCCGCGAGAACCGCCGCTCCTTCCTCGCTCCCGCTCCGGCACAGGAAGCGGTGGCCCGCGTCGTCCACGACCTCCGTGAGGGCGAGGTCGTACCCGGCGTCTGCGGCCGGCCCATTGCCCATCGAGACGCAGAAGCAGGTGGCACCGGGCTCGGTGCACTCGACCGCGATCAGGAAGGCACCTGTCCGCCGGGACAGGTAGACGGGGTCCCGGTACCTGCCCCCGCTCAGCACCCGGTCCAGGATCCGAATGGCGCGCAGATCGCAGGGGCGCACGCCGAGGAAGGCGTACGAGATCCTTTCCTGATCCTCCTCCCGGACGGACGGCGCACCGTCCGGGGCGCGGTCCGCGGACCACTGCCGGACGCGCTCCGGGTGCAGGAACGACTTCCATGACTGGGGACCCGCGCTGTGCGCGAAGGCCGCACCGTCCTCGCGGCGGCGGAGCCGGTAGCGCCCCGCCTCCAGCTCGACCCCCCATCCGTGGGGCAGGGCATCGGCGGAGTCCAGCTCGTCGAGGACGATCGCACCGTCGCGCACGGTCGGGCCGATCACCGTGCGGCCGCGCCCCTTCAGGACACGGACGAGCGCGGACAGACCGTCGTGGTCGAGAACCGCCTCGTCCCAGCGGTCGCGGCCGGCTCCGGGATCCGAAGCGTCGGTCATGGTGCACCTCTCGGTCTCCACGTGCCTAGATCCGGCAGCATGTCAGACCAGCGAGCTCCCGGGTCCGAAGCCGGTCCGGCGAGTTCTCCGGCTGTACTGCCGGACGTCTTCCTCGATGCACCGGACCAGACCCGGCAGGGCGGCCGTCACCGCCGGTGTGAGGCCCGTGCCCAGCGAGCGGTCCGCTCCCTCGACCGCGTACACGATGAGGCGCCCGGGGCCGCGCCCGAGACGGCCGGCGAGACAAAAGGCCTCGGCGAGCCCCAACCCGTGAGTGCTCTGCCTGCCCGCAGCATGATGCGGCACCTCACCCGGAGCCACACACCACCGGTGCGTCCGTCCGGGCTGCGCCGACGGCGGGAAACAAGCGTCGATGACGAGGGCGAGAGCTTTGTTCTCCCAGAGAGTGATCAAGCGGCCGGGGTCTCCGTCGCACTGCGCGAGTCCGGTACCGGCGGGGAGAGGCCGCCGCGCGGCCCGTTCGCACAACAGCGCGATGGCGGCCCACCCCACTCCGTCATCGCGCCGGAACTCGTTTCCGATCCCGATGACCGCCGTACCGGCAAGCGGCTTCATACACACCCGCTTCCTCCGCCGGGCCCGTTGCGACAGATTGTGCCCCACTCCCGCGTTGACGCCCTGTGCCACGGCGCATCTGGCGCACGGCCTGGCACCGTACCGAGTGGACCCGCCATCACCGCCTCCTTCGAGCGGTCGAGACGAGTACGCGGCGCGCATCGCCGACCGCCCCGGGGAAGCCGTGAGGATACGGAGGGTTCCGGCCCTGCTCCGGGCCCCGGGCCGGTGGAGCTGGGCCGGGACCCCACCCCGCAGCTGTTGGTCGCGGTGCAGACCCGGCTGACAAGGGCGTCGAGACGGTCCGCCCGATCCGCGACGAGATCAAGACCAGTGTCGAGGCCCTGATCTCGGAGATCAAACGCGACCCAGGAGGGCTGATGTCACGACGCGCGGGCGTGACGTCCGTGACGGACAGGTGTGCCCGCGTGGCGTGCACCGGCTCACGCGAGGCTGCCGTCATCGGGGCCGCGAATCAGCTGCTCACGGCCATCCACCCATCCGCACGGGCTGCGGAACGACAGCGCCGCCGCCCACCCGCACGGCTTCCACCACCGCCTGGTGCAGTCGCCTGCTGTCGTGCTCGGACCGGCACGGCTCCGGACTGCCGGTGAGGGTGAACCACTTCTCGGTGCCCGTATAGCGCACCGCGACTTCGGCCGTTGCGCCGTCCCAGGTGGTGCGCACGGTCAGATCACCGGTCACGATCCCGGCCTCGACCGTACGGGCACCTCCCCGCCCGGTGAAGACTCCGCTGGTCGTCCACGTCGCTCTCGCCATGATGTCCTCCGGCTCCTGGTCGTGGGGGTTTCGGCTGGTCGTGGGAGGTTCGGCGTCCTTCCGGCGGAAGCCGTCGCGGCAGCAGCCGAAGAGCGGCGGCATCCGGATGGCGTCCACACCGGCGGGCCCGTGACAGGCCCGCCGCACCCGGTCGGTCCCCGTCAACTGCCGCGCTGGATCTCGACGCGCTTGGCCGACGGCTTCTCGGCGCCCATGCCCACACTGATCGTCAGCATGCCGTCGGTGTAGTCGGCCTTGACGTCGTCCTCATCGGCGCCCGGCGGCAGCGTCATGCTGCGGCTCATCACGCCGTACCGGATCTCGCTGTGGTTCTTGTCCACTTCCCGTTCGGTGCGTTCGGCCTGGACGGTCAGCACACCGTCGCTGATGAAGACGTCGATGTTCTCGGGCGACATCCCGGGAAGCTCTGCCCGCACCACGAAACGGCCGTCCTCCATGTAGTCCTCGATGCGGACCGTGTACAGCTCGCCCATGGTGGGCATCGCGAACCGGGCGGGCAGGTTCTCGAACCAGTCCGGGATGTCCGGGAACGGGAACCTCTGCCCACGCTTCTCCGTGGCCATGGCGGTTACCTCCTCGCTGTCGTCTCCGATGCCGGTATCCCCCATTCCAGCGCACCTGCGTGCCAACTGCTGAGGCCGAACGGCCTATACCCGGGGTCCCTCCGGTCCCTATCGGGATGCCCGACCGACACGGCGGCGGTTGGACCGTGCGGCCGCTGTGACGGCTCATTCGCGGCACCGGAGCACCGAGCGCGGCGTTGCCCACGACGGCGAGCCCGGCGGCGATCACCAGCAGGACGGCGGACCGCGTCCAGAACTCCGCTGTTGGGGCCGCACCCGCGGGTCCCGCCTCCTGGTCAGCGGAAGGCGCCACCGTTCTCGTGGAATCGCGGGTGGCCCAGTGTCACAGGGAGCCTCAAGGCTCTCGCGGGGACGCCGATGGGCCCTCTCCGAGGGCCAGGTGGCCCCTGCCCACCGTCTCCCGACGCGACCACGCTGTGCGGGAGCAGCCGACGGCCCGGCGGCGCTTCGGGCGCGGGGCAGGGAAGGAGTCACCATGTCCGTCACGGCGCTCGACGTTCCGACCCTGGAACGGCTGGTCGCGGCGTCCGTCGCGGCTCCCTCCCTCCACAACACGCAGCCCTGGCGGTTCCGGCTCGTCCCGGACACGGTCACCCTGGAGATCCGAGCGGCCGCGCAACGCGGCCTGCGACACACCGATCCGTCCGGACGCGCCTTGCACGTCTCCGTCGGCTGCGCGCTGTTCAACCTGCGCGTCGCGGTCGCCCACCACGGCTGGGAGCCCTTGTCCCGGCGTCTCCCCCGCCCGACCGAACCTGACCTGCTGGCCACCGTCCAGCTCGCCGGAACGTCTCGGCTCTCCGCGACGCCGCGGCTGTACGAAGCCCTCTGGGACCGGCGCAGCAGCCGTCTCCCGTTCTCCGGCCGTCCGGTACCCGTCCCCGTCCTGACCGAACTCGCCGAAGCCGCCCAAGCGGAAGGCTCCGTGCTGCGCTTTCCCGGCGTGGCGGAGACCGACCGGCTGCTGGGACTGACCCGGGAGGCCGAGCGACGCAACAGCGCGGACGCCGAGCGGGCAGCCGAGAGCCGCCGCTGGGTTCGTCCGCCCGGCGGCGGATCGCTCGGCGTGCCTCCCGAGGCACTGGGCCCGCAGGACTTCCGGGACCGTATCCCGATGCGCGACTTCACCGCCCGCCCGCACTCCTCGGGACTCCTCACCCGACCCTTCGAGAAGCGGCCCGTCATCGCCGTGCTGTCCACGCCCCACGACCGGCGGACGGACTGGCTGCGCGCCGGTGAGGCACTCGAACGCGTCCTGCTGGTGGCCACCGTCCACCACGTACGGGCATCACTGCTGCACCAGGCGCTGGAGTGGCCGGACCTGCGTGACCAGCTTGTCCGCGGTCGGCGGACGTCCGCCCAGATGATCATCCGTTTCGGGTACGGCCCGCTGGGACCGTCCTCACCACGCCGCACGGCCCGCCAGGTTCTGGAGCGGGACGCGTGGCCCGACGCCGTGTCGGCCCGGCTCGTGGGCTGAACCGTTCGCGGGTCAGCCGTGCAGTACCGGGAAGGTCCCGGTAGCCGTACCCGTCTCCGTCTTCGGAACCGGGACCCTGACCGTCAGGACACCGTCGCGGAACTCGGCGGTGTCCTCCTCTCCCTTCGCTCCGTCCGGCAACCGGACGGAGCGGGTGAGACCGCCGTAGGGGAATTCCATGCGGTGCTTCACAGTCACTTGCTCACGGCGCTCGGACCGCAGGGTCGGGACGGCTCCCGTCACCGTGCTCTCAGCGTCCTCGGGGGAGGGGCGACGCCCGGCCCGGGAGCTCGGCCTTCAGCACGAGCACGCCGTCCGCCACGTGTTCCTCGATCCGGATGTCGTGCATACCTGGGATCGCGTGCGCGCTCGGGAGTCCTGTCTCCGTCCAGCCGACCAGGTCGGCCATACCGGTCAGCTGGGCAACCGATCAGTACCGTTCATTCTTCCGCTCTTCGCGCCTCCCTTTCCTCGTCACCTCCAGCGTCCCGGGCGTGGGCCGACCGGGCCCGTCCGCGGCCCGTTCGTCCCCTGCCCGCCGAGGATTCCGCCGGTCATCCTGGAGGTGTGGGGCCGGGTGCCCCACGACACCGCGCGCGCATCGATGCGGGGAGGTGTTGGCCGTGCTCGGACCCATCGTCGTAGGACTGGACGGTTCACCGGAGAGTCTCGCCGCCGCCCAGTGGGCCGCCGGAGAGGCGTCGCGCCGCGGGGTGCCGCTGCGACTGGTGCACGCGTGGGAGGCGATGCCCACGGGGCCGTCGAGGCTCCCCGAACTCGAGGCGCCCCGCTCGCGGGCACAGCGGATCGTGCGGGATGCCGTGGATCTGCTCCAAGAGCGCTGTCCGCAGGTGTCGGTGAGCTCCGAGCTGATCGCCCGATCACCGGTCGACGCCCTCGTCACCGCAGGTACCGAGGCCGGACTCCTGGTCCTCGGGAGCCGGGCGTTCGGCGGTGTCGGCGGATTCCTGGCGGGTTCCGTGGCACTGGCGACACTCGCGCGGCTGACCCGTCCGGCGGCGGTGGTGCGGGCCGACGGGACGGCCGAGGACGAGCGGGGGCCCGCCGTCGGGGAAGCCGCTTCGGACGACGGGCCGGATCGCGAGGTGGTGGTGGGCGCCGACGCCGACCACCGCTGCGAGGACGTCCTGGCCTTCGCCTTCGAGAGCGCCGCCCTGCGTTCGGCGCCGCTGCGCCTGGTGTACGCGTGGCGACCGCCGTGGGCCCTGGGGCCGGGCGCGGAGGACCTGATCGGACAGGAGGACGCGGCGCAGGCGGTGGCCTCGCTGCTGCGGCCGTGGGGCGAGAAGTACCCGAACGTCGAGGTTCGCGTTCGGGTGGAGAACGGCCGCCCGGCCGAGGCACTGTCGCGCGCGTCTCGGGACGCGTGCCTGCTGGTGGTCGGCCGCCGGATCCGTCCGGCCGGGTTCGGCGCGCACATCGGGCCGGTCCTGCACGCCGTGCTGCGTCGGGTGCGGTGCCCGGTCGCGGTCGTCCCGCACGTCTGACCCGTGCGTCCAGGTCCGGGCCGTCCGTCAGACCACGTTCACCGGATGCCGCACCACCGCCCCGAACAGATAGCCCTGCGTGTTGGGCACGGCGGTGTCGGGCTGGGTCCGGCCGGCCGTGTCCGTGGCGCGGGCCAGCAGGTGCGTGACGCCGGGTGTGTCGGGCCGCCAGCCGAGGGACCAGCGGGTCCAGGTGCCGGCCCGGGGCCGGTCGTGCAGGCGGGCGGGCCGCCAGTTGGCGCCTCCGTCCGTACTGACGTCGACCTTGGCGACACCCCCCGCACCCGACCACGACCGCCCGTGCAGCACGTGCCTGCGGCCCGCCGGGAACGTGGCCCCGCTCGCCAGCTCGAACGCGCTCTTCGTGGTCTGCCGCGTGAGCGGCGCGCTGCCGCCCTCGGGATAGGAGGGGCCGAACAGCCGGTAGAAGGTGGTGTTCCAGGGAGAAAAGAGCGGCTGTGCGGACACCTCGATGTCGCCGACCCACTTGATCGACGCGATCCCCACCCAGGAGGGGACCAGCACCCGGACCGGATGGCCGTGGTCGTACGGCAGCGGCTCGCCGTTCATCTCGTACGCGAGCAGTACGTCGTCCAAGGCTTTGGCGAGCGGCAGCGGACGGCGTACCCGCCCCAGGCTCTCCCCGCCGCTGACGTACTCGGCGTCCAGACCGCGCGGTTGCACGTCAACGGCCCGAGGGGACAACCCGGCCCTGCGCAGCACGTCGGCCAGCCGCACCCCGCGCCAGCGCGCGACACCGATCGCTCCCAGGGTCCACGCGGTGCCGGTGACCGTTTCGCCCTGCTGCGTCGTGTAGTACGAGCGACCGTTCCCAGCGCATTCGACGAAGGCGGTCCGTGTGACGGCCGGCAGCGCGCGCAGATCGTCGTACCCGAACTCCACCGGCCTCTCCTCACCGGGGCTGCCGCGCAATCCGCTCCCCCACAGCCGCAGGCGCCAGTCGTCGGCGTCCAAGAGAGGGGTGGCGGTGTGATTGCGCACGAAGAACAGGTCGTTGGGAGTGTGGTGGCCGGTCCCCCGCAGCGCCTCCCAGCGGGTCTCGGCGTTGGTGCCGCGCTGGATGAACCACTCGGCGGGCAGCGGCTTCACGATCGGGCCTTCGGCGGCGTGTGCGGGCTGTCCGGGCTGTGCGGCACCGAGGGCGGTGCCGGCGGCGGCCGCGGTGAGCAGGGTGAGCAGCCGACGGCGGGTGACCCCGTCGGCCCTGGCCTCACCCGCGAGCCACTGACGCAGTCTGCGGCGGTCGTACTCGGATTCGTAACGGCCTGCGGGCGTGGGTGAAGGCATGGCGGATCCTCGTCATCACAGGGCGGGAAGGACGGAAGGGCTCGGCACGACCCGGCACGGCTGGCACTGGTCGGCTGCAGGGATGGACCCGGGCGCACTCAACCGGCTTGTCCGTGGCGGAAGTTCGCGGAGGTGCGGAGAACTGCGGAAGTGCGTGATCAGCCGGTCGTCCGACACAGCGCGGCGGCCACGCGGACGAGGTCCACGGCACGGCGGCGGGTCAGAGGCTCCGGCATCGGCATGGCGGGATGTAAGCACGCGGGCCTGAAAGGCGTCAACGGAGCATGCGTATCGGTGAACTGCGCCTCCGGGCACGCTGGTTCGGGAGACTGCCGGAACTCCGCGGTCCCGCGGCCGACCGGCCGTGCGGTCGTCCACATGACTGACATGAAGCTGTCACACACGAACGGAATGCGGGTTCACCGACCGCCCGTTCCACCTGACATGCACCGAGATCCCGCCGATCCGCTTCGGGGAATCCCCGCGTCCCGCCCGAGAGCGGGCCTCGTGCGGTCCCTACCGAAGGAGAACTCATGACCAGCGAGGCGACCACCACGGACCTGCGCACCTTCACCGAGAACTGGCTGGACTGGTACCGCGGGCAGGAAGCCCGGCTCGCCGCCCCGCACGGCTTTCTGGCGATCACCGGCCTGCACTGGCTCGACGACCGGCCGCAGCGCTTCCCCGACGCGCCCGGGGCATGGCACACCGGCCCCGACGGGGTCGTCGTCACCCTCGACGACAGTGAGGAACTGGTCGTCGACGGGACCACGGTGCGCGGCGAGCACCGCTTCGGCGTGCTGCCCGAACGCGGCGGTGTCGAGGCGATCTGGAAGGACGCCGTCATCGAGGTCGCCAAGCGGGGCGGTCACGACATCGTGCGCCCCCGGCACCCGGACGCCCCGCTGCTCACCGCTTTCACCGGAACCCCGGCCTACGCCCCGCACCCCCGCTGGGCCGTGACGGGCCGGTACGTCCCCTTCGACCAGCCGCGGCCCACCACCGTGGGCGCCGCGGTCGAGGGCCTGGAGCACGTGTACGACGCTCCCGGCCGGATCGAGTTCGAACTGGACGGGCGCCCGCTGTCGCTGACCGCGTTCCCCGGACACGTCCCGGGCGGGCTGACGGTCCTCTTCACCGACGCGACCTCCGGCGTCACCACCTACGCCGCCAACCGCACCCTGTCCGTCGGGGCGCCCGCCGCCGACGGCTCGGTCGTCCTGGACTTCAACCGCGCCACGAACCTGCCGTGCGCCTACACGGACCTGGCCACCTGCCCGCTGCCACCGGCGGAGAACCGGCTGCCGGTGCCGATCGAGGCGGGTCAGAAGATCCCGCGCGAACGCGGTGGTGCCTGAACGGTACGTCCGTCGGCGGGGCGTGCTTCCACCAGGCGTCCCGTCGGCGCGGGCGGCCCGGCTCCTTCCGCAGGAGTGCGGCCGCTCGCTGCACGGGACTCCGGCGGCTCGCTCCGCCGGGCTCCGGTGCCGGCATTGACGTACGCGAGAACCGCTCCGTACGATCACGAACGGCATTGAGTGTCAGCGTCAAGCCCTGGCTCGCTGACCGGCAACCCTCCCGCGCGGTGGGGTGCTCCAGGTGAAAGCCCGGCGGGGACCAGTGACGATCCCCGCAAGCGCGTGGCCCCGTGACCGGGGCCGGACATGTGGAGGACCGGTATGCGAGACGACGGTGGCCTTGGCGCCTCCTTCGCCGTCGCGGTGGTGTTCTCCCGACTGGCACGCCGACGCCACATCGATCTGAAGCGCTCGACGAGCTGTCTCTGTCAGGCCTGACGGCCCTTCGCGCAGCCGTGCGCCGACGGACCCGTGGGCGGTCGCCATCCGTGAGACCCCCGCGCCGACATCCGTGAGGCCCACAGGCTGTCGCCCTACATGACCAGCCGTCGCGTCATGCGCCCGCGCCGCCGCCCGCATCCCCCTCCCTGCCGATCTCTCCGATCCGCCCTCCGCATCCCCCATTCCGCCTTCCCCTTTCCGTCCCCTTTCCGTCTTCCGCGTCCCGCCTTCCGCGTTCTGCCTTCCGCCCGGCCCTGACCGTTGGCCCCTGACCGCCACCGGCGTCACGGCGACGGGCCCGCGCAGCCACGCGCGGTCGTGCCTCGTGCGACGGCCCGTGCCCGGCGACACCAAGAGGAGAATTCTCCGTGAGAGCACGTCCGGTTTTCCGAACTCCCCGATGGGCGACGCTCACCGCCCTTCTCACCACCAGCGTGCTGCTGACCGCCTGCGGGTCGAGCACCGACGGCTCCGACACCGGGAGCGGCAAGCCGCGCTCCGGCGGGACCCTGACCTTCGCGGTGGGTTCCGACGCCGGCTGCGTGGACCCCCAGCAGGTCGGCAGCAACGACACGATCTACTCGGTGCGCCAGATCGTGGACTCCCTGACGGACCAGGACCCCAAGACCGGCAAGATCGTGCCGTGGCTCGCGAAGAGCTGGGACATCAGCGCCGACGCGACCGCCTTCACCTTCCACCTGCGCTCGGGCGTCACCTTCAGCGACGGGTCCCCGCTCACCGCACAGGTGGTCAAGGACAACTTCGACGCGGTACCGAAGCTCGGTGTCCTGGGCACTCTGGCCCAGGGCTACCTGAGCGGCGCCAAGAGCACCACTGTGGTGGACCCGCTCACCGTCAAGGTCACCTTCCAGCAGCCCAACACCCAGTTCCTGCAAGCGACTTCGACGCACTCGCTCGGCATCGAGTCGTCCGCGAGCGTGAAGCGGTCGCCTCAGCAGAAGTGCAGCGACGGGGTGGTCGGGTCCGGGCCCTTCGTACTGAAGGGCTACGTGCAGAACCAGTCGGTCACCCTGGCCAAACGCCCCGGCTACGCCTGGGGTTCCTCCCGGTGGAGCAAGAAGGGCGAGGCGTACCTGGACAAGCTGGTGTTCAAGGTCGTGCCCGAGGCCGGCGTACGAGCCGGCAGTCTCCGGTCCGGCCAGGTGGACGCGATCGGCAGCGTGGGCCGGGCCGACGAGGCGGCCCTCAAGGGCGGACAGGTCACCTTCCTGAGGCGGGCCAACCCCGGCATCACCTTCGGGCTGGGCCTCAACAACGCGCGGCCGGCCCTCAAGGACGCCCGGGTCCGCCGGGCCGTCCTGTCCGCCATCGACCGGAAGCAGATCGCCGACACCGTCTTCCCGACCGGCACCCGGCCCGCGACCAGCGTCCTCGCGCACACGACACCCGACTACACCAGTCTCGCCCAGGATCTGTCCCTCGACACGGCCAAGGCGAAGTCCCTGCTGGAGGAGGCCGGCTGGAAGGCGGGCGGCGACGGCATCCGGGTCAAGGACGGCAAGAAGCTGAGCCTGACCGTCGACTGGGTTCCCAACGCGGCAACGAACCAGCCCGCTTTGGAGCTGGTGCAGCAGCAACTGAAGTCCGTCGGTATCCGGGTGACGCTCAAGCAGCTCCAACTCCCCCAGCTCACACCGATACAGCAGTCGGGCGCGTACGACGCGATCTGGGGGAACATCACCCGCGCCGACCCCGACATCCTGCGCAACTCCTTCTCCACGAAGCTGGCCAACTTCTACCGCCTGCCGGCGAGCGGTCTCGACACCACCCTGGCCGCACAGGCCGCGACCACCGACCCGGCCGAGCGCGGACGGCTGGTGGCCCGGGCACAGCGGTCCATCGTGCGTGACGCCAACAACGTGCCGGTGGTGGAGCTGCAGACCCAGCTCGGCGTGTCCACGAAGGTGCACGGCCTCGCCTTCGACGCCTCCAGCCGGATCCAGTTGCACGACACCTGGGTCGGCTGACCCGTGCGCGGCTATGTGATCAAGCGACTCACGCAGGCGGCCGGGGTGCTGTGGGCGGCGTACACCGTGTCGTTCCTGGTGCTGGACTTCCTGCCGGGCGACCCCGTCACGGCGATGGCCGGTGCCGGAACGGAGTCGGGACAGGTCGATCCCCGGCAGATCGCCGCCCTGCGGCACGAGTACGGCTTCGACAAGCCCGTGCTCGTGCAGTACGCCGACTACCTCGGCCGGGCGGTGCGCGGGGACTTCGGCGACTCCGTCGCCACCGGCCGGCCGGTCACCTCGACGCTGGCCGACGCGCTGCCACAGACGCTCCAACTGACCAGCTCGGCATTGCTGTTGGCGGTGCTCCTCGGCGGCGGCCTCGCCGTGGTGGCGACGTACACCACGCGGCGGTGGCTGCGCCAGCTGCTGCTGTCGCTGCCGCCGCTGGGTGTGTCCGTCCCGACGTTCTGGGTGGGGCTGCTGCTCGTCGAGGCGTTCTCCTTCCGGTTGCACTGGTTTCCCGCGTTCGGCAACGACGGACTGAGAGGCCTGGTGCTGCCGGCGCTGACGCTCGCGGTCCCGACCGGCGCCCAGATCGCGCAGGTGCTGGCCAAGAGCCTGCTCACCGCGCTCGACCAGGCGTACGTGGAGACCGCCCGTGCGAAGGGCGCGGGCCGCTGGCGGGTGCATCTGCGGCACGCGCTGCGCAACGCGTCCCTGCCGGCGCTGACGGTCGTCGGTCTGCTGGTGGGTCAGCTGATCGCCGGTTCGGTCGTCGTGGAGACGGTGTTCTCCCGTGACGGCCTGGGCCGTGTGACCGCGGCGGCGGTCACGGCCCAGGACATCCCGGTGGTCCAGGGGGTGGTGGCGTTCGGCGCGCTGATCTTCGTGATGACGAATCTGGTGGTCGACCTGGTGTATCCGCTGCTGGACCCGCGGATCGTGGTGGCGTCGGACAGAAGGGCGCGTGCGGCATGAGTCAGAGCCTTGTCGATGATCCCACCGAGGCCGCGCTCGGCCCGGCCCGGCCTCGCGGCGCGGCACCCGATCCCGTGCCGGGGCGTCGCGCCGACGCGGGGCGAGTGCTGCGGTTCCTCGTACGCCGTCCCGGTCTTCTGCTGTCGGTCGTCGTCCTCGTCCTGGTGGTGCTGGCGGCGTTCCGGCCCGGGCTGTTCAGCTCTCGGGATCCGCTGAAGGGGGTGCCCACGGAGAACTTCCGCGGTCCGAGCGGTGCGCACTGGTTCGGTACGGACGAGCTGGGGCGCGATGTGTTCGCCCGAGTCGTCCACGGAGCCCAGTTGTCGCTGAAGGCCACGCTGATCGCGGTGCTGGTGGCGTTCGTGGTGGGTGGTCTGCTCGGTCTGGTCGCCGGGTTCGTGGGCCGCTGGGTGGACGACGCGCTGATGCGCTTCGTCGACGTCCTGCTGTCCATCCCCGCGCTGTTCCTGTCGCTGGCGCTGGTGACCGCGCTGGGGTACGGGACGGTGAAGGTGGCCGTCGCGGTCGGCATCGCCAGTGTCGCCTCCTTCGCCCGGGTGGCGCGCGCCGAGGTGCTGCGGGTGCGGCAGGCGGTGTTCGTCGAGGCGTCGCGCTCCTGCGGGGCCCGGTGGTACTCGGTGCTGGGCCGGCATGTGCTGCCCAATGCGGCCGGCCCGGTGATCGTCCTGGCCACGCTCGACTTCGGCGCCTCCATCCTGGCCGTCTCGGCACTGAGCTTCCTCGGCTACGGCGCTCCCCCGCCGGCCCCGGAGTGGGGCACGTTGATCTCCGAGGGCCGCAACTACCTCGCCACTGCCTGGTGGTTGACCGCGCTGCCCGGTCTGGCGATCGCCGCGACCGTGCTGGCCACCAACCGCGTCGCCAGGGCGCTGGACGGCGAATGGTCCCGGCAGCGATGACCTACGAACACGAAAGCGGTGAGGATGTGACCACACCACTGCCGGAGAGCACCCAGCCGCCGGAGAGCACACCACTGCAGCAGGGCGCACCGCTGCCGGGAAGCACGCCCCGGCCGGCGCGCACGCCGCTGCTGGAGATCCGTGGTCTGTCCGTCTCGTACAGCACCCGCGGCGGTACCGTGGCAGCCGTCCGGGGCGTGGACCTCGACGTGTGGCCGGGCCAGGTGACGGCCGTGGTCGGTGAGTCCGGCTCCGGCAAGAGCACGACCGCGCACGCGATCACGCGCCTCCTGTCCGGCAACGGGCGCATCGACGCCGGTTCCGTCCGCTTCGGCCGGCGCGATCTGACCACGCTGTCGGAGGCGGAACTGCGCACCGTGCGCGGGGCGCGGATCGGGCTCGTCCCTCAGGACCCGACCGTGTCGCTCAACCCGGTCAAGCGGATCGGCGAACAGGTCGCCGAGGTGCTGCGCGTCCATGGTCTGGCGACGCGCCGCCCGGCCGCCGCCGAGGCCATCGCCGTCCTGGACCGGGCCGGGCTGCCCGACGCCGCCGTACGGGCCCGGCAGTATCCGCACGAACTCTCCGGCGGCATGCGGCAACGCGCGCTGATCGCCATCGCGATCGCCGCGCGACCCGAGTTGATCATCGCCGACGAGCCGACCAGCGCCCTCGACGTCACCGTGCAGCGGGTCATCCTCGACCATCTCCAGCATCTCGCCGAGGAGTCGGGCACGGCTGTCCTGCTGGTGACCCACGACCTCGGGGTAGCCGCCGACCGGGCGCAGCGGCTGGTGGTCATGTCACGGGGCCGGGTGGTGGAGGCGGGCCCGACCCATGACGTTCTCGCCGACCCTCAGGACACGTACACGCGGCACCTGCTGGCGAGCGCCCCGAGCATGACCGCCGGACGCCGTCGCCCGTCCGTGCCCGTGTCCGCGGCGGAGCCGGCGCCCCTGCTGGAGGCACGCGACCTGGTCAAGGAGTTCCGGCTGCCCCGCACCGCCGACGGACCTCGCGCCCTGCGCGCGGTGGACGGCGTCAGCTTCACTCTGCGCCGCGGACAGACCCTGGCCCTGGTGGGTGAGTCGGGCTCGGGCAAGTCCACCACGGCCCGGCTGGTGCTCCGGCTCGCCGACGCGACCTCGGGGCAGGTGCTGTTCGACGGCGAGGACGTCACCGCCGTGAGAGGGGCCCGTGCCAGAGAGCTGCGCCGCCGCGCCCAGTTCGTGTACCAGAACCCGTACGCCTCCCTCGATCCCCGCTTCTCCGTCGGTGAGGTGATCACCGAACCGCTGCGTGCCTTCAAGGTCGGCGACCGTGCCTCACGCCTCGCGCGGGCCCGTGAACTGCTCGACCGGGTGGCACTTCCCCCGGCCACGTTGGAGCGCCGGCCGGCGGAGCTGTCCGGCGGTCAGCGTCAGCGCGTGGCGATCGCCCGCGCGCTCGCGCTCTCCCCCGATCTGGTGGTGTGCGACGAGCCCGTGTCCGCGCTCGACGTCTCGGTTCAGGCCCAAGTGCTGGAGCTGCTGGCCGAGTTGCAGGCGGACACGGGGGTCGCGTACCTCTTCATCTCCCACGACCTCGCCGTCGTACGCCAGATCGCGCACCAGGTCGCGGTCATGCGGGCCGGCCGGGTCGTGGAGTCGGGTCCGCCGGAGGACCTGTTCACCCGGCCCCGCCACGCGTACACCCGCGAGCTGCTCGCGGCGATCCCGGGCGGCCGGGTCCCCTCTCCGGCCGCCACGACCACAACGAGCTGAGGACCGGCGTCAGATGACCACTCCCACCATCACATCCCTCGCCTTTCTCACCCCGGGCAACTTCGCGGACGACGACCCGTACACCGGCCTGGAGGAGACGCTCCAACTGTTCGAGTACGGTGAACGGCTGGACTTCGACGGTGCCTGGATCAGGCAGCGGCATCTCGAGCACGGCGTCGCCTCGGCGGCCGTCTTCCTCGCCGCGGCGGGTCAGCGCACCGAGCGGATCGAACTCGGCACCGCCGTCATACCGATCGGATACGAGAGTCCCTTCCGTCTCGCCGAGGACCTGGCGTTGGCCGACGTCCTGTCCCGGGACCGGCTCCAGATCGGCTTCAGCACCGGGATGCCGCACGCCGAGCTGCTCGGCGACCTCGTCCACGACGGCGACTGGCGCGACTACGACCTGTCGTACGGCAGGATCGCCCGCGTCGTCGACAACCTGCGGGGCGACCACCTCGGCGGCCCGGACACCGTCATCCACTCGCCGGGGAACACCCAGCGCCCCAGGCTGCAGCCGCACAACCCCGGTCTGGCACAGCGCATCTGGTACGGCGGCGGGAGCCTGCGCTCGGTGCGCTGGGCCGCCGAGAACGGCCTCGGCCTGCTGTCCGGCAACATCGTCTCGGGTGAGGGAACCGACGACTTCACGACGGCCCAGCTCAATCTGCTGGCCGCGTACCGCCGCACGCCGTCCCCACGCGGTGCGGAGCGCCCGGCACGGGTGGCACTGGGCCGCGTGATCGTGCCCTTGGACAGCGCGGACGCGGCCGGCCGGGCCCGCTACCGCGCCTACGCGGCGAGCCGTCACGCCCGCACCCTGGCACCCCAGGGGCCGAAGCGGACCCTGTTCGCCCCCGACGTGGTGGGCACCGCCGAGCAGATCCTGGAACAACTGACCGCCGACCCCGTCCTCGCACAGGTCTCGGAGCTGCGCCTGGAGCTGCCGTACGAGTTCCACCGGGAGGAGTACGAGCAGATCCTGCACGACACACGGCACCTGATCGCCCCCGAACTGGGCTGGCGCCCTGCCTCCCTGACGGCGCGACAGACGGTCGGCTGAGGCCGCTTCCCGAACCGGGCAGTGAAAAGGGGCGGCCCTCGACTCGCGCGAGTCGAGGGCCGCCGTGCGACCGGCGTCAGCCCTGGCCCGCCACGGCGTTCGGGGTGCCGGGCGTCACCCGCTCCGCGTCGCGCTTGGCGACCTCTTCGCGGACGATCGGGATCACGTACCGGCCGAAGTCGATCGCGTCGTCCAGCAGGTCGTAGCCGCGGGCGGAGAGAATGTCGACGCCCAGGTCGTAGTAGTCCAGCAGCGCCCTGGCGACCGTTTCCGGGGTTCCGACCAGGGCGTTGGAGTTGCCCGCGCCTCCGGTCGCGGCGGCGGTGGGGGTCCACAGGGCGCGGTCGTACCGTTCCCCCGCCTCGGCGATGGCGATCAGCCGCCGCGAGCCGGTGTTCTGGGGCCGGTCACCACCGCTGTGCCGCCTGGTGAGCGGCTCGCCCTTCTCCCTGCGGGCCTTGATCGCGCCGACGGTCCGGTGGGCCTTCTCCCAGGCCAGGTCCTCGGTCGGGGCGATGATCGGGCGGAACGCGACCTGGATGCGCGGTGTTTCGGTACGGCCCGCCGCCTTCGCGGCTGCTTTCACCGCCTCGATCTGCTCGGCGGTCTTCTCCAACGGCTCGCCCCACAGGCAGTAGACGTCGGCCTCGGCGCCTCCGGCGGCGTAGGCGGCGGGCGAGGAGCCGCCGAACGACACGGCGGGGCGCGGTTGCTGGACCGGAAAGACGTCGCTCACGAAATCGTGGAAACGGTAGTGCTCGCCTTCGTGGTCGAAGGGCTCGTGGGTGGTCCAGATCTTCTTGACGATCCCGATGTACTCCCGCGTGCGGGCGTAGCGTTCGTCCTTCGTCAGGGTGTCACCCTCGCGGCCCTGTTCACGGTCGTTGCCGCCGGTGATGAAGTGCACGGTGAGCCGGCCCTCGCTGATCTGGTCGAGGGTGGCGAAGGTCTTCGCGGCGAAGGTCGGGTACGAGACGTTGGGCCGGTGGGCGAGCAGGATCTGGAGGCGGTCCAGCCTGCTCGCGATGTAGGCGGCGGCCGGGGCGGGATCAGGCGATCCGGAACCGTAGGCGAACAGCACCCGGTCCCAGCCGTTGTCCTCGTGCGCCCGCGCGAGCCGGAGCGTGTACTCCTTGTCGAAGGCGGCGCCGGAGCGCGGGGTGGTCTCGGAGCCGTCATGGGTGGCGGCGATGCCAAGGAACTCCACGGGCATGGGAAATGGCCTTTCTGCGGTCCTGTGGATGTGCCCGGATGCGGGCCCGGGTCGCGACGGGCGACGGGAGCGCGTGACAGGTCGCGCGAGACCGGCCGTACACGAGGACAAGGGAAGAGGACGAAGAGGGATTCAGCGGGTGTTCAGCACACGCTCACGGCGATGCCGCGGGGGGAGGACTCCGCCGGGTACGGGTCACCGAGGAAGGGGCGGGCCGTACGGACGGCCCGCTGCCGCGTCAGGCGCAACAGGCGGCGGACCACACCCGACAGAAGTCGATGTGGCCGCGGGTGACCAGGCGATGCTCCGCGTTCATGCGACTCATTGAGCAGTACATCTGGCGTCCCGTCAACTACGGCCCGCATGCCGGACGACCGGCCCTGGCCGGTACCCGTCGGGCCGTTCCACCGTCCGTGGGACCGCTCCCGCTTATTTCCTATCGATTTACTAGGAAACCATTGACCGCAGGTCCAACGGATGCGCAGGATGATGTACATGCCCCCCACGCAGCAGCGACTGGTTCGCCGTCGGCACGTCGACTTCGGTCTCGTCGCCAGCGCCGTCTGTTGCCGCGTCAGTTGCGGCGTCTAGGACGCCCGTCCCGCCTGTTGCCCGTGCCGCCAAGCCTGCTCTCGCCCTCGGCGATCCGGCGAAGCCGCCAAGGCCACAGGCCGGGCAGGACCCGGCGGGCACCGCATCGCAACCGTCCGGCGCAGGGGCCACGCGTACGTGCCCGACCGGCAGAAGACTCCCGACACGGCGCCTGGCCGCCGAATGTGAGGAAACCATCACCATGGCCGTAGCCACCGTACTGTCCGGAGCCGACTCCGCATCCGGCCGCACCGCACCCGGCCACGCGCACTGGCTGCGCGCGGCCCGGGAGACGGCCGATGACCTGGCCACGGACGCGGTGGCCAGGGAGCAGGCGGGCAAGACCCCCTTGGACGAGGTGTCCCGGCTGCGTGAGGCGGGACTGCTGACGCTGCTGGTACCGGCCGACGCAGGGGGAGGCGGCGCGGACTGGACGACGGCCTACGCCGTCGTGCGGGAGATCTCCGCCGCCGACGGCGCGATCGGTCAACTGCTGGGCTGTCACTACTTCTTGTCGTGGAGCGCTCTGTCCTTCGCCGACTCCGCCCGCGCCACCGAGGCCGTGCAGCGCTCCACGAAGAAGCCCCATCTCTGGGGTGGCGGCTTCGCCCGCCAGGAGCCCTCTCTGCGGCTGGCCAGGAAGGGCGGGGGCTTCGTCCTGGACGGCCGCCAGAGCTACGCCACGGGGGTCCTGGTCGCCGACCGCCTGGCCGTACGAGCTGAGCGGACCGACACCGGCGAGCCCTTCGCCGTCGTCGTCGATCCCGCGCATCCCGGGGTGCGGATCGAGGGCGACTCGGACGCCTTCGGGCAGCGGCTCGCCGCCGGCGGCAGTGTGGACTTCCACGCCGTGCCGGTCGCCGCCGCCAACGTGCTCGGATCCCTGTCCGCGGACGAGGACGTCCTCTCGCCCCTGACCGCCTTCACCTCACCGGTCGGACACCTTCTCTCCGTCCAGCTTCTCCTCGGCATCGCCGAAGGAGTGCTCACCGAAGTACGCGAGTACAGCAGGGCGGGGCACCGGCTGCGGCATCCCTCCTGGCCGGCCGGCTCCGCGCCGGACCCTCGGACGCTGACCCTGCACGGGGAACTCACCGTCCTCACCCGCTCCGCCGCCGCACTCGCCGAGCAGGCGGTGCAGGCCGTGGCCGTCGGACTGGCACGCGGCGACGACCTGAACTACGACGAGTACGCGGAGATCTCCGTCCTGGTGGCCATGGCCGAAGCCGCCGCGTCCAGGGCCGCGCAGGAGTCCACCACGCGCGCCCTCGACGTCATCGGCGCCCGCTCGGCGTCCACCCGGCTGGGATTCGACCGCTTCTGGCGCAACGCGCGCACCCACACGTTGTACGAGCCGGTCGGTCACCGTCTCCGGGACGTCGGGGACTACTTCCTCAACGGCGCGCACCCTCCGTTCGTCCTGCCCGTCTGAACGAGAGAGCGTGAAACCGGACCGAGCCGTACGGGATAATGCGCACATGCGGATTTCAGCCAGGGCGGACTACGCGGTACGGGCCGCGCTGCAACTCGCCGCGTCGCGGGACGAGGGGCCGTTGAAGGCCGAGGCGATCGCCGAGGCTCAGGACATTCCGCACAAGTTCCTCGAAGGCATCCTGAACGACATGCGCCGGGGTGGTCTCGTACTCAGCCAGCGCGGCGGCAACGGCGGCTACCGCCTGGCCAGGCCCGCCGGGACCATCACCATCGCCGACGTCATACGCGCCGTGGACGGGCCCCTCGTCTCGGTGCGCGGGGTCCGCCCCCCGGACCTCTCCTACACCGGTCCCGCCCAGTCACTGCTCCCCCTGTGGATCGCGCTGCGGTCCAACGTGCGCGAAATCCTGGAAGGCGTCTCGCTCGCCGACGTCGCCTCATCCCAGCTCCCCGCCGAGGTCTGCGCCCTGACCGAGCCCGCGGCAGCCTGGACGAACCCCTGACGCCACGCGCCCCCGTCACCCTCGCGGTCCTGGACGCTCGGACCGCGTCAGGACGCCTGGGCCTCCGTGAGCACGTCGGCGGCGAGCCGTTGGTCGAGGGCCGCGTGGATCAGGCCGTCCGCGAGCAGGGTCTCCTCCTCCGTTCCGACGAGGCGGCTCAGCTCGCGCGGCGCGTCCGGCAGGCCCAGCCGCCGTGCCCCGTCGAGGGCCTTGCCGTCGAAGTAGGGCGCGAACTCGGTCCACACGCCCTGCACCGCGCGCAGGAAGATGTCGGCCCCCGTCGGCCCGATCCCGGGCAGTTCGAGGAGCGCCTTCCGCGGGTCGGGCTCCTCGCGCAACCTGCGCAGATCACCGCCGTAGCGTTCCAGCACCAGCTCCGCTCCGTCACCGAGGATCGTCGCGGTCCGCTCGTCATAGCGTCGATAGCCGCCCTCCCCCAGGGCGTCGACGCGCTGCTGCCAGGACGCACGCGCCATGGACCGCGCGTCGCGCATCCCGGCGTCGAACAGCGCTCTGGCCGCCGCGACCGCCGTGTCGGCCCTGATGCGCGCGCTGAGCAGGACGGCGAGCACGAGCGTCCGATACAGCGGAGCCGGCGTGTCCCGCAGCCGGATGCCGGCCTGCGCGGCATACGTACGCCGCTGCCGGCGCAGCAGGGCTCGCACCACTGCCTTGTCCGCGGGGCCGCCCGTTTTCGCCCCGGTCCCGCCGGCGCCCTGGTCCGTCTTCGTCGTCGTCATCACTGTCCCTGAGACTGAGCTGCCGCTCGCCGCGCGCGGTCGGCAGGACCGACGCGGCGCTCACGGCCACGGCGGGCCTCGTTCGTCGCGTAACCCTCTCCAGCCGAGACAAACAAGGCGCACTGGTCGATTCTCCTCCGATCCGCGGCCGGATCCCCCCTCCCCTGACGGTGGCCGCCAGGCGGGCCGCACAGTTCAGGCCGACATGGCCGCCGGCGGAGTGGCCCGAGTTTCCCGGATGGCGCCCCGGGCACCCGGGCCGCGTTGATCGTTCGGTCGCGAACCGCGCACCCCCCGAACCGGAAGGAGACACATGCTCTTCCTCGTCGCCGCTTTCCTGCTCCTCGGAGTGGTGGTGGGTGCCGCAGCGCACCTGCCGCTGCCCGTCACCCTCGCCGCGTCCGCGGTCATCGGGTGCTGGCTGCTCGTCTACGGTCTGCGAAAACACCGTCCTGACGGCGACGCGGCACGCGAGCGCGCTTCCTACCGCCGCGAGGAGGCCCGGTGAGCCGGCTCATGACCGACACGGCGAGCACGACCTCGCGCCGCGACCCGTACACCCTGGCCGCGGCATCCTTCATCCTCGGTCTGGTCGGCCTCCTGGTCTTCAACCTGTTCCTGGGGCCGACCGCCATCGTCCTCGGGCTGCTCGCCCTGCACCGCGGAACCACCCACCGTCACCGCGCCTACCTCGGGATACTGCTCGGCGCCGCCGACCTGGTCGTGCTGGCCCTGGTCACCGCCGCGGACAACACCGTGACCTGGCACATCTGAACGACCGGGCGGAGTCGGCGTACTCGACGCGCGAGGGGTTGCCCACAGCTCCAGGGCGCTGGCACATCTGGCTCCCGCAAGCCGAAAATCCCAGGTCAGCCGAGCATCCGATGTCCCCTCAAGTGGCGCAACATTCCGGCAACACGGCTTTCCCCATCGGATCGGTAGGGTTCGATCCGTGCCTCCCACCGACCGCGTCCGCGACCACGCCGGCCAGGGCGCGACCACCGTCGCCGCCCACCGTGCGCGGCGCCGGCTGCGCGCCGACCGGGCCCGGCAGCTCGCCGACCTGCTCCGCCACCAGCTGCTCACCGGCGGCTTCCCCACGGACACGTTGCCTCACGAGTCGATCCTCGCCGGCGACTACCGCGCCTCCCGCAACACCGTCCGCCAGGCCCTCGACCTGCTGCGCGCCGAAGGACTCGTCGACCGCCAGCCGGGCGTCGGCACCGTGGTCGTCGCCCGGAAGTACCCGCACGGTCTCGACCGCCTGATGGGCCTCGCCGAAACCCTCCATGAGCACGGCAGGGTCACCAACGAGGTCCGTACGGCGGGTCCCGCCCCGGCACCGGGCCCGGTCGCCGAACGCCTCCGGATCCCGCCCGGCACCGACGTCCTCTACATCGAACGCCTGCGCCGCCTCGCCGGCCTCCCGCTCTCCCTCGACCTCACCTACATCCCCATCGACATCGGCACCGCCCTGCTCGGCGCCGACCTGGAGAACACCGACGTCTTCCGCCTCCTGGAGACCATCACCGGCCGGCCCCTGGGCCACGCCGAGATCACCCTGGAGGCGGTCACAGCAGACGCCCACTCCGCCGCCGTGCTCGAAGCGCCGCGCGGCACGGCCGTCCTCATGCTGGAACGGCTCACGCACCTCGCGGACGGCCGCCCGGTCGACCTGGAGTTCATCCGGTTCCGCGGCGACCGCATCACCATGAGCGGTCTCCTGCACCGCTCGCACTGACACCTCACCTTCCTCCGCACGACCTTCCCGGAGACAGCCATGCCCTTGGCGCCCCAGCGGGCCGACGTGCCCGTGACCATCGACCAGTCGAAGTGCATAGACGGCTGCACGCTCTGTGTGGACATGTGCCCGCTCGACTCCCTCGCCATCGACGAGAGCAACGGCAAGGCCTACATGCACGTCGACGAGTGCTGGTACTGCGGCCCCTGCGCGGCCCGCTGTCCCACCGGAGCCGTCACGGTCAACATGCCCTACCTGCTCCGATGACAGGTCCTGAAAGGTCTCTGACTCCCATGAAACGCACAGCAGTCGGCGCCACGCTTCTCCTGCTCCTCCCGCTGACGGGGTGCGGCTCCAGCGCCTCGGCGGGAGGCGACGGCTCCACCGTCACCGTCACGGTCGGCTACCAGTCCAAGACCATCAACACCGTCACGGCGGGCACCCTCCTGCGCTCGCTCGGCGCCTTCGAGGACGAACTCGACGCCCTGCCCGACGGCCACACCTACAAGGTCGACTGGCAGGACTACGCAACGGGCGCCCCCATCACCGCCCAGATGACCGCGGGGAAGATCGACATCGGCTCGATGGGCGACTTCCCCCTCCTCATCAACGCGGCCCGGGGCCGGCAACTCAACCGCCCCACACGCCTGGTGTCGGTCACCGGCTACAACCTCCGCGGCGGCCTCAACACCATCGTCACCGCCCCCGACTCCACCATCGGCTCGCTCGCGGGCCTCAAGGGCAAGAAGGTCTCGACGAGCATCGGCTCGGCCGCCGACGGCACCCTCATACGGGCCCTTCAACGTGCCGGCATCGACCCAGACAAGGGCATCCAGAAGCTCAACCAGCAGCCCGCCGTGGGGGCTTCGGCCCTTTCCGCGGGCAGCGCCGACGCCCTCTCCCAGTTCGTCGCCTGGCCGGGCCTGCTCACCTACCAGGGCAAGGCGAAGGCCCTGTACGACGGCGCCGAACTCAACCTGCCCACCTTCCACGGCGTCACCGCCCGCGAGGACTTCGCCAAGGAGCGACCCGCCGTTCTGGAGGCCTTCCTGAGGGCTCAGGCCAAGGCCACGGACTATCTCGGCGCGCACCCGGTCTCCGCCGCCGAGAAGGTCGCCGAGGCCACCGGACTGCCCGCCGAGGTCGTCTACCTCTACAACGGCGCCCACGGCATCTCCACCTTCGACCCGGCGATCAAGCCGCAGCTCGTCTCCGCTCTGAAGCAGGACGTGGCGGTCCTCAAGACGGCGAAGCTCACCGGAGACGTGGACGTCGACGCCTTCGTCGACGACCAGTACGTCAGGAAGGCCCTCGGAGCCACGTACGCCGAGCACCTGGCCACCAGGCCCGCGGCGGCCGCCGGTGAGGTGTGGCGCAAGGGTGCCCGACGGACCCGCACCTTCAAGTCCCCCGCACAGCTGCTGAGTTATGTCGCCGACCACAAGGCCGCGATCCGCGCCGCCTACGTACCCGACACCACCACCAGCACCCTGTGGTTCGCCGACAAGGCGGTCTGGGTGAACGACGGCGGCCGGCTCCTCCCCTTCGTCGCACCGGCGACCGCGAAGGCGTACGTCACCGGACACACCGGCGCCCGCGTCATCACGTACGCCGACGCGCTGCGGCGGGCGTCGTGAGCCGCGCCCCACGACGAGCCGCCGCCCGTTTCGCGCCCCGATATCCGCGCCGGGCGGGCCGGTTCGCGCTGCGGCTCGGGTCCCTGGCGGGCGCCCTCGGCGTCTGGCAGCTGCTGACCGGCCTCGACGTCGACCTGTGGCTGCGCTTCTCGCAGTTCCCCACGGTCGCCGACGTGGCACGCGCCTTCGCCGACCGCCTGTCCGGCCCCGACTACTGGACGGACCTCACCGACAGCCTCACCCGCATCCTCACCGGCTTCCTGCTCGCCGCCGTCCTGGGGGGCGCCACGGGCGTGCTCGTGGCCCGCTCCCGCCTTGCCGAGGACCTGCTCGGCCCCCTGCTGGAAGTCGTCCGGCCCATCCCGGCCATCGCCCTGGTCCCCGTGGCGATCCTCCTGCTGCCCTCCAACGAACAGGGCATCGTCTTCATCACCTTCACCGCCGCGTTCTTCCCGGTGCTCGTCTCCACCCGGCACGCCGTGCGCGCGCTGACCCCGGTGTGGGAGGAGGCGGTACGCACGATGGGCGCGGGCCGCCTGCGCGTCCTCGGCTCGGTCGTCCTGCCGGGCGCGCTGCCCGGGGTCTTCGGCGGCCTGTCGGTCGGCCTCGGCGTCTCGTGGATCTGTGTCATCTCCGCCGAGATGATCTCCGGCCAGTACGGCGTCGGCTACCGCACCTGGCAGGACTACACGATCGTCAACTATCCGGGCGTGTTCGTCGGCATGGTCACGATCGGCGTCCTCGGCTGGATCACCTCGACGGCCGTGGAGGTCCTGGGCCGCCGCCTGACCCGCTGGCTGCCGCGTACGTCGTACGTGCCCGGCGCGCGGGTGCCGCGCCAGGCGCGCGCCGCCGCCGTCCCCGTACAGGCCGTGCCCAGGAGCGAGAAGGACGTGCCCCATGACCAGCTCGTCTGACGTCCGTCCGGCGGCGCGCACCGGCGCGGGGCTCGCCCTTCGGGGCGCCGACCTCGGCCGCCCGGGCGCGCCCGTGCTGCACGGCGTGGACCTCGATGTCGCCCCTGGCGAGATCCTCACCGTCGTCGGCCCCTCCGGCTGCGGCAAATCGACACTGCTGCGCACACTGGCCGGGCTGCTGTCTCCCCTCACCGGCGAGGTCACCCAGGACGCGCACCGGCTGGGCGGCCCCTCCGCCGACCGCGCCCTGATCTTCCAGGAGGACGCCCTGCTGCCCTGGCGGACCCTGCGCGCGAACGTCGAACTGCCCCTGGCCATCCAGGGTCTGCCGCGTGCCCGGCGCAGGGCCCAGGCCGAGTCCTGGCTCGCCCGGGTCGGACTCGCCGAGCAGTCGGGGCAGTTGCCCCACCGGGTGTCCGGCGGCCAGCGCCAGCGGGCGCAACTGGCCCGCGCCCTGGCGCCGGCACCACGCGCCGTCCTCATGGACGAACCCTTCGGCGCGCTCGACGTCCAGACCCGCGCAGGTATGCAGGACCTGCTGGTGGAGGTGTTGCGGGGGACGGGCGCGACCGTGGTGTTCGTGACCCACGACGTCGACGAGGCCCTGTTCCTCGGTGACCGCGTGGCGCTGCTCGGCTCCGGCCGGCTCGCCGCGGTGCACGACGTGCCCCGCCCCCGCGACCGCGCGGCGCACGACACCCCGGCCCGCGTGGCGCTGCGGCGCGCGGTCCTCTCCTCGCCCGGTACCTGAAAGGCCCTTCGGTGACCACCTCCGTGAACACCCTCCTGGAGATTCCCGCCCTCGGCGACGCCGAGGAGCTGAGCTGCGACGTCCTCGTCATCGGGGGTGGCACGGCCGGCACGATGGCGGCGCTGACGGCCGCCGAACACGGCGCGGACGTCCTGCTGTTGGAGAAGGCGCACGTCCGCCACTCCGGCGCGCTCGCCATGGGGATGGACGGCGTCAACAACGCGGTCGTCCCGGGGCGCGCGGAGCCCGACGACTACGTCGCCGAGATCACCCGGGCCAACGACGGCATCGTCGACCAGTCCACCGTCCGCCAGACCGCCACCCGCGGCTTCGCGATGGTGCAGCGCCTGGAGTCGTACGGGGTGAAGTTCGAGAAGGACGAACACGGCGAGTACGCGGTCCGCCAGGTGCACCGGTCCGGGTCCTACGTGCTGCCGATGCCGGAGGGCAAGGACGTCAAGAAGGTCCTGTACCGGCAGTTGCGGCGGCGGGAGATGAGGGAGCGGATCCGCATCGAGAACCGGGTGATGCCGGTGCGCGTGCTGACGGCGGGCGGGAAGGCCGTGGGGGCGGCCGGGTTCAACACCCGTACGGGGCGGTTCGTCACCGTGCGCGCGGGTGCCGTGATCCTGGCGACCGGTGCGTGCGGCCGCCTCGGTCTGCCCGCCTCCGGGTACCTGTACGGGACGTACGAGAACCCGACCAACGCGGGCGACGGCTATGCCATGGCGTACCACGCGGGAGCCGAACTCACCGGTATCGAGTGCTTCCAGATCAACCCGCTGATCAAGGACTACAACGGTCCGGCCTGCGCCTACGTGGCGAACCCGTTCGGCGGCTACCAGGTCAACCGGCACGGCGAGCGGTTCGTCGACTCCGACTACTGGTCCGGGCAGATGATGGCCGAGTTCGCCGCCGAGGTGGCGTCCGACCGCGGCCCGGTGTACCTGAAGCTGAGCCACCTCCCGGAGGAGTCGGTGGCGGCCCTGGAGACCATCCTGCACTCGACCGAGCGCCCGACGCGGGGCACGTTCCACTCCGGCCGCGGCCACGACTACCGTACGCACGACGTCGAGATGCACATCTCCGAAATCGGCCTGTGCGGCGGCCATTCGGCGTCGGGGGTACGGGTGGACGACCACGCCCGTACGACCGTCCCGCGCCTGTACGCCGCCGGTGACCTGGCCTGCGTACCGCACAACTACATGATCGGCGCGTTCGTGTTCGGCGATCTGGCGGGCGCGGACGCCGCCCAGTACGCGGCGTACGAGGGTGAATTGCCCTCCGGGCAGCTGCGCGAGGCCCACGAACTGGTCTACCGCCCGCTGCGCAACCCCGACGGCCCCCCGCAGCCCCAGGTCGAGTACAAACTGCGCCGCTTCGTGAACGACTACGTGGCGCCTCCGAAGTCCGGCGCCCGACTGTCTCTCGCCCTGGAGGCCTTCGAGCGGATGCGGGCCGACATCGCCGCGATGGGCGCCCGGACCCCGCACGAGCTGATGCGCTGCGCCGAGGTCACCTTCATCCGCGACTGCGCGGAGATGGCGGCGCGGGCCTCCCTGGCCCGTACGGAGTCCCGCTGGGGCCTCTACCACGACCGCCTCGACCACCCGCGGCGCGACGACACGTCCTGGTTCCACCACCTGGATCTGCACAAGTCCCCGCCCGGAACAATGGAGTTCACCGCCCGTCCGGTGGCACCGTACGCGGTACCGGTCGACGGATTCCGTCCGGTCGGAGGTCCTTCCCGTCACCTCGGTGAGGTCCACCCGGAGCAGGTGGCGACGGCCGGGACCCGGGGAGCGGCGCCGGTGGTGCTGGTGCCCGGTCCCACGGCGGACGACACGGCCGTCCGCCTCGATGCCGCCACCGGCGCGCCGGCCCCTCCGCGCCTGCTCCGGCTCCTCTCGCTCGCCGAGGAGGAACCCGAACTCTCCGCCATCACGCCCTACTTGACCGATTCCGATCCCGTCATCCGCAGGACGGCCGTCACCGTCCTCACGGAGACCGTTCCGGCCGGCACCGGACCCGCCCTCGCCGCCGCCCTCACCGACGCCGACGCGGGGGTACGCGAGGCCGCGGCCGGCTCACTGCGCGAACTCGTCGAGACGCTACCGGCCGAAGCAGCCCTGCGCGAAGGACTCGCCTCCGCCCTGTCCGCCGGTGACCCCGTCGTACGCGCCGCCGCGCTCGACGTCCTGCGCGCCCTGCGCCTGGGTGACGCCGGTCTGTTCACGGAATCCCTGTCCGACGCCAGCACCGCCGTCCGCATCGAGGCCGTACGGGCGCTCGTGTCCGTCGACGCCACCGAAGCGGTCGCCCGTGCGGCCGGGGACCCGTCACGGGAGGTCCGCGTCACGATCGCCAAGGCGCTGGGCACCGGCATCGCCGGGGGGCTCGACGACACGACGCCGACGGGGGCCGGTCCGGTCCGGGCCCGCTCGGTCCTGGCCGGGCTCATCGCCGACCCGGACGCCCTGGTGCGCGCCGCCGCCTACGAGGCCCTGGCCACCACCGGCTGCCCGCCACCGCTGGACGCCCTCGCCGTGGCCGCTCTGTCCGACACGGCCTGGCAGGTCCGGGCCGGTTCCGCCAAGGCCCTGTCGGCCGCGGACCCCGGCACCGCCGTCCCCGCCCTGGCCAAGGCCCTGGCCGACCCGAACGCCGACGTCCGCAAGGCGGCCGTCCTGGCGCTGACCCGCCACCGCGCCACCGAGGACGCCCGCGCGGCCCTGGCCACGGCGACGACGGACTCGGACGCGGATGTACGGGCCTACGCGGCGCGAGCGCTGTGACGACACCGCCGCTCCGACCCTCGCACCCTTCGCCCCGGATCGCACGAATTGAGCCATTCGTGTGACGATGGCTGAGGGACACGGGCCGTCCCCCTTGAGAGCCACGCGAGGTGTCCGCACGGAAGACCGAGGAGGTCCTGATGACGGACCTGACCACCCGCTCCGCGACCAACAAGCACGAGACGGGCGAGGGGATCCAGCGCTCCGGCACCGGTGATCCGGGCGGCAAGGGACGGACCACCATCGCCGACGGCGTGGTGGCCAAGATCGCGGCGGCGTCCGCGCGCGAGGTGCCCGGCATCCACGGCCTCGGCACAGGCATGGCCAGGGCCCTCGGGTCCGTCCGCGACCGGGTGCCGGCCGGGCGCCCCGGTCAGACCCGTGGCGTCAGCGTCGAGGTCGGCGAACGGCAGACCGCGGTGGATCTCGACGTCGTCGTCGAGTACGGGTACCCGATCAGGGACGTGATCGCGGACATGCGCGTCGCCGTGATCACCGCCGTCGAACGCATGACCGGCCTGGAGGTCGTGGAGGTGAACGTCGCCGTCGGCGACGTGCGACTGCCGGACGAGCCGGACGAGGAACCGCAGGACGGTCCGCGTGTGACGTGAGCCGCCACCGCGGCGCCGGAGTTCCGCATCCACCGGCCGCCGTGGAAGAACACTCAGGAGGTGCGTCGCCGTGGACGAAAAGGACCGCGCCGACGGTGTCCGTCTCACAGCGCGCGAACGTGCCGCGCTGGCGGAGATCGAGGAGGGGCTGCGGCAGGACGATGACGCCGAACCGGCCCCGCACCGGCCTTCCCGTGGACGCCTGCTGCCCATCGCGGTCGCGCTGATGCTGGTGGGTTCGGTGGTCCTGGCGGTGGTCGGCGCCCGTACGTCGGACGCCATCCTTCTGTGGTGCTTCGCGGTTCTGTGGCCGCTGACCGTGCTCCAGATCGTCAGGCTGCTGGGACGCTGGATCAAGACCACGGGCCCTTTCACTCCGTGGTTCTGACCGCACCGGGCACCACCGGGCGGGCGACCCCCCGGGTGAGTCGTGTCTCACCGGTGCGGTGGCGCTTGTCTATGCAACGAGTTGCATAGAAAGCTGTGCGGTATGGCGCTCGAACACGCGATCCTCGTCTCCCTGCTGGAAAAGCCGGGGTCCGGCTATGAGCTGGCCCGGCGGTTCGAGCGGTCCATCGGCTACTTCTGGACCGCCACGCACCAGCAGATCTACCGCGTGCTCAAGCGCATGGAGAGCGAGGGCGTCCTCGGCGTCGAGGACGTGCCGCAGCAGGGCCGGCCGGACAAGAAGGTGTACTCCGTCGCCGACCCCGGGCGCGCCGTCCTCTCCCAGTGGCTGCACGAGCCGATCGAGCCCGAGAGCATCCGTCACGATCTCGCCGTGAAGATCCGCGGCGCCGCGTTCGACGACCCGGCGTCACTCATCGAAGAGGTCGAGCGTCACCACCACATCCACAGTGACCGGCTCGCGCGCTATCTCACCGGAGAACTGCGCGACTTCACCGGTCCGGACGCGCCCGCGCCGCTCGACGCCGGTCAGCGGCTCCAGCACGTCGTGCTGCGCGGCGGCATCGCGTACGAGCGGATGACGATCGCCTGGCTCGACGACGTCCTCGCCACGCTTCGCACCCTCGGCACGACCACCGGCGTCGCCGGCCCCGACCCCCAGGGCGCTCCTGCGCGGCCGTCGGCCTGACGCACCCCCCGCTTCCACCGTCTCTGCGTCACGCGGTCCCCGACGCTCGACTCGCAATCCTCACCTCCCAACCCTCACCCCTCGGAAGGCGAACCTCTGTGACCACCACGCCGTTGCTGTTCAACCCGCGCACCTACGACCCGGCGCACTTCGACCCCGAGACGCGCAGGCTGCTGCGCGCCACCGTCGACTGGTTCGAGGAGCGCGGCAAGCGCCGGATCATCGAGGACTACCGCACCCGCGCCTGGCTCGGTGACTTCCTCGCCTTCGCCGCCAAGGAGCGACTGTTCGCCACGTTCCTCACCCCGGCCTCCGCCGCCACGGACGAGGACCAGCGCTGGGACACCGCCCGGATCGCCGCCCTGAACGAGATTCTCGGCTTCTACGGTCTCGACTACTGGTACGCCTGGCAGGTGTCGATCCTCGGTCTCGGCCCGGTCTGGCAGAGCGACAACGCCGCGGCTCGCACGCGTGCCGCGGACCTCCTGTCCCAGGGCGAGGTGTTCGCCTTCGGTCTGTCCGAGAAGGCGCACGGCGCCGACATCTACTCCACCGACATGCTGCTGGAGCCCCAGGCCGACGGCGGTTTCCTGGCCAGTGGCTCCAAGTACTACATCGGCAACGGCAACGCCGCCGGCCTGGTGTCCGTGTTCGGCCGCCGCACCGACGTCGAGGGCCCGGACGGGTACGTCTTCTTCGCCGCCGACAGCCGCCACCCGGCGTACCACCTGGTGAAGAACGTCGTCGACTCCTCGAAGTTCGTCAGTGAGTTCCGCCTGGAGGACTACCCGGTCGCCGCCGAGGACGTCCTGCACACCGGCCGCGCCGCCTTCGACGCGGCCCTCAACACGGTCAACGTCGGCAAGTTCAACCTCTGCACCGCCTCGATCGGCATCTGCGAGCACGCGATGTACGAGGCCGTGACCCACGCGCAGAACCGCATCCTCTACGGCCGCCCCGTCACCGCGTTCCCGCACGTCCGGCGGGAGTTGGCCGAGGCGTACGTCCGTCTCGTCGGGATGAAGCTGTTCAGCGACCGCGCCGTCGACTACTTCCGCTCGGCCGGTCCCGAGGACCGCCGCTACCTCCTCTTCAACCCGATGACGAAGATGAAGGTGACCACGGAGGGCGAGAAGGTCATCGACCTGATGTGGGACGTGATCGCCGCCAAGGGCTTCGAGAAGGACAACTACTTCGCCCAGGCGGCCGTCGAGATCCGTGGCCTGCCCAAGCTCGAGGGCACCGTCCACGTCAACCTCGCGCTGATCCTCAAGTTCATGCGCAACCACCTGCTGGACCCGATCGACGTGCCCGCCGTGCCGACCCGACTCGACGCCGCCGACGACGACTTCCTCTTCCGGCAGGGACCGGCGCGTGGCCTGGGTTCCGTCCGCTTCCACGACTGGCGCGCCGCCTACGACGCGTACGCCGAGGTCCCGAACGTCGCCCGCTTCCGCGAACAGGCCGACGCCCTGTGCGAGTTCGTCACCACCATGGCCCCGGACGAGAAGCAGGGCCGCGACCTCGACTTCCTTCTCTCCGTCGGGCAGTTGTTCGCGCTGGTGGTGCACGGGCAGCTGATCCTGGAGCAGGCACGTCTGACGGACCTGGACGAGTCCGTGCTCGACGAGCTGTTCTCCGTGCTGGTCCGCGACTTCTCCGGCCACTGCGTCGAACTCCACGGCAAGGACTCCGCCACCGAGGCGCAGCAGACCTGGGCGCTCGGCGCGATCCGCCGCCCCGTGGTGGACGAGGCGCGTTCGGCCGCGATCTGGGAGCGCGTCGAGGCGCTGTCCGGCGCGTACGAGATGTCGCTGTAAGGACGCCGCCGTCACGAGACGGTCGTGGGGGGGGGGGGGGGGGGGGGGGGGGGGGGGGCCCCCCCCGGGGGGGGGGGGGGCGCGCTTCACGGCCCCCCCCGTCCCGTGCGGGGGGTGTGCGCCGGGCTGCTGTACGAGGCCGGTCGCCCACGACCGAGGCGGACCGCGGTCGCGCTACCCGAGCGTCCAGCCGTTGGCGAAGTCGCACTTGAGGTCGGTCCAGCGGCGCTGCTCGGCGGGGGCGTAGGGGGACCGGTCGTCAGGGCGCACACGGACCTGGACCCACTGGTCCCAGAGGCCGTCGGGCTCGATGAAACGGGTGGCGTGGTGGGTGCCGAGGTGAGCATCGAGACGGAGGAGGGCGCCGAGGGCGCTCGGCTGGTTGTAGTACAGGTCGGTGCGCGGGAGATAGCGGTCGAGGTAGGCGCTGATGATCTCCGCGTCCGCCGATGTGCCGAAGCGGGCCAGGGCGAAGCAGTAGGCGGTACCGGCGTAGCAGACCTCACTCTCCAGCAGGAGATCGCCGATGCGCTCACGGAACGATGTCCGGCGGGCGACACCGATGAGCCAGGCCGCGGTGAGACGTGAGCGCCACTCGTAGCCGAGGAGAGCGTTCAGCTCGGCATCGGTGATCGCGGCCGCGTCCTCGATCACCCGCCGGGCGTGGCGCTCGGCGTGAGGCCATCCCGGTCGCAGAACGCGGGTGCTCGCCAGGTCCATGTACCGGGGGCGATCCGAGTCCTTCCTCGTCACATAGCGCTCGATCACATGACCGAAGCCGATCTCTCGAGGGTCCTGGAACGGCATGGGATCACCGGCTTTCCGCATGGTCGAGGTGGGAGGTACGGGTGGTCACGGCGCCTGGACGTGGACGCCCGTAGCAGGGACACGTCAGACGGTGGTTCACCTGCGCAGTTTCAGCGATCCGGCCGCTACGGTGCCAGTCATTTCCCGCCGGACGGACACGCGGCCCGCCGGATGGTCCGCGGCCGGCCGAGGAGCTGGCCTCCCGCGACGATGACGATGCCGTGCGCCTTCCTCGCCGCCGGAGGTCGAACGAACTCTGGGCGGGATCATGAACTCACCTGGCGATCAGGGCGATCGCCACGGGCGACCCGGCAGCTCAGTTCGGCACCTGCGACCGGTCGGAGTCGACAGTGGGTGCGGTGGTCGTTGTATTCGGCTGCCGCGCAGCGGCAGTCGAGGCTGCCATGTCCTGGTGCGCCGTTGTCTCCGAGGGCTGAGGTCGATGGGACCACCGGTAGAGGCCGAGGGCAGTGAAGACCAAGCAGACGCCCACGATGCTGGCGAAATCCGCCATGGGCGCGGGTCCCAAGTGGCGATGCACAGGACCCACCGCGAGGGTGCCCCCAACGCCCATGCACATGTCCGCCCAGCCCCCGAGACGCGGAGACGAAACCGTCGTCCTGAACCACGGCAGGACCCATCCGGCACGGATGGCGGCAACGCCGGGTACCAAGGTCAGCAGCCAGAAGAGCACCAACAGTGCCCAGTCGACGACCTCCACAGCAAGCCCCCCATGTCACGACTGTGCGACTCGATGGCCGCCAGGCGTGATCTTCGCATGGCCCACCCCGCCGCATGCACGGGCCCGTGCTCGTTCACGAACCGCTCGTTGTCGACTCTGGTTTCGGTGGGTTCATCGGGCGCACCATGAAGACCTGACCCGGGGTCAGGAGTTGAAGTCCGCGCCCAAGGCGGAGTTGAACTGCTTGGGGGCGCCGAGGGTGCTGGGGCCCATCACGGACGAGCCCTTCGGGGTCACTCCGCACGGCGTCGCCGGAAACACCCAGACCGCCCCGCGGGCGCCGTGCGGGGTGCCGTCCGGAGCGGTCTCACCGCCGGCGAGCAGGTCGCCATGGCCGTCGCCGTCCACGTCGACGATCTTGGTTGCCGCCCCGAAGGCGTCGGCGTCCTGCGCGGCTCCGGGCACGCCCCTGGTGTCCTGGGTGAGGAGCTGCGCGCCCTCTCCGGTCAGGCCGTGCGCGGTTCCCCGCAGTGCGACGACCGTGCCCGCGCCATCCGCGCCGCCGACGTCCTTCGCGGGTATCCCGACGGACACGTCCGCGTACCCGTCGCCGTCGATGTCGCCCACCGAGACGCCGACACCGAAGTACTCGGTCCCGCCCTCCTCGTCGGCTCCCGAGTCCTTGTGGGCGACGCCGGGGACACCAGGACTGTCCTGGTTGAGCATCGTCATCCTCTCTACGTCGGGGCCGCCCTTGCCGCCCGGCAGATAGACGACCGCGCCGCTCTTGAGGTGCGGCAGCCGGTACTTCCTGGCGTACTCCTCTTCCTCGATCCCGCTGCCTCCGTTTCCGCTGTCGCGGGAGACGAACTGGAAGAAGGCGTTGGTGACGACGTCGGCGTAACCGTCGCCGTTCACATCTCCGACGGCCACCGTCCTCCCGGCGTCCTGAGGGCCGTGGATCCCGCCGAGGGCGGCGGCGCTCGTCAGGCCGCCGTGGGTGCCCTTCCAGAAGAGGACGTCGCCCCGGCTCGCGCTTCCGGCCGTCGTCGCGCCCACGGAGACCAGGTCGGTGACGCCGTCACCGTTCACGTCCCCGGCGGCCAGGTCCCTCGTCTCCGTCTTGCCCGGGCCCTTGACGTCGTGCAGGCCACCGGCCGGCCAGCCGTCACGCGCGAACGGTCCGGACAGGACGCGCAGGTCACCGCCCCGGACCTGGGTCGCCACGTCCGGCGCGCCGTCGCCGTCGAAGTCCCCCGCCACGATGTGCGCGCCGACCCCGTCGTCGGAGTCGGCGCGCGTGGGCAGCGTGACCGAGCCGGACAGCCCGTGCCGGCCTCCCCAGACGACCGAGAGGGATCCCTGCCAGTGATAGCGGCGCATGTGGCCGTCCTCGACCCCGCCGCTTCCGTACGCTTCGTCACGCCCGTTCTCCCGGGTCCCGACGATCAGGTCCGCGTACCCGTCCTGGTCGAGGTCCGCGGTGGTCACGGAACTGCCGTAGTAGTCACCTGGTTCCCCGACGTCCGGCACGCCGGGCTCGTCCTGGTCGAAGAGCTGTTTGGACGCGATCCGCAGCCCACGGGACGAGCCGTACACGACGGCCACATAGCCGGGCTTCCGGCGGGTCTTCCCGCGGCTGAGGTCGCCGTACGGAACGGGGAATGCAACATCGGAGTAGCCGTCGCCGTTGAAGTCGTCATGGAGCGCTCCGCGGTGGCGCTCGACCGCGGTGGGTGAGGCACTCGGCGTGCCGCTCACACACCAACTCGCCGGTGGGGCGCCGTACGCCTTGCCGCCTGCCGTGCGCTCGGGTTCCCCCGGGTCGGCACTCGTGCACGCCGTCATGGACAGGCCGACCGCGACGGTCAGCACGAGGCCCCGGGCATGTGTGGTTCGGCGTGGGTGCATCGGCGGCGTCCTCCAGGAACATCGAACAGGGCGGGTGCACAGGCGCGCGCGGATGAGGTCCTTGCTCCCCCTGTCAGACTCGGCGGACGGGAAATCCGTTGCACGACCGCACGTGATGATCCGCGGACGATGACGTGGAGGTTCGGAGCCGGCTCGTACGCCGGCGGGCGTCAGGTGGTGGTGGGCCAGGTCCGCAGCAGCGCCGCGATCTTCCCGGCGGTGCAGGCCGGGTCGAGGAGCAGGTCCCTGAGGGCGATGGCGTCCGCGCGTACGGGCTTGACGCCGATGCCGGCGGCTTCGAGGTACATGACACCGCTGGCCGCGGCGACGGCAAGGTTGGAGCGCTCCAGCCAGCGGCACCGGCCCAGCGTGTGCACCAGGGCGGCGGCCTTGGCGTAGGGGCCTTCATAGACGGGCTGTTCGAACAGTTCGGCGCGGTGGCGGGCGACCGCCGAGGCGGGCACGCCGTAGTCGTCCGGTGCCGGATCGTTGGCCCCCGCGGCCTCGGCGACCTGCAGGATCCAGGGAACGTCGATGTGCAGGTCCATCAGGCCGCGTGCGCTCCCCGAGCCGTCTGCTGGGCCTGCTCGGCCTCGTCGAAGACGCTCTGGTGCTCGGTGAGGAAGCGGGCGGCGGCGTCCACCGCACGGGCGCGCAGGCCGCTGGTGTCGTCCTGCACCAGCCGGGCGAGATAGTCCCCGATGCTCAGTCCCAGGTCGGCGGCTCGCTTCTTCGCGAGGTCCGCGACCTCCTCGTCCACGCGCGCGCCCAGCTGTGTCTTCGCCATACAGGCATGGTAACAGCCGTTACCACTCCAGGCGGGGGGAACGGGGAAACCGGCGGCTTCAGCACGGATCGCCCCCGCTGGACCGAACGTCCGGCATGCCCCGCGCGTCACAGGTCTGGCGTCGTGTTCGACTCCAATCCACCGTCTTCATGGGGGCATCATGCGGTCCGTCAAACTGCTCGTCACCTTGGGCCTGGTCGTCGCCGCCGCCGTCGGATGCGGCGACCAGAGGGCACCCGCCGACAACCGTGTCCGCGACGCCGACACGGCCGAGCGTGCCCGCCGGGTCGCCGCCGCCTGGGAGGGTTCCGAGGCGGCACGCGTGTGGAGCCGGGGCTACTACCCGCTCGGCGACGCCGTCCAACTGCCCGCCGGGGCCTTCCACGACGACGCCGACAAACGCGCCTACGCCACCCAGAACTTCACACTGCACGCCCTGCTTCCCGACACGGCGAAGAAGCGGGCGAAGGTCCGGTGGCGCGACGGCGATTCACTGACCCTCCCCCTCGCCTCGGCGCGGGAGGCCTATGACAAGGTCGCCCGCGGCGGCAACTCCGGCCCGGCCCTCACCGTGACCGCCGCCCGGCTCGGCGAGATGACGGTGCCGACCAGCCGGGGGACGGCGACGGTGCCCGCCTGGCTCTTCACCGTCAAGGGTTACGACACTCCGCTCAAGCGCGTCGCGGTCACGCCCTCCGAACTCCCCCGGTCACCGATCGGGGCCGTACCCGAGCGGACGGACGCGCTCATGCCGCTCGTCGGGCTGGAAACGGTCGCGCGGGACGGCAGGACGCTCACCGTGCGCGCCGAGCACGGAGGGTGCGACGACGGCCCGGCCGTCGACGTGCTCGAGACCGAGGGGAGCGTGGTGTTCTCGGCCTCGATCCGCGGGACCGCCGACGGGCCGTGCACCTCCGAATCGCGCGTCGAGAAGCTGACGGTGAAGCTGCGCCACCCGGTCGGCGACCGGATCGTCCTCGACGCGTTCACGGGCAGGCCCGTTCCTCCGCGCCAGCAGTCCGCCCGTCCCGCGCGGTGACCGCTCGGGTGCGCCACGGGGCCGCCCTCAGGTGAGGGCGGCCCCGTGCCGTTCGGTACCGTCGGCCTCCTACTCGATATTGATCTTGAAGGTGCTGGTCGTGTTGCGGACGTCCTGGGCGTTGCCGCTCATCCGCAGGTTGCGGAAGGTGGCCTCACCGACGGCGGGACCCTGGCCGGGCTCCGGCAACTCGTTGGCCCAGATGCCGAATCCGGACTTGGCGTCGAAGGCGTCCCCGCTCTTCTTGGAGTTGGTGATGGAGATGTCCGTGAAGATGGTGTCCTTCACCGGGAACTGGGCCTGCCCACCGACGTAGTTGGTCTGGAACATCACGCCTCCGTAGGTGGAGTCGTCGATGTCGACGTCGTTGACCCGGATGCCCTGGAAGACCTTCGAGGCGGAGAACGCCCAGATGGCGGGGAAGACCTGCGAGCCCCAGAAGTGGCCGCCCGTCCTGTCCAGGGACACGTTCTCGATGGTCGTGGGCTCGGTCCCGAAACCGTTCATCGGGTAGCCGAAGTCCAGCGAGGAGATGGTGATGCCGGAGTACACCAAGGTGTCGGCGACACGGAGGTTGCGGAAGGTGTTGTTGTAGCCGCCGTAGACGGCGATGCCGGCAGCCCGCCAGGTGAGCGTCGATGTCAGGTTCTCGTAGAGGTTGTTCTTCTCGTCGGCGCCCCCGGCGTCGATCGCCGAGAAGAGGGCGAAGCTGTCGTCGCCCGTGGCGCGCGCGTCGTTGTTGACGACGTGGTTGTCCGTGGAACCGTTCGTCATGTTGATGCCGTCGGCGAAGGTGTCACGGATGCGCGAGTTCTTGATGGTCATGCTGTCGGTGTTGGCGCCCCAGTACATGCACACCATGTGCTCGACCCAGATGTTGTCGATGGTGATGTTCGCGACGTTGGCGAAGTCGAACACCTTGCCCGGGCCGTCGATGCGGGACGTGTAGTTGCCGAGGTAGGTGAAACCGGCGAACGTCGAACCGTTGGCCGTGGAGTCGGCGCGGAAGCCGACGTCCGTGTTCTCCTGTGAGGAGGGTGCGTGGAAGCGGGTGAACCAGGGGCCCGCTCCGACGACCTTGACCGCCTTCCCGTAGACCTGGAACTTGCTGGCGGTCTCGTAGTCACCGGCGGGCAGATAGACGCCGACGAGCTTGCCGGTGGTGTCCATGCGGACCTTGTCCAGGGCGTTCTGCACGTCCTGGTGGGTGAATCCGGTCGGCACCGCGTACGCGGCCGGGTCCGGGTTGGGGGCCGCCGTGGCCTGCTCGGTGTTGATGAAGTCGATGGCGTACGTCGAGGAGTTGGCCGCGTCCTTCTGGAGGCGGATCTTGGAGCCGGCCTGGACGGTCCTGCCGAGCTGCAGGCTGGCCTCGTCGTAGATGTGCCGAGGCGCTCCGGAGCCGGGCGAGTTGCCGGGTGCGGTCTCGTTGCCGTACAGCCAGGCGTACTTCGAGGTGAGGTCGATCGCCTTGAGGAACTGGCCGTCCACATAGACGTTGAGCGTCGTGTCGGCGCCGTCGGGGATCGAGAAGCGGGTCACCAGCGTGTTGGTCGCCGCCCGAGTGGTCCATTCGACGTACTGTCCGGTCCCGTTGAGGGTCACCGCCTTGCGGCCGCTCGCCTCGCCGGCGACGTCGCCGATGGTCCGGTTCGGTCCCACCACCTTGGCGCCGCCACCGACGGTGCCGTCCTCCGCCTCGTACATGTCGTACGGCATGTCGGCGCCGCGGCCGACGAACAGGGCCTGCGTGGTGGTGTTGTTGGTCCGCTTGACCGGCAGTTCGTTGGTGTCGTCGGCGATGACGGTCTTGACGGTGTACTTGCCGTTGACGGCCGTCCATGAGCCGAGGGCGACCGGCGCGGTCGTCTGGCCCGCGGCGATGGCACCGTCGTAGGAGCCGGTGAGCGTCTTGACCGTGGCGCCCTTGGAGTCCTGGATCGTGAGGGTGACGCCGTGGCCGCCGGAGGCGGAGGCGACCGTGCCCTGGTTCTTGATGTTGACGGTGAACTTGACCTCGTCGCCCGCCGAGGCACTGGACGGACTCCAGGAGACCGGTGCGGCCAGGAGGTCGGAGCTGGAGACGGGCTTGACGACGAGCGCGTCGGAGCGGGTGAAGGTGTTGTTCGCCTCGTTCTGCTCGATCACCTTGTTCGACGGGTCCACCTCGGCGCCGACCGGGTAACTGCCCGCGTCACGGGCCCCGATGCTCGCGGTGACCGTCTTCGTCTCACCGGCCGCGAGTGCCGGTACGTCGGCCGTGGCGGCCTTGGTGCCGGCGAGGGTGAAGTTGAGGTCGGTGGCCTTGGACGCCTTGGTCCCGCTGTTGGTGACGGTCGCCGTCAGGCTGATGGCGTCCGACTCGACCGGGGCCGCCGGTGTGCTGGTGATGCCGGTGACCTTGAGGTCGGGGTTGGCGGCCGGAGTGCCGATCACCTGGAACTCGGCGACCTGCCCGCCCGGCGCACCGGAGTTGGAGGTGAACTTGAGCTGGATGTCGGCGGCGGCCCCGGTGACCGGGATGGCCACGGTGTTCCCGCTCGACGGGTTGAACGTGTAGTCCTTCGCCGCGACGAGACTGGTGAAGGCCGTCGCGTCCTGGTCACGGCCGAGCACCTGGATGTTCTGCGTGCGGGTCGCCCAGGCGGCGTCCGGGTTGAGCTTGACGACAACCTGGCCGAGGTCGGCGTTGGCACCCAGCTTGGTGGTGAGGGTGGCCGGGTAGGCACCGCCTCCGCTCTCCCAATAGGTTCCGATCTGCCCGTCGTTGGCGTTGGCGGCGACATAGGTGAAGGTGGAGGAGGACGCCTCGATGGGCTTGCCCTCGGCGAGGTTGGACCCGGAGCCGGTCGAGCCGGTCCGGGTGACACTGTTGCTCGCCGCGGACACGTTCCCCGCGGCGTCCTTCGCCTTCACGTAGTAGGTGACGGTGGCCGTCGCCGAAGGGGTGTCGGTGTACGTCGTGACGTCGCCGGCGACGGACTTGAGGAGCTGGCCGCCCGCGTAGACGTCGTACCCGGTCACCTTGACGTTGTCGCTCGACGCCTGCCAGGTGAGCTTCACGTCGCTGCCGGACTGCGTGTAGGCGAGATTGCCGGGCGCCGTCGGTGCCTGGGTGTCCCCGCTCGACCCCTGCCGGGTCACGCTGTTGCTGTTCGAGGAGACGTTCCCCGCGGCGTCCTTGGCCCGCACGAAGTACGTGATGTCGGTGCCGGCCGGCTGGGTGTCGGTGTAGGTCAGGACGTTCCCGGCCACGCTCGCCCGCAGTTGGCCGTTGGCGTACACGTCGTACCCGGTGACGGCCGTGTCGTCGCTCGCCGCGTTCCAGGTCAGCTTGATCTGGCCGGTGGCCGGCTCGGTGAAGGCCAGGTTCGACGGAGCGGTCGGCGCCTGGGTGTCGCCGGTGGCGGGCCCGTAGACCTCCAGCTCCGACAACTGTCCCGCGGGCCAGCCGGTGTTGGCGGTGATCAGGACACGCACGTACCGCGTGGTGGTCGTGTCGAGGGCGATGGTGGTCGACTGGTCGTTGGAGCTGTCGAAGGTGTACGCCTTCGAGGCCGTCAGATCGGTGAAGTTCTGGTTGTCGGTGGACCCCTGGACCTTCAGGGTCTGGCTGCGGGCGGGCCAGCCGCCGGGCAGCCGCAGCGCCACCTGGTTCACCTTGACCGAGGAACCGAGGTCGACCTGAATCCACTGCGGGAAGGCGTTGTTGGCGCTCTCCCAGTAGGTGTTGCGGTTGCCGTCACCGGCGTTCGCGGCGGGGTACACATCGGCGTGGCCGCTCTCGGTGAACGGCTTGCCCTGCGCGAGGTTGGGGGTCGACGCGGCGGCCGTCAGGACCTGCATCTCGGCGAGCTGGGCCGTGGGGGCCACCGAGTTGCCGCTGAAGTCCGCCCGAACGTACCGGGCGAGGGTCGCGGGGAAGGAGACCTTCACCGTGTTGCCGTTGCCGGGACTGAAGACGTACTGCGCCGACGACTTGAGCGTGGCGAAGCTCTTTCCGTCGGCGCTGCCCTGAAGTGCCAGCGTCTGCTTGCGGGTCTGCCAGTGCTCGGGCAGGCGCAGCACGACCTGGCGGACGCGCTTGGTCCGCCCGAGGTCGGTCTGCACCCACTGGGCCGACTTCTTTCCGGCTTGCCAGTACGTGTCGGCGTCGCCGTCGGTGACGTTGACGGCCGCGTGTGCGGCGCGGGCGCTGCCGGCCTTGGTGGCGGCGTCCGCGGCGGCGTTGGGACCGCCGGCGGCATGGGCGCCGACGGCGGGCAGGCCCAGAACCATGACGGTGGAAGCCAGCGCGGCGGTCGCTGCGCGGCGTCTCCAGGATCTCGGCTTGTGTGGAGTCATGCGGGGTTCACTCCCTGCGGAGGTTCGCGCGCCGGAGGGGCGGCGGGGTCGGCTCGTTCCTGGGCAGAGCGGTGGCGCGGTGGGACCAACGACAAGATCGGCTGCACGGGCGTACGACATCCCGCACAGGCGATGCCAATGCGCAGCTTCTTGCGTTGTTTCATCGCAATATTGCAGAGCACTGCGAGCCCGTCTACCGTCATGACGCCACAAGTTTCACCATCAACACCCGCGTACCAACGGCGATGACCTACCGAACGCTCGTACAGAACCACGGAACTGAGCCCTATATGAGGCTCGCCGCGCCAAGAGAGGCGACAATGCAAGCGAACGCAATTAACGCAAGTTCTTGCGCGACCGCACGGCGGCACGAAGGCCGGCCTCGCCCCCTGGTGCCCGGAAGCCGCTGATGGGGGCGGCCGAACGGGACGCGGAGGCATACTCGGCGGCATGACTGATCACCGCGTCCACAGCGACCTGACCGTCCCCCTCGCCCCCGACACGGCGGCCTGCTCGGCCGCTCTCGAAGTCGCCACGGCGTACTGCTCCCCCGCGCTGCTCAACCACTCGGTGCGGTCCTATGTGTGGGCCTCCGCCTACGCGGCGCAGCGCGGCATCGCGCACGACGCCGAGCTGTTGTACGTGTCCGCGCTGCTCCACGACATAGGCCTGGTCGCCGAGTTCGACAGTCACACCGTCGACTTCGACGTGGCCGGCGGGCATGTGGCCTGGGTGTTCGCGGCGGGTGCCGGGTGGCCCGCGGAGCGCCGGAAGCGGCTTTCGGAGGTCATCGTCCGGCACATGTGGGACACGGTGGACGTGCGCGAGGACCCCGAGGGGCATCTGCTGGAGCGGGCCACGGGCGTGGACATCTCAGGGCGGCATCTGGACGACTTCACCGCCGGGTTCCAGGCGGACGTGCTGGCCCGGTACCCGCGCGCGGGACTCGCGGACGAGTTCCTGGCCTGCTTCGCCGACCAGGCCGCCCGTAAGCCGCAGAGTTCACCGGCCGCGTCCGTCCGGGGCGGCCTCGCCGAACGCGTCCGCGCGAACCCGCTGGACCGCCCGGCCGGTTGACCCGCCGGGCCCGTCCGGTAGACGCGTCGCTCCCGTCACCGCCGGCGCCCGCGGGCGTGCTCCCCGTGCGCGCACGCCCCGGTCGCCGGATACTCGATCTCGGGCTCAATGCCTCCCGACGGCCGTCCTGGCGCTCCAGGACACCGACCCTCCTTCCTGGCCCCGACCGATGAGGAGACTGCTTCATGCGCTCCCCAAGGAATGTGCTGACTCCCCTCGACGCGGTGACGGCCGGCCTGCTGGCCGGGGCGGTGGGAACGGTGTGCCTGGATGCCGTCCACTACCTGAAGTACCGTCGCGAAGGCGGGACGGACAGCCCGCTCGCCTGGGAATTCGCACCGGTCGAGAGCTGGGAGAAGGCTCCGGATCCGGGACAGGTGGCGAAGCGGGTGGTCGAAGGCTTCACTCAGCGCCGGCTTCCCGACGGTTCCGCCTGGCTGACGAGCACCATCGCTCACTGGGCCTACGGATCAGCGGCAGGCGCCGCCTACGGCATCCTGGCCGGATCACTGCCCAGACCTTCCCCCCTGTACGGCGTGCCCTTCGGTGCCGCAGTGTTCGCCGGTGACTACGTCGCCCTGCCGATCGCGGGACTCTACAAGCCGATCTGGAAGTACGACGCCAAGGTGGTGGGCTTGGATCTCGGCGCGCACATCGCGTACGGCACCGGCACCGCGATCGCCTTCTGGCTGCTCACCCGACTCGGTGGCGTCGGCCGGAGACCGTAGGCGGCCTGCCGGCCGATGCCCCTGCGTCCCGCGGCCCCCTCCGACAGCCGGTCCCGCGTGGACCGGGCCGCCGTCCACCGGATCTTCCGGGCGCGGCCCGCGTCAGGCCGTGCAAGTCTCGTCAGGGGGCATCTCGTACGAGCACAGGGAGTGTCAGTCATGGACATGAAACTCGAAGTCGTGGTGGTGCCGGTGTCCGACGTCGACCGGGCCAAGAATTTCTACACAGGCCTGGGCTGGAGACTGGACGCGGACGTCGCCCCGGACGACACCTTCCGGGTGGTGCAGATGACACCGCCGGGCTCGCCGGCGTCGGTCATCTTCGGGACCTCGGTCACGTCCCAGGCACCGGGCTCGGCTCAGGGCCTGCATCTGATCGTGGACGACATCAACGCCGCGTACGACGAGCTGAAGCGGCTCGGCGCCGAGCCGAGCGAGGTGTTCCACGACGCCGGTGGCGTCTTCCACCACGCCGGAACGGACGCCCGCGTGCCGGGACCCGATCCCAAGCGCACGAGCTACGGCTCGTTCCTGTCCTTCAGCGACCCGGACGGCAACGCCTGGTTCCTCCAGGAGATCACCAACCGGCTCCCGGGACGCGTCGACCCCGCGACGACGACGTTCGCCTCCGTGGATGATCTGTCGCGTGCGCTGCAACGTGCCGCGGCCGCGCACGGGGAGCACGAGGCACGCATCGGCGCGGAGGACCCGAAGTGGCCGGACTGGTACGCCCGGTACATGGTGAGTGAGCAGGCCGGGACCGAACTGCCGTTGTGACCGGCGTCCGCGAAACGCGGGCGTGAGGAGGCCCCCCATGGACGACACGGCGCGGGGGCATGAGCAGTGGGCCCCGGTGTCGCGGCTGTCCTCGGAGCAGTTGAAGAAGCTGGCGGCCATCGGTTCGGAACGTCCGGCACCCGCCGGCGAGGTTCTCTTTTCGGCGGGGGACGCGTCCTACGACTTCTTCGTCGTTCTGGAGGGGGCCGCGGAGATCGTCGATCGGCTCGGCGAGCCGGAAGAGCGCCTCGTCGCGGCATACGGCCGTGCGGAGTTTCTGGGCGAGATAGGAATGCTGACCGGCGAGCGCTCCCGTTTCGCCGGCGTCATGAGGACAACGGGCCGATTGCTGCGGGTGCCGCTGCGGCACATCGAAACGATCGTCGCGCAGGACAGTGACCTGAGCGAAGTCATCCTTCGGACGTTCCTCGCGCGACGGGCGAACCTGCTGAGAAGGGGTGCGGGAATCACACTCATCGGTTCCCGCTACGACGAACGGTGCCGCGTCCTGTTGCATTCGTTCTCGCTCAGCAGGACGGCCGTGGAGTGGCTGGACCTCGAGGACCGGCCGGAGGCCGAGGCACTGCTGCGACGGCTCAAGGTGTCCCTGACCGACCTTCCCGTCCTCCTCGTCCCCGGACGGCCGTTGATGCGCAATCCACAGCCGGCCGACATCGCCGCGGAGTTCGGGGAGTCACCGCATCCGGTCGACGATCAAGAGGTGTGCGACCTGCTCGTCGTCGGTGGCGGCCCGGGCGGTCTGGCCGCCGCTGTGTACGGCGCGTCCGAGGGGCTGACGACGGCCCTCATCGACGCCGACGCCTTCGGCGGCCAAGCCGCCACGTCATCGAGAATCGAGAACTACCTGGGATTCCCGGCCGGTCTGTCCGGTGCCGAATTGGCGGCCCGAGGGGCGATCCAGGCCGCGAAGTTCGGCGTGCGGCTTCGTCGGAACGCCCGCGCGGCGGCCTTCGCGAGCGCGGACGGTGTACACACCGTCACCTGCGACGACGGCCGGGCTTTCAGCGCCCGTGACGTCATCATCGCCACCGGTGCCAACCACCGGCGCCTGGCCGTGCCCGGCATCGAGGCCTGGGAGAGCAACGGCATCTACTACGCCGCCACGGTCGTCGAGGCCACGTACACGCGCGGGCGGCCGGTGGCCGTGATCGGCGGCGCGAATTCCGCAGGTCAGGCGGCACTGTTCCTGGCCCGGACGTCCGATCCGGTGTACCTCGTGGTCCGCGGGGACGACCTCGGTCATTCGATGTCCCGGTACCTGATCGACGCGATCGACGCCGAGCCGAGGATCCATGTACGGGTACGGACCGAGGTGGTCGGCATTTCCGCCGATTCCGAGGTGACAGGACTCGACGTGGTGGACCGGACCGGCGGACGCCGCTCCGCCCTGACGGTCGGCGCCGTCTTCGTGTTCATCGGTGTCACGCCCTGCACGGATTGGCTCGACGAGCGGCCGACGATGGATCCCGACGGCTTCCTGCTGACCGGACAGGACGTCGCCGTCCCGGCGGGCCGCCGCATGCCGCTGCCCTTCGAAACCAGCGTGCCCGGCGTGTTCTGCGTCGGCGACGCGCGCAGCGGAAGCGTTAAGCGGGTCGCCGCCGCGGTCGGGGAGGGTTCCGCGGCGGTGCGGCTCATCTTCGATCGACGCAGAGCCGATGGGGTCGACGTCCTGTGACCGCCGGTGCGGTGCCGGATCGGTGGCTGTCCGGTACCGACGCCGGATCCGCGGTCCCGACCGGGTTGCTGGTGCGCCGCGCTGGGCGCAGGTGCATCCTGAAAGGTGAGCGCTCCGGCCGGTGAGCCTGTCCAGCAGGTCTTACGAGGCCTCGGCGGGGCCGGGTGCCCGAACCAGCGTCGGCGCAGCGGAGCCGAACACCCGCGAGGCATCTCGAACCAGGGAGTAGGTCATGCCGTCCCTCCACTTCCACGTGAACTCGTCGATGAGCCCGGGGGAGGTGATGGGCGTGCTGACGAACTTCAGCCCCTCCCGCGTCGAGGAGTGGCCGTCCATCGATGCCGAGCACTTCCAGGTCCACGAGCGGGGCGACACCTGGGCGGAGGTGACCGAGGGGAACGACAAGTCGTGGGAGCGCGCACGCTACGAATGGGACCCCGCGGCGAACAAGGTCACCGTCACCACTCGGGACTCGGTGCCCTTCGGTTCGGGGGGCTGGCAGTTCCAGATGACTCCCACGGACAGCGGCACCCGCGTCGACGTCAGGCTGGAACGGCACCCCCATTCGTTCGCATCGAAGATGAAGTCCTCGATCATTCCCTTCGCCGGTCCGGTGTTCCGCAAGTCCTTCAGGGAACCCCTGCACACCACGTAGTCCTGCGGCACCCGCCCGCCGATCCCGACCGAACGACCGGACGGCCGCATGCGCCAGGTCCGAGGGGAGCCGCTCATGACCACGGCACACGATCTGTTCATCATCGCCCTGGACCTGGAGCAACCCGTGGGGCAGGGTGACCTGTCCCTCGCGCTCGCGGGAGCCGAGCTGATCGACCTCATCGGTGCGGGAGCGGTCGCCGTGGACGGCGATCAGATCCTGCCGGGTGGACTGCCGCCGGGTGACCGGTTCCTGGGCGAGGCCGCGGCCGGTCTCACCCGGCAGGCGCCCCACGAGCGGATCGAGGACTGGCTGTGGCGCCGGGGCCGGGACCTCTCGGCCGCGTACCAGGCCGCCCTGGAGGAGAGCGGTGAGCTGAAGCCGCATCGGAGCGGCCGGTTGTCCTTCGGCTCGAAGACCCTGGAACCGGTCGATACGCCCGCGCGCGACCGTGCGGCCGAGCGCTGGGCGGACAAGGAACCGATCCTGACCGCGCTCGTCGCGGCCCTGGGCACCGACGACGAAGCGTCCGGCGACGGGTCCGACAACGAGAGCGGTCTCGATGACGAGTCCGTGACGATCGTCGTGGCCGCCGTCCACGACGCGGTGATGGAGTTGGAGGCCGTACGCCAGCGACGGGCCATCGAGAACGCGGCCTTCGCCAACGTCTGGCGCGCACCCTGATCCGAGCCTGCTCTCAGGAGAGCAGGGCCCCGGACGGGGCGACGCAGGCGTACAGGCGCAGTGGCTTCATGCCGTGGCGGGTCTTCATGGGCTCGTTGCTGCGGCCGCCCTCGACCCAGCGCTTGCGCCACTCGATGGCCGTACGGATCTCCGTGGCCCACAGCAGGTAGTTCGGGCTGAAGCCGTCTAGGGTGGCGTGGCTGGTGCCGCCCGCCCACATGTGCAGGCGCTCCTCGTCGAGGAGGACGACCGCGGCGGCCAGCGTCTGCCCGCCCCGGTCGACGCGGACGACACGGGCGTTGTCGCCCAAGGCCATCACGAAGTCGGTGAAGGCGCTTTCGGGATACATGCCGGCGCTGTCGTACTTGGCCGCCGTGCGGCGGGTGAGGTCGCCGACCGTGCGCAGGAAGCCGGGGCGGGGTGCCTCGACGGCGGTGGTGACGCCCGCGTCCGCAGCGCGTCGCAGGTACTGGCGGATCGTGCGCCGGGTGCGGGCTCCGAGGCTCGCGAGATAGGAGTCGTACGAGTCGAAGGCGTCGCCCGCCGCACTGTGCAGCGGGAGTTGGAACCGGGTGACGATCGGCGCGACCCGCCATCCCCTGTCCCGGGCGACGTCGAGGACCGGGTCGCCCTCGGGGACGCTGACGAGTCCCGCGGTCGAGGCGCCGTCGGCGGCGGCCAGTTCACGCAGACCGTCCAGCACGGCGCCCAGAACGCGCGCCCGTTGCGTGGGACCGGTCGCCCGTACGGGCACGCGGGTGTCGTAGCAGTACCAGTTGTGCCCGAGGAGCGCCGGACCGTCGGCGTCCTCGATGCCGACGGCACGCAGGAAGCCGTACGGGTCGCCCTGCTTCTGGAGGTAGCACGGCAGCACGGCGAGGGTGCGGCCGGCTTCGGCGACCGTCAGGTAGCGGGCCGCGAGGAACGGACTCAACGGGCTTGTCTGATAGGCCCGTAGGTACGCGGGGGTGTAGTGCACGGGCGCGGTGTCCGCCACGGCGACCTGTTCCCACTGGGCGGTGTCGACCTCGTCGATGGAGTCGGTGACGGTCACGGTGGTGTGCAGTGTGCTCAAGTCTCTTTCCTTCCCCTTCCCTCTGCCCGATCCCCTACCCGGTCTCCTTCCTTCACCCAGCCTGCTCCGGCCATCGCGGCCAGGAACCGTTCGCCGAAGCCCGGCTCCCAGCGGATTCCCGCGTCGAGCTGGGCGGTTCGGACCACGTCCGCCGCTGCTGACACTCCGTCGACGCTCTGTGCCAGCGCCATCGCCGAGGCGTAGAACCGGCCCCGGTCCTCGGCGAGACGGCGTGTGAACCACTGCCGGTCGGTCCCGTCCACGGCTCCCGTCAGGGCGCGGAGGTTGAAGGGGCCCGGCCATGCCCGGCGCAGAGGCGGCCCCTCGTGGTGCTTCACGGGTACGTCGTCCCAGGCCGCGGCGAGGGTGTGGTGCAGACCGTCGAGGAGGGCCGCCTGCCGGCCGAGAACGCCCGGGTCGGCGCCCAGTGGCCGCAAGGTGCCCAAGGCGTCGCGTCCGTAGCGCCGTCGACGGGTCAGCAGGGTCGCGGCGAGCGGGTCGTCGTCGGGAGGGAGACAGGCGGTCATCCGGTGTGCCGTCCAGCGGGTCAGGAGGTGGGCGAGCCGGTCGGCCTCCCGGGCACCGGCCGTCGCGACGACGGCGGCCGCGGACGCGGCGATCGCGGCGGACCTGCGCAGTTCCTGCGGGTCGACCTTGTCGAACGTGTCGGCGCCCGAGTGGTTGAACCGGTCGGGCCAGTGGCCCAGTTGGACGGAGGGGCAGCCGATCGCCCGGTCGGCGAGGACCGCGTGGTCGGAGGCGCCGACGAACGGGGTCGTACGCCAGGCCCATACGTCGCAGCCGACGGCTCCGCTGTAGGAGCGGGCGGCGGCCGGCAGGGCACGGACGCAGGCCTCGACGAGGGCGTTGGCGAAGTGCGGAAGGTACTCCGGGCTGTGCTCGACGATCAGCGGTCCTCCGCAGCGCCGTTGGTCCTGGCCCACCATGTCCAGGTCGACGGCCATCATGGGCAGCGGTCCTCCGCCCTCCTCCACGAGCCGGTGGACGTAGGCGGCGAGTCCCACGAACTCGGGTGCCCAGAGGAACCGGACGGGGCGGCGCAGCGATCGGGCGGCGAGGACCCGGCCGGCCGCGAGGGCGGCCGCGACTCCGGAGGCGTTGTCGTTGGCGCCGGGGGCGGGGTGGCACAGGTGGGCGGTGATCAGGCAGGCGTCGGGCGACAGCGGCGACGGGGCGGCGCCTCGCCCCGGGGTCCGGGCGACGACCACCGGCATCCGGGCGGGGGTGGTGTCGACGTCGACGGCCACGCGGGCACGTTCGCCCCGGCTGTGGGCGCGCAGCAGTGCGTCCATCTGGTCCGGGAGCACACTGAACCCGAACAGGGCGCTGTCGCCGGGCAGTTCGACGCGGCCCGCTCCGCCCTGCCGGCCGGAACCGGTCGTCACGCAGAAGCCGCTCGCCCGTTCGTGGCGCATCCGGGCATGGAGCTTCGCGTCGAGTCGCGCGGCCGACGGGACCAGGACCACCGCGCCCGGCGGCCATCCGTCGTCCTGCGCGCGCACGAGGGGAGCTTCGGTGTGCGCGGCGGCCGAGTGGGCGGCGAGGGCGTACGGCTGGGCGGGATAGTCGACCAGTCCGGGCCGGCCGGGGACCGACAGGTGCGCGGTGTGCGGGGTCCAGGAGGAGGGCGCGGTGAACGTCCACCATGCGGTGCGGCCGTCCGCGGGGAAGTTGAGGACCTCCACCCCGGTCAGCCCGGCGCGCTCGGCCTCGCCCGCCACGAAGTCGGCCGCCGCGGCGATGCCCGCCGATCCCTGGTAGCGGTCCCACTCGGTGAGGCGGGCGACCCAGCACATCGCCTCGTCGGCGTCGATGCCGTCATGGATCCCGGCGACGAGGCCGGCGAGGCTATCGGACATCGGCGAACGCGTCGAGGAAGGCGGCCAGTCGGGCTTCGGAGAGGGGTACGGCGACCTTGTACAGGGGACCGTCACGGCGACCGGAACCGTCGGGTCCGAGCCCCTGTCGGTCGGAGCCATCGCCATCGAGCTCCTGACGACCAGAGCCGTCACGACCGGGATACAGGCGGCCGGAGCCACGGTGACCGGGATCCTCCCCCGGCCTCCCTCCGAACACCGTGCCATGGGCACCCCGCACGCTGTGAACGGTCTCCAGGACAGCGATCTCCTTCACCCGCACCCCGCGCTTCTCCCACACCCCACTCGCGGCCCCGCGCTCCCCGTCGACCGTCACCCACGGCAGACAGCCGGCCCCGTCGGTGACCTTCAGTCCGGCCCGCCGCAGCGTCCTCGCCACGAGCGGTTTCACCTCGGCGATCCTGGTCCGCAGCGCCTCGAAGACATCGCCCTGCCTGAGGAGACGCAGAGCGACGGCCAGACCCGCGCCGCCGGCTCCGAGAGGCGGCGTCGTCTCGCGCAGCCGCCGCGTCAACTCGGGTGCGGCAACGGCGAACCCGACGCGGAGCCCGCCGCAGCAGTACCCCTTCGACATGCTGCGCAGCACGACCAGGTTCGGGTGGTCGGCGACCGCCGGGACACAGCTCGCGCCGGGCCCGGCGTAGACGGCGTACGCCTCGTCGAGGACGACGGTCGTGCCGCACGCACGGGCGGCCTCGGCGATCTCCTCCAGCCGCTCCCTACCGAAGAGGTCTCCGGTGATCGTGGGCCGGTCCAGCACGAGCACCGAGGGAGTGTGCCGGTCGAGATCGGTGGCAAGGTCCTCGAACCGGGTGCTGATCGTCTCGGCCCCGAGGCGGGCGGCCCAGCGGGGCAGGTCCGGGTGGCCGTCGGCCAGACGCAGCACCGGTCCGGGCACGGCCGACGCCGCGCACGCGTGCAGCAGTCCGGTGGCGCCCGCCCCTGCCGTCACCATGTCGGGCCCGAGGTCCAGCCCGAAGTGCTCGGACAGCACGGGTGCGGCCAGGTGCGCCGCGTAGGGGTCCGACAGGGGGTAGGCGCGCGAGAGTTCGGCGAGGCCACCGGCGTCGTACGCGCCGTGGAAGGCGGCGTCGACCCACGGCCGTACGAACTCGAACTCGTCCGGCGACCAGCGCAGATCCAGCAAGGAGGGGGCGGGCTCGTCCAGCGGAGAGGGGCCGGAAGGGGCCTGCGCCGCGTGCCGGGTCCCGCGCGTCCCGTCCCACGCGGTGATGGCCGCCGGGGTGTCCGCCCGGCTCCTGGCGACGAACTGGACATAGCGCGATGTCGCGACGGGCTCACGGCCGAGGGCGAAGTCCGCGTCGACGCGCTCGACGGTGAATCCGGCGCGGATCAGCAGGTCCCGCACCTCGGCGGGCTGGTACATCCGGACGTCGTCGTGGATGACCACCGGCTCCGCGCCACACCGCCGCACCTCGATCTCGCCGGCGCTGCGGCCGGAGGTGGCACGGTAGGTACGACGGAAGTCGGCGCGCAGCCCGTCGGTCTCGAACGTGGCCTCCGGCACGTACTGTCCGGCGATGGCCAGCACGTTGGAGTGGTCGAGGACGAGCAGTCCGCCCGGGACGAGCACCCGGCGGACCTCCTGGAGCAGCCTCAGCTGTTGGGCGTCACTCCCCCACCCGAACGACTGGACGCAGACAACGGCGTCGAACTCGGCCATGGGCCACGGCAGTTCGCGCAGCAGGTCGATGCGCAGCCAGTCGACCCCGACGCCCTCCGCGTCCGCCGCGGCCTCGGCACGTCCGAGCGCCCATTCCCCGGCGTCTGCTCCGGTGACGCCGAAGCCCCGCGCGGCGAGTGCGACGGCGTGGCGGCCGGTGCCGCAGCCCAGGTCCAGGACGCGGCGCCCGGGGGCCGAGGTGTCGAGGACGGCGGCGAGGTAGCCGGTCTCGGCGGCGGTGCGTTCGGGTGTGTACTCGTGGTCGGCGACGGCCCAGAAGTCCTCCCCGAAAAAGGTCAGATACCAGGGTGGCCCGTCCTGCCCGCGGGCATCGCTCATACCGCGTCCGCCCGCAACGCCTCCTGCCGGTGCAGGAATCCGCACACGTCGCACAGGCCCGCGGGGTTGGCCACACCCTCTTGGAGCACATACCGGCCCTCGCATACCCGGCACAGGTCGTCGACGAGGGGAAGGAGGGTGCGCTGGACGTTCTCGAAGGCGTTGAAAAGGTAGTAGTCGATGCCGGGCCACAGGTCGTAGAGGTGGTCGGCCACGGCGTAGGCGAGGGAGCGTTCGTCGGAACCCGTGGTGAACCGGCCCGGTGCTCCCTGCCGGTTGAGACCGGGCGCGACGAGCTCCAGGTAAAGGGTGAGTTCCTTCTTGGTGATGCGGTAGAGCGGGAACACGTACCGCAGGGAGCCGAGTTCACGGACCGGGATGCCGCCCATCCGGTAGCCGGTGGTGAACCAGGTGACCATGCTGGCCACCAGGTCGTCGGCGTTGAAGCCGAACGCGACGACCGGAGCACCCCGGCGTTCGGCTTCCTGTTCCAGCATGCGGCGCAGCACCTGGTGGCCGATGACCATGTTCATGTTGCGGTGCTCGCCCGCCACGACCTTGTTCATGACGTCCACGAACGGCTCGCGCAGTTTGAACACCTCGGCCACGTCGTCGGCGGTGACGACGACGTGGTCCACTCCGAGGCCCGCGCAGGCGTCGAGCGCGGTCTGGAAGGTGGCGGGTTCGTCCCAGTCGGGCAGGCCGGTGATGGTCACCGCGGTCATGTCGACCTCGGGCCACCGGCCGCGGGTGCGTTCGAGGAGCTTGAGGTAGGCGACGCTGTCCCGGCCGCCGGAGAGCCCGATGACGACCCGGTCCCCCGCCCTCATGGTGGCGCCGGCGGCGATGCTCTGGACGAACGTCTCCTCCACGTACGTCACGAAGGTCTCGGCGGTGAACTGCTCGGTGCGCCGCTCCAGGGTGCCGCCGTGGTCGAAGAGGACGGACTTGGTGTAGACGGGGTCGGGCGCGGCGTAGACGTGCTCCTTGGGCCGGCGCAGCACGTCGAGGTCGTAGTGGCGCACCTGGCGCACTTCGATGATGTCGTCGGCGCCGACGACGGCGGTGGTCTCCGGGATCACCTCCCCGTCGCGATGGGCGAGCACGGCGTTCGCCGGGATTCCGTGGAGGCGCAGCACGTCCAGGAGAGGCTGTCCCGGTGTCGCGTGCAGGGTCTCCGAACCACCGGTCTTGTTGCGGAACACGACCGTGCTCACGGGTTCTCCTATCGTGTCGTGTGGTTCCGGGGAGGTCAGTGCAGGGCGGGTTGTGGTGCGGGGTTCCAGGCGGCCAGGGGTACGAGCGTCTCGCCGTCGGAGACGGATCCGTGTTCCCAGGTCACCGTGGGGTCGGGGACGGGAAAGTGCGGGGAGGTGGCCAGCGCGACCACTTCGCCGATGCGGGCGCGGACGACGGGTGTCGCGGGCAGCAGTCCCCGTGCGTGGAGCTCGTCCGGGGTGAGGACGAGGGCGTGGTCCCCGAGCGTGTCGCGCAGTGCGTCGGCCACCGTCTCCTCGTGTCCGGGGTGCGGGTGGAGCCAGCGGACGCGGCCGGCGCCGCCGCCGGGCATGCGGCAGTGGGCGGGGGCGTCGAGGCGCGCCCACGCTGCGGCGAGGGCCGGGTCGGGGGTCACCTCCACCTGGCCGTGGTCGGCGTGGGCGAGGACGCTCCAGCCGGCGTCGGCCCAGCGGGCGGCGGCCGTGTCGAGCAGCAGCAGTGCCTCGCGCAGCCGGGCGTCGTAGCCGCAGCGGTGGATGTGGTCGTCGAGGTTCACGTAGGCCCACACCAGGGGCGGGGCGTCGTAGGCGCGCAGAAGGACGGCCCCGACCTCGCGCACGGTCCGCTCGGCCACGCTCACCGGGTCGACGGCGAGGGGCCCGGTGGCGGCCGGTGACGGCACGATCCGGGCGCCGTGCAGCAGGGCGTCCACCCACGGGCCGGTCAGCCGCTCCAGTTCGGCGCCGATCGCGAGCGCGGGGCGGCCCGAGGCGACCGCGTGGTCGAAGAGGGTCGGCCTCGCGTGCAGCAGCGCGTCGCCGGGTGCGCGGCGGTCTCCGAAGGCGTGGGTGTCCCCGGTGACGAGGTGGGTGACCCGGTCGGCTCCGGGGGCGCGGTAGACCATGCCGACGGCGCCGTGGACGCCGGGATCGGTGCCGGTGACCGCGGTGAGCCAGGCTGTCGTCGACGTGCTCGGGAAGGTGGAGCGCAGTGGCCGGATGTACGCGTGGCCGAACGCGGACTCGGCCACTTCGAGCGACAGGCCGTCGACCGCCAGGACGCACAGTCCCCGAGGAGCGGCGCGCAGGGTGCCCGCGACGACTTCGGTGATCACGCGCAGGTCGGCGGACGCTGTCGACTGTCCGCCGACGCGCGACGCCGTGCTCAGAAGTTCGGCACGCAGTCGGTGCAGGTGGTGCGGAACTTGACGATGTGCGCGGCCTGCCGGTCCGTGATCATGCGCTCGACCAGGCGGGGCAGCAGCATGACGGGCGCCGGGGTCGACGTCCGCGCCGCCTCGGTGGGGGCTTTCGCGGTGGGAAGTGGAGCTGTTTGCATGGATTCCTCCTGCCGGGAACGGTGCCAGAGAAACGCGCCAAACAACTTGCCAATTTGCATGGACAGGTCAGCACACAGCGCGCTCGCATGTCAACGCCATGCCGGAGATCAATCGTCGGCGCGCCTTTTGTTACTCGCATTCGACGGAACGAAGAATTCCGTCGACGGTGCGGTAACGGTCCCCAAAAGGGTGATCACGGCGTTCTGATCAATTCACGAAGATCAGCCTTTCCGCTTCCTCCACGATCTTTTCGGGATCGGGCGCGTTCGACAAAGTGTCCGCGTAGCGGTCAGCGTCCGGGTCGGCGACGCGACGGGCGCGCGCCACTGCGTCCTCGACGTCGTAGCGCGTGGTCCTGAGGCCGACGTCCGGGCCCAGCAACGCCCAGTACGCGGTGCCCGGTTCACCCGTGTGGTACGGCAGGCCGACGCTGCCCGGGTTGACGCTGCGCAGGCCCGCCACCGCGCGGTCGAACTGGAGGTGGGAGTGTCCGGTGACCAGGACGCGCGCGTCGATGGCGGCCGACAGCTCGGCGAACCGCTCCGGCGGAGTCCCCGGTGTGACCAGTTCGTGGTCGCTGCGCGGCGAACCATGGCAGAAGTGCACGGGTCCGAGTCCGTCGATCTCGACGACGACCCCGAAGGGGAGCCGGTCGAGGAAGGCGATGGCCTCGGGCGAGTGCTGCGCGGCGATCCACGACTGACGCGGGGTGTCGGCGGTCCGCGCGGCCGTGCCGATCTGTGCGGCGTACCGGTCGGCGTTGCCCCGCAGGCACAGCGCGCGTTCACCCAGCGCGACGATCCGTTCGTACGTCTCCTGCGGCTGCGGTCCCCAGGTCAGGTCGCCGCACAGGACGACGAAGTCGGCGGTGGCGACGTCCGGTTCGGCGAGCACCGCGTCGAAGGCGGGGATGTTGGCGTGCACATCGGAGAGCACGGCGACACGGGCGGCCGGCCCGTACCGGCGTACCGGTCCCTCCCAGTGCGCGGGACCGTGCAGTTCGACGTCGGCGTCGGTCATCGGGGGCGTTCCTCCTGGTGGCTCGGGGTTCTCGGTCGTTCTGGGGTCGTGCGTCCCAGGGGGAGGGCCGGGCCGGCACCTGGGCGGGTGTTCAACGGTCCGCCGCCGCGGTGGCCGGCGGTACGGTGGGGCGGGTCGTGCGGGGGTGGCCGAGGCGTGTGCCGGGTGGCGGTCCGATCAGTGGTCGCCCTTCGGAGGGCAGGCCCTCCACCAGCTCCGCGGCGATCACGATGCGGTCCCACAGCGGCAGCCCGTCCGTGTCCGCCGCGAGCCGTTCCACCCGCGCGAGCAGCGATTCCGTGGCGGCCGGACGGCGCGAGGTGCCATCTGAGGACTCGGGCCAGGAGGAAGTGTCCGACGGCACGGTCCGGGTGAGAGAGTGGGCCGGGTGAGCGGCGTACAACTCTCCCGCCAGTGCCACCGGTTCGGCCGCTCCGCTCGGCGACACGTCCGCGGCGAGCAGGGTGAGCGCCCGTTCCCGCCGCCGGGGCAGCAGGACGCCCGCCTCACGGATCAGGTCGGCTGGATCGTCGGGGGCGTGCAGGAAGTTGAGGCACATCAGCTCGCATCCGAGCGCCCCGCGCAGCGAACCGCCGTCCACCGAGCGGTTCTTGGACGACCCCTTCAGCTCGGCGAGCCGTTCCGCCGCGGTCGTCCCGGTGCGCTCGGGACCCCGGGTGTCGCGGAGCGCGACGAAGAGGCAGGGCGGTCCCGACTCGAGGATCATGTCCACGGCCCGGATGACCGCCAGGGGCGCCGCGTTGATCTGGTAGCGCCACAGCTCCCGGCACACCCGCGCGTCGACCCGCACGGTCAGGGCGCCGAGGGGTTCGAAGCCGTGCCCTTCCAGGAAGGCCAGCGCGGGCTCGACCCGCCGGCCGACGACGGCGTCCGGCTTGAACATCACGAAAGTCGACCGCAGCAGTGCGCGGTGCGCCCTTTCCGTCTCCCAGCCGTCCAGTAAAGCCGCCATTTCCCGGAAATAGACGTCATCGGGATAGGTGAGGCGCCTTACCGGATCATGCGTCAGGGGAGCCCTCAACCACGCGTGGACCGTCATGCTCCTCCGGCATTCCGCTTGTCCGCCGGGCCCGGGACGGCACCCCGCGGCACGCCAAGTCCGCTGTATGCAAAGCAAGTTGCATCATTGTCATGCACCATTCGAGGGCAATACGCTGAGGCTACTTTCCATGACCGACCACATCAAGGAGGGTCCCATGAGTGTCGCCTTCAAGCAGGTCAAGGTCCGCCCGAAGCCGGGCAAGTAGTCGTCCCTCGAATGCGATCGGGATCCGGATCCGGGCCTGCTCGCCCTCCAGCGGTCCTGATCGCATTCCTCCTCGGCCACCGCGGAGTCCCCCGGTCCCGGGGTCCCGTCCACCTTCACGCACCGGGGCGGAGCCGGCGTTGACTGACGCACCGACCGGAACGGCGAGGGACGTGGAGGTGTCGGCGGCGACCGTCCTCGCCCTGCTCGACAACGGGCCGACGGCGTCGCGCGAGGCCGTGTTGCGCACCGCCCGCGACGGACGCCACAAACTCGCCGCGACCCTGCTGAGCCTGTGGGCCGAGGAGGGTGAAGCCCTCACCGAGGCGGAGACGACCGAACTGCGCCTGCACCGGGAACGCGTCGACCACTACCGCGCCGTCTGGTCCAGGCTGCGGACGGCGGCGCCCGGCGCCTCCCTCCTCAAGGGCATGACGATCGCGAGCCTCTATCCGCCGGGGGTCCTCCGCGCGGCCGGAGACCTCGACGTCGTCTGCCCCGGGCACGAGGATCTGTGGAGCTGCGCCCATGAACTGGCCGCTACGGGCTGGGAGTTGGCGGCCTTCACGGTGAGTCCCGCCCGGACCGGCGACTCCGTGCCCCTGCACCTGGGAGCCGAGTTCCGCAGCCCGGCACCCGAGCCCTCCCCCGACCCCTACGCCGTCGGCCTGTTCACCGCGGAGATCGTGACCGAGGTGCGTGCCCCGGCCTGGCAGCTCAGCCGCCCCTCCCGCTCCCCGCTGGCCCTCTGCGCGGTCGCCCTGGTGGCGGAACGCTGGGAGCGCCCCTTCCGCAGCCGTGACCTGCTCGACCTGGCGCTGCTGCTCCAGCACCTCGACGACACGGGCGTACGGCAGTTGCGCACCGACCTGGCCAGGACCGGGTTGTGGCCGGAATGGCGGGAGGCCCTGCGCGCCATGGCCCGGATGGGCTGGCGCCTCTCCGTGACGCTGCCGCACACCCGGACGGCCGCGGTACGCGCCCGGCTGCTGCGGGCGGTCCGCGCCGCGGCACGCTGGAGCAGCCCCGTCCGGGCGCCCGCGCTCATCGCGCAGGCGGGCATCGAGGGCGAGGGCGGCCGCCTCGCCGAACTGGCCTCGGACCTCGCCCACCGCGGCATCGGCGCCCGGCGGTTGCTCGGAGCGGGACTCCCGCTGTTCGGCGTACCCGTGGACGGCAAGCCGGCCGAACGGCTGCGTCTCGACGACGTCGGGCGTCATCTCGTCGCCCGGACCCCGCTGGGCTCGTTCCTGCTGGTGTCCGGTGCCGCCCGGCGGGAATGGCTCGACGAGGCGGCGGGCGGCGGGCAGGCCGCCGGAGGGCCCGGCACCGACCCGGTCGTCGTGCGGCCCGGCGGTGGCCGGGCCTCCGATGAGCACGGTGCCGACCGGGCGACCACGGAGCCCGGCTCGACGTCCGCGGGGTCCGGCACGTGATCCTCCCGTGCCGGCCGGCAGACACCAGTCCGACGACCCCCAGGGGAACGGGAGCGTGATGACGGACAGCGGAAGCGGCGGAGGCGGCGACGCCCGACCGGGCGACGGCGGACCGGCCGTCGAGACGAGCGGGTTGCGGCGGGAGTACCGCACACGACGCGGCCCGGCCGTCGTCGCGCTCGACGACGTCTCGGTCACCGTGGAGCAGGGTGAGGTGCACGGACTCCTCGGGCCCAACGGAGCGGGCAAGAGCACCCTGATGAAGATCCTCTCCACGGTGCTGCTGCCGACCTCGGGAACCGGCCGGGTGCTCGGGTACGACCTGGCGACCGAACACCGTCGCATTCGACCCCTGCTCGGAATCGTCTTCGGCGGCGAACGAGGCCTCTATCCACGCCTGACCGCACGTCAGAATCTGCGCTACTGGGCCGCCTTGTACGGCCTGACGACCCGGAACGGTGCGGCCCGCACCGACGCGCTGCTCGACGAACTCGGGCTCGCCGAGCGCGCCGACGACCGGGTCGAGACCTTCTCCGTGGGCATGCGCCAGCGGCTCCACCTCGCGCGCGGCATCATCGGCGACCCCCGCGTCCTGCTCCTCGACGAACCGACCAACGGCCTGGACCCGCTGGCCGCACGGCAGTTGCGCGAACTCATCCGGCGGCTGGCCGGCGAGGGACGGACCGTGCTGCTCGCCACGCACGACCTTTCGGAGGCCGAAGTGCTCTGCGACCGCGTCACCATGATCAACCACGGACGGGTGGTCGCCGCGGAGGCACCGAGGACGCTCGCCCGGCTCGTCGCCCGCCAGGAGCGTGTCCGGATCCGCGCCGAGGAACCCCTGGTCGCCGAGGTGCGCGCGCTCCCGGGCATCCTCGGCGCGGAGCCCTCCGACGACGGGACCACGCTCGTCACGGTGGAGGACAAGGAAGCCGTGGGCCGCGTGCTCGCCTTCGTCGTCGAGCGGGGTGTGACCGAGGTCCGCACCGAACTGCCCGGCCTGGAGGAGGTCTACCTGCGACTCGTGCACCGCAACGAGACACGCAGTGTGGTGAACCGGTGAGCCTGCTCGCGGCGGCCGGCCGGTTCCAAGGACGCCTGGTGCTCACCCACCGCGACTACCTCATCGACCTGGTGCGCACGCCGCTGCTCGCCGCGGTGTTCCTGCTCCTGATCCGGCACAACGAGCGTCCGGACCTCCTCGCCAACGGTCTGCTCGCCCCCGTGTTGATGGGCGTGTGGAGCATGGCCATGCTGATCTCCGGGGAGGTCGTGGACAACGACCGCTGGCTCGGCACGCTGGAGCTCCAGATCGCCGCGCCGGTCGACTTCGCCCGGGTGGTCCTGAGCAGGGTCTGGGTGAGCACCGCGATCAGCCTGCTGACGGTGCTGGAGGTCGCCGCCGTCGCGGTCCTCGGCTTCGGCACCGTTCCCCGCGTACCGCATCCCGGCGTCTTCGTCCTGGCCCTCCTGGCCACCGCCGTCGCCACCGCGGGAACCGCCACGCTGATGGCCGCGCTGTTCGTCGCGACCCGTACGGCCCGTACCTTCCAGAACTCCCTGAGCTATCCCGTGCTGCTCCTCGGCGGGGTGTTCACCCCGCTCGACCGGCTGCCGGAGTGGACCCATCCCGTCGGCCGCCTCATCTATCTCTCCTGGAGCTCCGACCTGCTGCGCGACGCGCTCGGTCCGGCGGCGGTCACCTCCGTCGGGTGGCGCACCGGCGTCGTCCTCGGGCTCGGGCTCCTCACCGGGGCGGGCGGACGGCTCCTTCTCGGCAGGGTCGTACGGCTCGTACGCGAGAACGGGACGGTGGGGCTGCGATGAGCCGGACCGCCGACGGCCTCCGGACGGGCCGCCGCACACGAGTGCTGGGCTGGGCGGCACGCGCCGGCGCCGCCGACTACGGCACGGTGTTCACCTGGAAGACCTGGCTGCTCGGCTGGTTCGTCCGGATGCTCGCCCAGGTCCTCTTCTTCGCCACCGTCGGCGATCTGCTCGGGCCGGGGCAGGCCCGCTATCTCCTGGTCGGCAACGCGGTGGCGCTCGTCGCGCTGCACGGCATGTTCGCGACCGCGTCCACCACGTGGGAGCTCCAGAACGGCACCCTTCCCCTGCTGGTCGCCTCGCCCAGCAACCCGGCGCTCGTCCTGGTCGGGCGGAGCCTCTTCTGGCTGCCGGACGGGGTGGCCTGCGGACTGGGCGCCGTCCTCCTCCTCGGTCCGGTGGCGGGACTGAGTCTGAGCGTGGCATCGGTGGCTCTGGTCTCCGCCCTGCTCGTCCTCGTGGCGGTGACGAGCTACTGCCTGGGTCTCTTCCTCGGTTCACTGGTACTGACGGCCGTCGACCTGCGCAATGTCGTGTCCAACGCGGCGTTCACGGTGATGCTGATCGTCTGCGGCCCCGAGGTGCCGTCGGACGCCGTCGGCCCCGCCCTCGCCGGGTTCGGCCAGGTCCTGCCCCTCACCCACGGCTTGCTGGCGATCCGTGAGGTACTGGCGGGCGAGGCGGACGCGCACACCGCCGCACTGGCCGCCTGGGAGACGCTGATCGGCGCGTGCTGGCTGGCGGCGGCACTCGCGGTACTGGGCCTGCGGGCCCGGCGGAGCAGAAGGGACGGGGCGGCCCTGTTCCTGACCTGATCGTCACTTGGCCGGAAGCGTACGGCCGCTTCCTCAAGATCGGATAGCGTGCGCGGCCATGGGCGAACTGATAGTGGTGAGACACGGTCAGACCGAGTGGAGCCTGTCGGGCCGGCACGCGGGTCGCACCGACATCCAGCTGACGGAGGCGGGTGAGGCCACGGCGAGAGCGCTCGCTCCGCGGGTGGCCCGACGCCCCCTGGTCGCGGTGTTCAGCAGCCCGCTGAGCCGTGCCACCCGGACCGCCGAACTGGCGGGCCTGACGGATGTCAGGCCCGATCCGGACCTGGTCGAATGGGACTACGGCGGCTACGAAGGCCTGACGGCGGCGCAGATCCGGGAACGGCGGCCGGGCTGGGACCTGTGGCGGGACGGCGTCGTTCCCGGCGACTCCGGCCATCCGGGCGAGCGGATCGAGCAGGTGGCCGCGCGTACGGACGCGGTGCTGGACCGGATCCGGCCGCTGCTGTGCGACGGGGACGTCGCCGTCGTCGCGCACGGTCATCTGGCGCGCGTACTCGCCGTACGCTGGCTCGGCCTCGACGCCTCCGCCGCCCGTCTGCTCGGTCATCCGCATCCGGGCACGCTCGGATTCCTCGCCACCGAGGACGAGCAGCCGTTCATCGCCGCCTGGAACGTTCCGTAGGCCGAGCCCGACGCCCCCGGCCCGCGGTGAGAGGCACCGGAAGCGCGGCGATGTTTCCGGTGCGACCGGCAGGGGTGGACAACCCGGGGCAGGCGGCGCCGGCGCAGGAAGGCGGTACGGCACTGGCACGAGGGGTGACTGTGCGGGCGCGGCGGTCCGTGCGGAGGCCGCCGACGGTCTCGTACGCGCCCTTTCGGCTACGACGCGCGCGCGGAACGGCCCGTTCCATGCGTTGGGCGGGGTGGCTGCTTAGCGTGACCCCATGACCACTGTCCAAGCCCCGCCCGCCCCCGACCACCGGCGGTGGAAGGCGCTCGCCGTCTGTCTGACGGCGGGCTTCATCTCGCTGCTCGACACCTCGATCGTGAACGTGGCGCTGCCCTCGATGGAGCACGGGCTGGCCGCCTCGGAGGCCGCCCAGTCCTGGGTGGTCTCCGGGTACGCCCTGACCTTCGGGCTGGTGCTCGTCCCGGCGGGCCGGCTGGGCGACATGAAGGGACGGCGCCAGGCCTTCCTGGTGGGGCTCGCCCTGTTCACGCTGTCCTCGTGGGCGTGCGGCCTCGCTCCCAGTGCCTCCTGGCTGGTGCTGTTCCGGCTCATCCAGGGTGCGGCGGCGGGCATGGTCGCACCGCAGACCTCGGGGCTGATCCAGCAGATGTTCCAGGGCGCCGAGCGGGCCAAGGCGTTCGGGATGCTGGGCAGTGTCATCGGGGTCTCGACGGCGGCCGGCCCGCTGGTCGGCGGTGTGCTCATCGACGCCGTGGGCACCGACGACGGCTGGCGCTGGGTGTTCTTCGTCAACCTGCCCATCGGTGTGGCCGCGTTCGCCGCGGGCCTGCGGCTGCTGCCCCGGTTCCCGGCCTCGACCGGAAGGCGGGAGGAGTTCGACCCGTTCGGTGTGCTGCTCCTCGGCACGGCCGTCCTCGCGCTGATGCTGCCGCTGGTCCAGGAGCAGCAGTGGACCGGGCGGCTGAAGTGGGCCCTGCTGCCGGTGGGCGCGCTGCTGCTGATGGCGTTCTGGGCGTGGGAGCGGCGCCAGAAGCTGCGGGGTCGGGCGCCGCTGGTCGACCTGGACCTCTTCTCCCTGCGCTCCTTCACGCTCGGCTCCCTGATCAGCCTGACCTACTTCGCGGGCTTCACCACCGTCTTCTTCGTCTACTCCCTCTTCCTGCAGAACACGGCCGGATACAGCGCGCTGGCGGCCGGCGTCTCCGTGCTGCCCTTCGCGGCCGCGTCCGCCGTCGGTGCCGCCGTCGGGGGCCGGCTGGTGATGCGCCACGGGCGCAAGCTGGTCGTCTTCGGCCTGCTCCTGGTCGTGGTGGGTCTGCTCGGAGTGGTCGTGGCGGTGCAGTTGGTGCCCCTGGAGAGCGTCGGGTGGGCCACGGCCCTGCCCATGGTCGTCGGAGGCATCGGCTCGGGCCTCACTGTCTCCCCCAACACGACGCTCACCCTCACCCGCGTGCCCGTGCAGCGGGCCGGCGCGGCCGGCGGGGTGCTGCAGACGGGGCAGCGCATCGGCTCGGCGGCCGGGATCGCCATCGTCGGCGCCGTGTACTTCGCCCATCAGGCCAGCCACGGACGCTCCGTGACGGCCATTCAGCTCGGACTGCTCACCGCCGTCGGGATGAGCGTGATCGCGCTGCTGCTGGCCATCGCCGACCAGCGCGTCCGCCAGGCACACCCCGAGCCGGACCGGGCCGCGCCGCCCGTCCGACGGGGTTCCGAGGACGGCGACGCGGAGGAGATGTCCCGGCGCGGCTGACCCGTCGCCCCGGCCGAGCGAGGCATCTGAGAATACGAGGACTGCCCCCGACCCCGCGGAGTCGGGGGCAGTGGCAGAATGTCGGCATGGTTCTGATCCGAAAGGGCGATGCCGCGTAGGCGCCCCAAGGCCCTCCGCGACGAGCGGTGGCGGCCTCCCGAACACGTACCCGTCCTCAGGATCCCGGGCGTATCTGCTCGAACCCGGTCCGCTGTGCGACGCGTTGAGGCCCGTCACCTGTACCCGGACGCGGTCGCTGTCGCTCTCGACCGGTTCGCGTGGGCGTTCAAGCAGCCGGGGCGGTATCTGACCGGCCCCGGAGAGAGTCCCGGCATCGAGATCGAGGACGGCCGGGACGACCTGGAAGTGGCTCTGCGGCATCTGCCCGCGGGAGCACGGGCGGATCTGGGCCGTCTGGTGGAGCGGATCGACGCGGAGTTCGAACGACGCACCGTTCCGGATCCGGGCCGGGCCTGCGAGTGGACGGCCGGGCGCTGGTGGTGGTGGCGCATTCGGGAACGGTGACGCCGACGACCAGGGTCGGATCCGGACCCGGGCGTCCATCCGGGTCCGTGAAAACTCTGTGGCAGCGGTGTCGGTGGGTCCGTTTATGCTGCACCGGACGATCATGAAGGACCAGGGGAGGGTGCGGCATGTGGGGCAAGCTGTTCGGCAGGGACGCGGAGACGGCGGCGGCGGATCCGCACGCGCTCCCGGTGCCCCGCAGGGGCAAGTACGGGGTGCACACGCTGCGCGCGCTCGGGGACGTACGGGTGCTCGCACTGGTGGAGGCGGCCGACGCGGGTGACTGGGAGGCGGTCAAGGCCGCGCTGGCCCCGTTCGATCCGGGCCGCGACCACAAGGTGCTGGCCGAGCTGGCCGAACTGGACGGTGTGCAGGACTGGATCGGCCGTGCCGTCGAGGAGGACAAGGAGCACCGGGCGACGGCGCTGGTGATATCCGGGACGCGCCACATCAGCTGGGGCTGGGAGGCGCGCACCAGCGCGCTCGCCGTGAACGTCTCGCAGGAGCAGTGGCGGGTCTTCCGCGAGCGGCTGCTGATCGGCGAGGAGCATCTGCTGGAGGCCGCCGAGCTGCGGCCGGAGTGGATCACCCCGTGGCGCCGCCTCCTCACCTCCGCGCGGGGCATGTCGCTGGCCGCCGGCGTGAAGGAGGCCCGTCTCGACGCCGCTCTGCGCCGAGACCCGCTGGATCTGGAGACCCATGTCGAGTGGGTGTCGCAGTTGCAGCCCCGTTGGGGCGGCGAACCCGGCGAGGCCCTGGCGTTCGCCCGGGAAGCGCTCGGCCGCACCCCGCAGGGGCACCGGCTCGGCTGTGTGATCGCCATGGCGCACATCGAGGACTGGGTCGAGTCGGAGCGCGGGGACTGCCTCGAAACCCCTGCGATCCAGGCCGAGTTGCGGAACGCCGCCGACCACAGCATCCTCCACCCCGCCTATGCGTGGCACCCGGGCTGGCAGCAGGACTTCAACATGTTCGCCATGGCCCTGTCGCTGGCCGGTGAGCGTCACACGGTCCGCCGTGTCTTCCGGACACTCGACGGCGCGTACACGAGCTGGCCCTGGACGTACTTCTCGGAGCCCGAGAAGCAGTTCGCCCGCCATCACCGCCGCGCCTGAGAACACACCGGTCCGACCACCACAAGCGCCCGCCTGAGCGCACACCGGTCCGACCACCACCACCGCGCCTGAGCACACACCGCTCCGGCCACCACCACCCGCCTGAGCAGACACGGCTCCGGCCACCACCGGCTCGTCCGAGCGCGCGAGCCGGTCCCGCCACCACCACCGGCGCGGGCGGGCGCACGCCGATTCCGCCGCCCCGTCGTCCCCTCTTCCTCCCCCTCCTACTCCCCCTCCGGACTGCCCGATGACACTGCCCGACACCGCCGCGACCCCGGCCGGCGACGACCGCACCTTCCAAGTGGATCTGCGCGGCCTCGTCGACCTCCTCTCCCACCACCTCTACTCCAGCCCTCGCGTCTATCTGCGTGAACTCCTGCAGAACGCGGTGGACGCACTGACCGCCCGGCACGCCCTCGAACCGGGCGCCCCGGCCGACGCCTTCGGGATCCGTCTGCACGCCGACGGCTCGGTGGTACGCGTCGAGGACGACGGTGTCGGTCTGACCGAGGCCGACGTCCACACCTTCCTCGCCACGATCGGCCGGAGCAGCAAGCGCGCCGAGAAGATCGCCGAGCAACGCGGTGATTTCATCGGCCAGTTCGGTATCGGTCTGCTGTCCTGCTTCCTGGTCGCGGACGAGATCCACGTACTGAGCCGGTCGGCCCGCACCCCAGACGCTCCGGCCGTCGAGTGGCGGGGCCGCGGCGACGGCAGCTACACCGTCCGTGCCCTGCCCGCTTCGGCCCGCCCCCGGCCCGGCACCACCGTCACCCTGACGCCGCGCTCCGACGCCGGCGAGTGGACCCGGCCCGTTCAGGTCCAGGCGCTTGCCCGGCACTTCGGCTCGCTGCTGCGCCATCCGGTGAGCTTCACCGACGGGACGGGCGGCACCCCCGCGCCGGTCAACCCCGAGCCCGCGCCCTGGGCGGTCACCTACCCCACGCCGGGAACCCGTTCGCGCGCGCTGGCCGCGTACGCCGAGGACGCCCTCGGGTTCAAGCCGCTGGACACGATCGAGCTGGACCTGCCGGCCGTGGGTCTGAAGGGCATCGCCTGCGTCCTGCCCGAGACGGTGCCGGCCGGGCGCCGCCACGGCCACCGCGTGCACGTCAAGGGCATGCTGCTGTCCGAACAGGCCGAGGAGATCCTGCCCGAGTGGGCGTTCTTCGTCCGCTGTGTCGTCGACGCCGAGAGCCTTCGCCCGACGGCGTCCCGCGAATCCCTGTACGAGGACGACACCCTCGCCGCCGTCCGCGACGCGCTCGCCGAACGGCTGCGGGAGTGGATCGCCCGGGCCGCCGCCAGCGACCCGGACCTGCTCGCCCGCTTCCTCCAGGTGCACCACCTGGCCGTCAAGTCGCTCGCGGTGCACGACGACGAGATCCTGCGGATGCTGCTGCCCTGGCTGCCGTTCGAGACCACCGACGGACACGCCACCCTCGACGAGTTCGCGCGCACCCACCGTACGGTGCTCGTGACGTCCAGCGTGGAAGAGTTCCGGCAGGTCGCCGCGATCGCCTCGGCGGCCGGGCTCGGCGTCGTCAACGGCGGCTACACGTACGACCGCGAACTCGTGCACCGGCTGCCGGAGATCAGGCCCGAGGCGAGCGTCGCCGACCTCGACCCGGCCACCCTGACCGCCCACCTCGACCCCGTCGACCGGGAGACGGAACTCGCCGCCGCGGCCTACCTCGCCCAGGCCCGCGACGCCCTCGCCGTCTTCGACTGCGATGTCGCCCTGCGCGCCTTCCAGCCCGCCTCCGCCCCCGCCCTCCTCGTCGACAGCCGCGAGGCCCGGCACGAGCGCACCCGCTCCCAGCTCGCCCGTGAGCAGGAGGGCGGTGTGTGGGGCGACATCCTCGGCGCCCTGCGCCAGGAGGCTCCGCGGGCCCAGCTCATCCTCAACCAGCTCAACCCGCTGGTCCGTACCGCCGTCACCATCACCGAGCCCGAACTGGCCCGCACCAGCGCCGAAGCACTCTACGGCCAGGCCGCGATGCTGTCCCGGCGTCCCCTGCGGCCCGCCGAGTCGAGCCTCATCAACCGTTCCTTCCTCGACCTCCTCGCCCACGCCCTCCGCAAGGACAGCTGACGATGCCGACCGCACCCCAGACCACCGACGAGCTGCTCCAGGCGCTCCAGGAGAACGACCGCCGCCCCTACGGCCGCACGCGCACCGTCACGGCCGAGGAACTGGTGGAGGCGGCCGAGCAGTTCGCCGAGCCCGGACCCCTCATTCACGCTCTCCTCGAACTCCAGGAGGCGTACACCTACGGCTCCGAACCCCGGAAGTCGCCCGTCGTCTTCGCCCGCCTGCTCACCCTGTTCGACGAACAGCCCGACGTCTTCGACGGGCGGCTGCGCCACACGCTGTTCTGGCGGTTCAAGTGGGTGGCCAACGCGCTGCTCGCACTGCCCGAGATACCGCTGGCCAGCCTGCGCCAGTGGCAGAAGGAGATGCGCGACCGCTACGAGAAGGCCGGCCTCGGCCTCCAGCCCTGCTACGGGCAGGCGTACCAACTCGCCGCGCACATCGGCGAGGACACCGCGCTCGCCTTCGACCTGTGGGCGGGACGCCCCCGCACCCAGCTCAGCGACTGCGAGGCCTGCGAGATCTGCGAACGCGCCCTGTACCACCTCGCGGCGGGCGACGACGAGCGGGCTCTGCGCGTCTGGGAGCCCGTCCTGGCCGGGAAGGACTCCTGTCAGGAGGAGCCGGCCCGCTCCATCTCGCACGCGCTGCTGCCGCTGCTGCGCACCGGCGGTGCCGAGCGGGCGGTCGAGCTGCACCTCGCCGGCTACCGCGCCTGCCGCCGCAACCCCTCCATGGCCGGGGAGGTCGGCCGTCACCTGGAGTTCTGCGCGCTGACCGGCAACGAGGCCCGCGGTCTGGAACTGCTCGCCGAGAACCGGGGGCTGTTCGACGAGGTGGAGTCGCCGCGCGAGATGCTCGACTTCCTCACCGGTGCGGAGGTTCTTCTCCGGCGGGTCGAGCAGCTCGGACACGGTGAGCTGCCCGCCGCCGGATACGCGGGCCGCGCCTGGACGGTGGCCGGCCTGCGCGCCGAAGTGGGTGTCCGCGCCGACGACCTGGCCGCGCGTTTCGACGCCCGCAACGGAACCGCCGCCCACACCGGCCGTCGCACGGCCCGCCTCGAACGCGCCCCGCTCCTGGACGCGTTGGAGCTGACCCTGCGCCCCCGCAGCCTGGACGACCTGGCCACGGCCGCCCCGGTCACGGCGCCCGCGGCCCGTACGACCGCGGCCGCACCCGAGTCGGTCGGTGAACTGATCCTTCGAGCCCGGGAGTTGGACGACCGGGGACACCCGGACGCGCCGGCCCTGTGGGCACGGCTGCGCACGCTCACGGCGGCCCGCGACTACGCCCACCCCGACGACCCGGCGGTGGGTTCCCTCCTGCTGCTGCGCGCGGACCTGCTGGACGAGGAGGCGAGCCGGGCAGGCGACAAGGACGACTTCGCCGTCGCCGAGGCCCTGTACGAGGAGGCCGCGGGCCTGTACGAGGACGCCGGAGCGCCGGGCCGGGCGGCACTCGCCCACGCCTGCGCGCTGCTCGCCGCGGCCGGGGGCGTCGACGACGGCGCCGAGGCCAAGGCCGCCGCGCTGACCGCCGCCCACGCGTCCGTCGTCGCGCTGCACGAGGGTGCTTCCGGCCTCGCACCGGTGCACGAGGCCCGCTTGCTGCGGCTGCGGGCGACCCCGCTCGGCCTGCGCCTGCAGACGACGGGGAGCGAGGAGGACGTCGCCCCGGTCTTCGCCGAGGTGGACCTGCTCCTGGCGTTCGCGACGCGGCACGACATCGTCGGGCAGATCTCCGGCGGGCTGCTACTGAAGGCCGGGACGCACGCCCTCTCCGGCGACCTGCCCACCGCGGTCGCCGTGGTCGACGACCTCCTCGGCCGGCTGAAGGCCGACGGTCCCGCCTGGCACCTGCCGCGCGCCCTCGGGCTGCGGGGCCGGCTCCAGCTCGGCCTGCGCGACCCGGAAGCCGCCTACGCGAACCTGGCGGAGGGGCTGCGGCTGGCCGCCGACTGGCCGGCCGCGGCGGTCGACACCAGCCGCCTGCACGGTGACCTGGCCGAGGTCTGCATGCACCTGGGCCGGGCCGACGAGGCGCTGCGTCATCTGACGCGGTCGGCGGAGCTGGACCTCCGTCACGGCAGCCGTACGGACGCCTTCTGCGCGTACAGCAACGCGGCGCAGCTCAGCCTCGACATGGGCCGCATCGAGGACTGCATCGCCCTGCTCGACTCCCTGATGGCCGAACCGGACGTCTCGGCGGGCGAGTTGGACGACCGGCTCCTTGCCCAGCTGCGGCTGACCCGGGGACGGGCCCTGCACGCGGGTGAGGACCTGAAGGCCGCCACCGCCGAATTCGTCGCCCTCGCCGCCGAGTCGGCCGGCTGGGACGACGACCCGGGAAGCCACGCCATGATCGCCGCCGAGGCGGCCGTACTCCTCGCCGAGTCCGGCGAGTTCGGCCGGGCCCGTGAGGCGGTGACCCAGGCGCTCGCCGCTCACGCCCTGGCACCCCGCTACGAACAGCTGAGCAACTGCCTGCGCGAACTCGCCCGCCAGCAGGCCCAGCAGCAGGGCGAGGAGGGCCTGGCCGATGCCCTCGCCTTCCTCACCGACGCCGGGCGGGTCGCCGACGAGGCCCGCGCGGCGGAGTTCGAGGCCCGGGGACGCTCCCTGGACTCGGCCCTGGCCTACGAACACGGGCGGGTCAACGCCTACGCCGGTGCGTACGAGGATGCCCTGGCCGCGCTGGAGAAGGCCCTCGCTCTCCTCGGCGAGCCGGGACCGGACGACGACCGGACCGGCGAGTGGGCCGAATGCGTCCGCTTCACGGGTGCCGTGGAGGGCCTTTACCTGGAGCGCGTCGCCCCCGCCCTCACCCGCCTCGACAAAGCGGTGTCCCTGCTGACCGCCCTGGGCCACCCCGAGGAAGCAGAACCGCTGACGGCGCTGGCCGCCCGACTGCGCGACGAGGAGTGACACCCGGCTGCGGTGCCGGGCATCCGCGCCCGGCACCGCATCCGCATCACCGAGCGTGGCACTCGGCGAAACATCCCCGGCACTCCGGGACAGCGCCGCCTTCGCCTGTTGCTCCCCGGCGGGCGGACAGGTGAACTACGGCTCACCGAGGCTGCCTTCGAGCATCCTGTCCTTGTCGAACTCGCCGTCGTCGTCGAGCCAGCCGAGGTTGCCCATGGCCGCGTTGAGCACGAGGACGTCGTAGTCGTCGCCCTTCACATCGGTGCAGGCGGCTGGCTTGCCCCGTCCGTCGGCCTTGTACTGGGCGACCAGGGCTCGCTGACATTCCTTGACGATGTCGTCGTAGGACGGCCGGCCGACCCAGTAGACGGTGCCGCCGACGGCGAGCGCGGCTGCGACGGCGGCGGCCACGATCAGGTTGCGACGCCTCCCCGGCGACGGCTTCGGTACGACGGTGGGCGGGGTGTCGGGCATCGGCGGCAGATCGTTCGTCATGAGTTCCCCAAGGTTGCGCGAAGCACGGAGGCTAGCGGCAGCGGGACGGCCCGGGTCGCCGATCAACCCGATTGCACCGGAACGGGGAGGTCGCAGATCCGGACTTCCGCGAGACTGCCTCGTTGACGACCGTCACGATCCGCTCGCGGCTCGCGGCCGTTCACCGCGGTACATCAGCCCCGCCGAGCACACCACCACAGGGACGACGAGGGCGGGCACGGACCACCACGGGAAGCCGATCCACGTCGCCGGCAGACCCACCCCGAAACAGACCGCGGTGATGGTGATGAGCAGCCGCATGCCGTACGGCTTCCAGGTGAAGGGTTCGTAGGCGCGAGGCCTCACGAGACGCACCGCGCCGAACACGCACGCCTGAGCCGCGACGAGCGCGGCGAGCACGCCGAGGGCGGCGTTCATCTGGAGCTCGTCACGGGGAGCCTCCGAGGTGTTCTGCCGCACCCCGTCCTTGCTGAGCACCACGATGTCGCGACGCCAGGCGGTCGCCGTGACCCGGTCGCCGGGCGCGAGGCGCTCCAGGAGCGGCCCCGGGTCGCCGAACGACACGGTTCCCCGCCAGGAGTCCGCGTCCTTCAAGGTCGCCTTGTACGAAGAGCTCCTCCCCGAGGTCTTGTTCACCGTCTTCTCCACGACGAGGTGCCACGTACTCAGGCAGTCCGTCTGCCCCTGGTCGCTCGCGCGCGAGGAGCACGCCTCGGCCGCTCGGTAGTCGTCGTAGCGATCCCTGTCGGAGGGCAGCCACCAGGAGAACACCAAGTAGCAGGCTGCCGCCGGTATCAGGGACACCAGGATCAGCAGAAGGCCCGTCAACCGGGCCCGACCCGGCAAGCCCGGGTCGGCACCGTCCTTGTCCGGTGTTCTCCCCGTGGTGTGCGCCCTCGCCCGTACCGTTGTCATCGCCTACCCCCTCCGCCCCAGACTCCATCAGCCGATGACTGGAATACACCCAGGTCGCACGGCAGTCTGCGGTGGGGTCCCGCTTCCGTATCCCGGCAACTCGGCACCCCGGGACACGGCGACAAGCCGCTCCGGCAGGAGAGCCGGCGATCTACGGCTGGACTACCACTAGGCTGCCGGGCGGTACCGGTGCCTCAAACCCAGGAGTGGATGCCATGAACGCCCCCGTCGGGAAGCACCCGTACCCCGATGCACTCGGACCGGACGAGACGCCCGCGCCGCACGCGCTGCTCACGCCGGTGATCGGTCTGCTCGGCACCTGGGCCGGACAGGGGCGGGGAACCTACCCGACGCTCGACGAGGAGTTCGTCTACGCGCAGGAGGTCACCTTCAGTCACGACGGTCGGCCCTTCCTCCAGTACGAGGCGCGCGCCTGGCTGCTGGACGCGGACGGGGCTCCGCTGCGCCCGTCGGCCCGGGAGAGCGGCTGGTGGCGGATGCAGGCCGACGGACGCGTGGAGGCGTTGATCACCCAGCCCACCGGCATCGCGGAGATCCTGGCCGGCGGGGCGGTCGAGGGCGCGGTGGACCTGGCCACGGAGCAGGTGGCACTCGCCCCGACCGCCAAGGAGGTCGTCGCCACCCGCCGCCGCTACACCTTGGCGGACGCCGACACGCTGGACTTCCTCCACGACCTGGCGGCGGTCGGTCAGCCGCTGCAGCACCATCTTTCGGCGCGGCTCCGGCGGACCGGCGAGAGCTGAGACGCTGGGCCGGAGCCGCTTCACCGGGTGGGGTGGGCCGGTGACCGGCGCGGCGCCCGCTCGACCGTGCGTGGCCGCATCGCCCACCAGCCCGTACGTCGCCGTGGTGGCCGACCTTGTGCCGTGGCGGCTCCTGCCCTCCCCGTACGCAATGTCCTCGTATCCGTACCCTGGATGCATGCGCATGCGTCCCACCCTGAGCTGGATCCCCTCCGGGGATCTCCCGCCCGGCACCACGGACCTGGAGCCGGTGGCCGCCGCGCTGCGCACCGGCGGGGTGCTGGTGCTCAGCGGGGCCGGCATCTCGACGGAGTCGGGCATCCCCGACTACCGGGGCGAGGGCGGGAGCCTGCGCCGGCACACCCCGATGACCTACCAGGACTTCACCGCCACCGCTCAGGCCCGGCGGCGGTACTGGGCGCGCAGCCACCTCGGCTGGCGCACCTTCGGCCGCGCCCGCCCCAACGACGGACACCGGGCCGTGGCCGCGTTCGGACGGCACGGGCTGCTCTCCGGAGTGATCACACAGAACGTCGACGGGCTGCACCAGGCCGTCGGCAGTCAGGGCGTCGTGGAACTCCACGGCGGCCTGGACCGGGTCGTCTGTCTCTCCTGCGGCGACCGCACCCCGCGCCGCGAGCTCGCCCGGCTGCTGGAGGAGGCCAATCCCGGCTTCGCGCCGGTGGCCGCCGCCGTCAACCCGGACGGTGACGCCGACCTCACCGATGAGCAGGTCGGGGACTTCCACGTCGTCCCGTGCACGGTCTGCGGCGGCGTCCTCAAGCCGGACGTGGTCTTCTTCGGCGAGTCCGTTCCGCCGTCGCGGGTCGAGGAGTGCCGTCGGCTGGTCCGTGAGGCGACCTCACTGCTGGTCCTGGGGTCCTCGCTGACGGTCATGTCCGGACTGCGCTTCGTTCGTCAGGCGGCCGACGCCGGGAAGCCGGTGCTGATCGTCAATCGGGACGCGACCCGCGGCGACCGGCACGCCCTCACCCGCGTCGCACTCCCCCTGGGCACGGCCCTCACCACCGTGGCCGACCGGCTCGGCATCCCCGTGGACGAGGTCGCGGCCTGAGCCGGACAGCGGGCGTGGCTCAGTGATCGCCCCGCGAGCGAGAGAGCGGCCGGGCGGCGGGATCAGGGCGTTTCACCGGCGCGCGGTCGCGGCACGGGCCCGCCTGCGCAGCTCCAGCCGGGCCGCCGGCATCCGTCCCGGCCCCGTCCAGAACGGATGCCACCACAGACGGGCCGACAGCACCAGCAGACGACGGCGCAGCGCCGTGTTCCCGGCCGGGCGGGACACGGCGAGGGCGTCGTAGGTGCGGCACCAGGCCACTTCCAGTCGGACCAGGTCGTGAGGAAAGGACATGTGTGACACGGACTCCATGCATCCATTAGTTCACATGTTCGATTTACGACTCAAGTCGGCTCTCCGCCGCCCCACGGCGGGCGGGTTGCGGAGTGGGCGCACGGGAGCGGTCCGCCCCCGGGAGGGGCGGCAGCGGCCCGGCACCACCGACCGAGTCGCCCACGCGGATGAACAGCCGGATACTGGCTTCATGGCCCAGAAGACCGCGAAGGCACACGGGCCGTCCACCGTGACGGTCAAGGGGCGGGACTACCGGATACGCAGTATCGGTTTCTTCCTGCTGGCAGCCCTGACGATCTGGTTCATCGCAGCCAATACGAGTTCTGTGACCATCAGGCTCTGGATTCCCGAGGTCACCCTCCCGCTGTGGATCGTCCTGACCGTCACCCTCCTCGTCGGCATCCTCCTGGGGCTGCTGATCGCCTACCGCCGGGCGCGCCGGTAGCGCGCCCCGGACTCCACGGTCGGGTCCACCCGCGCGAGGGGCCTGCCCGGCGGATCATGCCGGACAGGCCCACGAGCACCCGAGGAGAATTCAGCGCTTGAGGGTGAAGGTGAAGTCGCCCGAGACCTTGCCGTTCAGCCGGACCGCCGAGACGACCTTCCCCTCCTCCAGAAGCCGCTCCACCTCGGCCCGCGACAGACCGCAGCCTTCGGCGATCAGCCGCACCGGCCGGACCGGGATCCGCGCCGCGAAGCGGACCGACACGTCGATCACCTCACAGTCCAGGTGATCCGAACCGCCGGTGTCCAGACGCCAGGCGCCGTCCCAGTCGAGGGCTATGCGATTACGGCGCCGCACGACCGGGTCCCGCAGCAACTCCCGCGCCAGTACGGGGTCGTTGTCGTGCATCCGGTCCAGCAGCTCCGGCCGGACCGAGCGCACGTGCGCCCGCTCCAGGATCGTGAGTTTCGCCGTGTCCCCGCAGCCGGCGCAGAGCACGAGGAGCCAGGCGTCGAGGAGTTTGTGGTTCGCGTTGACACGGAATTTACCGTTGGCCCGGAAGCGCTCGGAGGCGCATGCGTGGCATCGGCGGAGAACGGTCGGCAGGCAAGTGGGCATGACGACCCAGCTATTGAGCACAGAGGTACACCGGTTCCAGTGAGAAGTCCGCAGCAAAAGGCAGCACGTCGACGCACAGGCGCGACGCGCGACAGATCAGCGCTCGGGAGGTCTCACACGGTGTACAACGGCACGTCCTTGCCTAGACGAATGGGTCCGGCAGCACGTTAGTCGCGCACCGCGCCGTCGTTCCACCGCTTTTTCGGCCGGGCGATCGTCGGCCACCACGGCTCCCGGCGGCCGATAACCGGCGTATGCGACATAGTCGCGCGCGAGTTGGGCAACCTCCTCGAACGGTGTCGTCCGGCCGACGGCGGGCGTCCCACGCCGACGTGTCCTCCCGCTGACGCTCCTTCACGGCCCCGAGCCCAGGCACGGAACCGGCACGCGCAGGGAGGCGCAGGTGTGAAGAGGTTTTTCGGGAAGGTCCGGCTGGCGGAGCCGGAAGTGTCCGACGCGGAGCGCGAGTTGTTCGGCGGTCCGTTGCGCTACGACATGGGCTGGTCCCAACACGAGCACGCGACGCTCGACTTGACCATGCTGTCGGCCCTCCGGTCCATGCCGACCCTGGTCGGAGCGACCTTGCGCATGGCGTGGAACACGGATCGTCGGGCGCTCATCGCGGTCGGCGTGAGCGAGATCGGGCAGGGCGTCGCCGCCGCGGTCGGGCTGCTCGCCGTCAACATGGTCATGCACGCCCTGCTCGGGGCCGGCACGGCGGTGGAACGGCTGCACGCTCTGATGCCGGGCCTGCTGGCCGCCGCCGCGATCGCCGTCGTCAACTCCGTTCTGGCGGGCTGGTCCACGTCCCGGGCGGGCCGGTTGGAACCGCTGGTGGAGCGGATCGCCACCACCCAGTACCTGGCCGCCGCGGCCTCCGTGGAGCTGGAGGCCATCGACGACCCGGACTTCCGGCGGCTCATCGACATCGCCCAGTACGGCCCCGCGTCCGCCCGCCGCATGATCAGCGCCTGCGTGGCCGCGCTGAACAGCACCATCTCCCTCGTGGCCACGGCGGGGGTGCTCACGGTGCTGCACCCGGCGCTGCTGCCGATGCTCGCCCTGATCGCCGCACCGCGCGGCTGGGGCGCGATGCGTGTGGCCCAGGAACGGTACGTGTCGGTGATGAGCTGGATCGAGCATCTGCGGGCCAGCCGGCTGATCGGCAACCTCCTCACCGAACGCACCGCCGCCCAGGAGGTACGTATCCACGGCGTCGGCCCTTTCCTTCTCAGCCGCTACGAGCGCATGGCCCGCAGCGCCGAGGCCGAGCAGGAACGGCTGGCCTCCGGGAAGGCCGTCACCGAGTGGGTGGCCTCCGCGCTGTCGGGACTCGCGACGGCCGCCACGTACGGAACCATGATCTGGCTGATCATGAGCGGGTACATGAGTCTGGCGGTGGCCGGCACGGCGGTGATCGCGGTCCGGTCCGGGTCGGCGAGCCTGGGCGCCCTGGTGATGAACGTCAACACCCTGCACGAGGAATCCCTGTACGTCCGCGACCACGGGCGCTTCCTGGCCGAGGCGGCCGGATACGCCATCCCCGAGACGGGCGGCCCGGTTCCGGAGCAGGTCAAGCAGATCACGCTCGACGAGGTCTCGTACCGGTACCCCGACCGCGAGGCTCCGGCGCTAGACCGGGTCACGCTCACCCTCCCCATGGGCTCGGTCACGGCCGTCGTCGGTGAGAACGGCTCCGGCAAGAGCACGCTGATGAAGGTCCTCTCGGGGCTGCTGCTCCCCCAGGCGGGGACGGTTCGGTGGGGCGACCTGGACGTCACCGGGCTGGAGCGCTCCCAGGTCTTCGCCCGCGTGGCGCTGCTCACCCAGGACTTCCAGCGCTGGCCAGTCACGGCGGCGATGAACATCCGGATCGGCCGCCCCGAGGTCGAGGCGGCCGACGAAGCCCTGCGGCCGTCCGTCGACTACGCGGGAGCGGGCCCGGTCGTCGACAGACTCCCCGACGGGATGCGGAGCCTGCTGGCCCGCGTCTTCCGCGGGGCCATCGAACTGTCCGGCGGCGAATGGCAGAAGGTCGGCCTGGCCCGTACGCACTGGCGCAGCTCCACCTCGCGGGCGGACAGCATCCTCATCGTGGACGAACCGACGTCCGCCCTCGATCCGGAGGCCGAGATCGCGGCGTTCGACCGCATCCGCGGACTCGCCGCCCCGCACCGCGCCGTCGTCCTCGTCACCCACCGCATGTCCGGCGTCCGCCACTCCGACCGGATCTACGTCCTGCACCAGGGACGGCTGGCCGAGGAGGGCGACCACGACGAACTCATGGCCGCCGGTGGCCGCTACGCGGCGATGTTCACGGCCCAGGCAGCCCAGTACGCCCCCGCTCCCACCGTCCCGCGCCCCGGAGGCCCGGATCGTCGCTCACGGCGAGGCGAGGCCGCCGCCGCGCTCGACGACGGCGACGGCCGCCCGCTCCCGGCGCCCCCTCCGGCCGACGGCTCCTCCCTCACGTGATGGAGCCGGACCGGACCGGGCCCCAGTGTCGCGATATAGCGTTACCCTTCTCCTCGCGCCGCTGCCCGCGTCGCGCGGAGTCGTTCGACAGGATCAGGACGGAAGCATGTCGGGAGAGATCGCCCCCACCGGGAAACCCTCCGGCCCGGGCTCGTCGCCCGGGCTGCGGGCCTCGCACGCCGACCGGGACCGGGTGGTCGATGTGCTGCGTATCGCGGCCGGGGACGGTCTGCTCACCTCGGACGAGCTGGACGAACGCCTGGAAGCCGCCCTGTCGGCGCGGACGTTGGGCGAACTGGCCGCGCTCACGACCGACCTGCCGTCCGGCCGCGCGACCGGAGCGGAGCCCAAGGACACGGTCCGGATCGAGCAGGTCCACAGCGGCGCGGTCGAGCGCGTGGGGCGCTGGGTCGTGCCGCGGAGGCTGGAACTCGCCGTGACGTTCTGCAAGGTGACCCTCGACTTCACCGACGCCGTCATCACGCACGACACCCTGCGCGTCGACGTCGCCATGACGGGCAAGACCCTGACACTGGTCACCCGGCCGGGCATCGAGGTCGACACCGACGGTCTGCGGCTCGCGCACTGCAGGGTCGTTCACCGCCCGGCCGCGGCGCTTCCGGACACACCGGTCACCCTGCGGATCCAGCTGGTCGGCGAGAAGGTGCACGGCCGCGTGGTGGTGCGTCCCCCGCGCCGGACGTTCGGGCAATGGCTGCTGCGCAGGCCCGCGGCCCTTCCTCCCGCCCAGGGCCTGTCCGACAGGCCCTAATCCAGGTGACCTGCGAGGACGGCACTGCTTACCATCGGGCGCTGCAGTTCCTGTCCGCTGTCCCTGATCGGTCGTCTCGTGAAGTCTTTGGTTCCTGGCGTGCTGCGTGATGAGCCGCAGTTCGCCCGCCTGTTCATCGGGCAGTCCCTGTCGGTGCTGGGCGACCGTGTGTCGTTCATCGCCGTGCCGTTCGCCGTGCTCTCGGTGGGCGGGTCCGCCTCCGACGTGGGGCTGCTCGCGGCCGCGGCCCTCGTGCCGATGCTGCTGTTCTCCCTGGTGGGCGGGGTGTGGGCGGACCGTTTCCCGCGGCACCGCATCATGCTGGTGTCGGACCTGGTGCGGTTCGCCGTCCAGGGGCTCGCGGCCGTCCTGCTGTTGACGGGCGTCGCCGAGGTGCGGCACCTGGTGCTGCTGATGATCGTGTTCGGCACGGCCGACGCGTTCTTCATGCCGGCGTCCACCGGGCTGGTGCCCCTGCTCGTCGGCGCCGACCGGCTGCGGGAGGCGAACGCCCTGCGCGGGTTCGTCCAGTCGGCGGGGCTGGTGGCCGGCCCGGCCCTGGCCGGGGTGCTGGTGGCGACGGCCGGCCCCGGTGGCGCCCTGGCGGTGGACGCGCTGACCTTCGCGGCCAGTGCCGCGTTCCTGGCCCGGCTGACCCCTCGCGACATGGCACCCGGGACAGCACAGGCCACACCGGGCGGAAAGTTCCTCGAGGAGCTGCGCGCCGGCTGGACGCAGGTACGCAGTCGGACCTGGGTGTGGTCCGGCATGGCGGCGATATCCGTCTACCACGTCATCGTGCTGCCGTCGGTGTTCGTGCTCGGGCCCGTCCTGGCCGAGCGCGAGTGGGACGGCGCCGCCTCCTGGGCGATCGTCACCGCGGGCTTCGGCATCGGCTCCGTCGTCGGCGACATCTGCGCCTACCGGCTCAAGGTCGGGCATCCGATGGCACTCGCCGCCGCCGCGCTCGCGGTGGGCTCCTGCCAGGCGGTCATCATCGGCTCCGGCGCGCCCGTCGCCGTGATCGCCGTTCTCGAAGCCGTCACCGGCGTCGCCGTCTCCCTGTTCTTCGTCACCTGGGAGACCGCGCTGCAGACACACATTCCCGAGGCCGCGCTGTCCCGCGTGAGTTCGTACGACTATCTGCTGTCGACGGGACTCATGCCGCTGGGCCTCGCGCTCGCCGGGCCGGTGTCCGATTCCCTCGGCGTGCGACCCACGCTGTACGCGATGACGGTCGTCGCCGTCCCCGCGGCGCTCGCGCTCCTGTGCGTTCCCGCCGTACGGCGCCTCCCGGCGCGCGCCCCGGCCACCACCGGCGGCGAGAGCGCCCTCACCGATCCGGAGGCCGCGGTCGCGTGAAGCGGGGACTTCGGTAGCCGATGCCAAGGGGGCGCGTGATCGCGCCCCCTTGGCCCGTTCGGGGATGAAGACCGTTAGCCCATCCGCTTCCTGTGCCGAAACAGCCGCCACCGCGCGTCCACTTCGGGGACCTGCGCAAATGCTCCCCGCGCGAGCGAGCTACGCGGCTGCCCGGGTGACGCGTGGACCGGCGCCTCCTGTTGCGGAGCTGACGGAGCGTCGGTTTTCTCGTCTGTGGAGATCACAGGAGCGCCGAGCGGACAGGTCGGCCACTGCTTTGTCGGAGGATTCCCTTGCGAAACACACACGTTGGCGTCGGTGTCGGACTGCTCCTCGGCGTCCTGGCCCTGCAGAGCCCGGCCGCCGTGGCCGCCGGTGACACGGAGCTCCGTATCGACCCGGGGAGCGCCCAGCCCGGTTCCACGGTCACGGTCACGACCACCGCATGCGGCCCGGATGTGACGTACGGAAAGGGCGAGTCGACGGCGGGGGGCCAGTTCCACATGTTCGGCGGCGACCGCAAGGGCGTGCTCGTGGGTGAGTTCCAGATCCCGGCCGAGGGAGCGTCCGGCACCGACACCGTCACCGTGAAGTGCCCGCCCCGGATCAAGCTCACGGACACGTACGAGATCGCGGAACGGCAGCCGAACGGCGCCATCCACGCCGGGTTCGGCGACGCCCAGGACACCAACACCCAGGTCGCCATGGGCGGCGCGCTGATCACCGCGGCCGCGGCCGGCGCGCTGTACCGGATCCGCCGCCGCTCGCACGGCGCCCGGGCCTGACCCTCCGCCGCGGCCAGCCAGGCCCCGACCCCGTTCCCCGCACGGCGGGGAACGGACTCCATCCGGCTCCCTCCAGGCAAGAGGCCCGACGTTGAAGGAATCCAGGGACAAGGCCGACACGCCGAGGCGCACGTTCGTCCCACCGGTCACGTTTCTGATCGTGGCCCTGGTGGCGGGCATCCTGCTGGTGCTCGGCACGATGGTCGACAGGCGGCCCCCGCAACCCTCGGCCGACCAGGCCTTCCCCACCCCGCCGGCGGGCCTTGCCGCCCCGCCGGCACACTCCGCCGCCCCGCCGCTGCCTCGCTCCGAGCCCGTCCGCATCCGCATCCCCGCGATCGGTGTGAACGCCTCGCTGGCACGGCTGGGCCTCGACAGGGCGGGGGCTCTGCGGCCCCCGCCCGACGGCGACCCCGGTGTCGCCGGCTGGTACGGCGGGGGCACGGCACCGGGTTCGCGCGGCACGGCGGTGACCACGGGACACGTGGACACGCGCGACGGAAGCACCGGGGTGTTCTACCGGCTCGGTGCCGTCACCAAGGGCGAGACGATCGAGATCGACCGGGCGGACGGCCGTACCGCCGTCTTCACCGTGGACGCCGTGGAGGTCTACGACAAGGACCGATTCCCCGACAGGAAGGTCTACGGCCCTTCGGGCCGGCCCGAACTGCGGGTGATCACCTGCGGCGGCGGGGCCGGCGACGGCGGATACCGCGGCAACGTCGTGGTGTACGCGACCCTCACCGGCGCGCGGCACGACAAGAGCGGCGCCAAGGCGGGGTAGCGCGCCGTCCACCCGTCCCGGCCTCGGCGGCGGGGGCGACGGCGGGTGCGGGGGCGACCAGGGCCGGTGCGGGTGTCCCGGCGAACCCCGTTCCACACCGGTTTACACCACGGTGCGCCGCGGTCATCCTGGCTGAATGCGCAAGTCGGCCGCGGCAGTGGGCAGCTCGGTGTTCATGGCGCTTGCCCCGGGGACGGTGGCCGGTCTCGTCCCCTGGTTGCTGACCGGCTGGCAGACCGGTCACGGGTGGTTGCCGGTGCGCGTGCTGGGCGGCGTCCTGGTGGCCGCGGGCGCCGCAGTGCTGGTTCACGCGTTCGTGCGCTTCGTGGTCGAAGGGCTCGGCACGCCGGCACCGGTGGCACCGACCGAGCACCTGGTGGTCGGCGGCCTGTACCGGTACGTACGCAATCCGATGTACGTGGCGGTGGTGACGGTGATCGCCGGGCAGGGACTGCTGCTGTCCCGGCCGGTCCTGCTCGCGTACGCCGCGCTCGCCGGGGCGGCCATGTGGGCGTTCGCGACGCGGTACGAGGAGCCGACCCTGCTGTGCACGTTCGGCGCTGAGTACGAACGCTACCGCCGGGCCGTCCCGGGCTGGCGCCCGAGGCTGCGCCCCTGGCGGGGCTGATCATCCGACCCGGCTCCGCGCCTCGATGGACCGGCGACCGCTCCTCCCTCCGTTCGCCGGCCCGCCTCCGCTGGTAGAGAACGGCCAGGGCGTCACCGGGCTTGGCGTGGCAGGCAGACGGCCGCGCCGCCCTCGATCTCCCCGTCGGGTCCGCGGTGCACGACGAAGTCGATGTCCATCTCCGCCCCCTCGCGGCGGAAGTCGGCGACCGTGTGGTTGGCGCAGTGCGGACGCTCGTCCTCGGGAATGGCCAGGTACGGATGATACCGACGCGTCCCGGTGAACTCGTTGACCATCCGGCCCGCGCTGCCGAAGTGACGTGGTCGTGGGAGCGCGGGAGCGCGGCAACTCCGGGGTTCCAGCCGCATCCTGGCGGTCCGTCTCCGCGCTCACCGGCCGCGCGTCGAGGGACACTTCGGGCCATGCCTGGCATTGCGCCTTGCTCTTGGCATCCGTTCGGCGCGAAGGTGAAGCAGCGGCCGTCAGCGGCCGACGCTCCGGGAAGGACGGGCCGCATGTCTCAGGAACACGCGGTTGCCTCGCGGACCGGCCGTCGGGAGCTGAACTCGACGCTCGGGGTACGACGGGTGACGCACGGCGCCGACGTGATGTGTCTGTCCGGCATCCTCGACACCGAGGGCGCCGAGCTGCTCGGCCACGAACTGACCGCGCACCTTCGGACAGCGGGCCCGCACCGGCGGGTGATCCTCGATCTGACGGGACTGCGGCTGGTGAGCGCGGCCGGCATCCATGTGCTGGACAGCCACACACGTCACCTGTCCGACACCCCGATCCTGGTGATCGTCTCCACCCCGCACGTGCGGGAGATCTTCACCCTCTCCCCGGCTCCCGGCCTGCACGTCTGCCCGACCCTGGACGCGGCCCTGGCCGAACTGCCCCCGGCGGCACCGCGCCATCCCGTCCACATGGCGGACGGACCCAGGGACCGGGCGGACGACGTCATCGGCCCGCGCGCGAAGGCCCGTATCAGCGCCGTCATCGGAATGGCCCAGGGCATCGTGTTCGAGCGCTACGGGCTCACGGGCTCCCGAGCGGCATGCGACCTGTTGCGCGAGACCTCCCGCCTGCACAACGTCCCGTTGCGCGTCCTCGCCTCCGCCGTCGTCACCGCCCCGCGCCCGGCCGCGGGTTCGCCCGAGTGGTTCCCCGGCCGCCTGCGCACTCCCCCGCCCTCCCCCGAGCTGCTCGACATCCCCGAGCAAGGGGCGTACGACCTGCGGAAACTGCTCCGTACCCTCGTCCTGCAGGTCGTCACCGCCGCCGACGCGGACGGCGCGGAAGTACATCTGGTCGACCACGCGCTGGGGAACTCCCTCGTCCTGGAAGCCCACTCGGGTCTCGACGCCGCCTACCGGGATCGCGTGGCGCAGGTCAGCGAGCCGCCGGCCGTGTGCGCACGGGCCCGCCTGCTCGGACAACCGGTGTCCGTCACGGACGTCACGACCGACCCCTGTCTCGTCGCCGCCGGGGAGGGCCGCGGCGCGCCGGCCGTGGGCGGCCGCGCCCTGTACGCGGTGCCGGCCCTCGCCGAGGACGGCACCTGTGTGGGCGCCATCACCGTCCACCACGCGCGGCCTGGATCGTGGCTGACGCACGGACAGCTCACCGCGCTGCGGACCCTCGCCGACGACCTGGCGCGCTGGAACTCCTGGTACCGGCGCACGGTCGTCCTGGACGCGCTGGAACACCTCCACGCCCAGGGCTGACCAGGCCGAGAACGCTCCCGGAGCCCGAGCCGGCCCGGGTGATCCGCGTCTCTGAATGGCTCGGACGGAGCTTCCACCCGCCGTAACCGGGGCATGCGGGCAAGGACATGGACAAGCGGACATTCACGCATCGGAGACCAGACCGCGGAGGAAAGGGTGGCTGGGGGCGACGAGGTGGACTCAATCTCTTCGACGTCGTTGGAAGCGTGCGTCGCGGCGCGCGTGAGGGAGCTGGAGGGAGAGAACATCCAGCTCCAGCAGGCGCTGCGGTCGCACGCCGTGGTGGACCAGGCGATCGGCGTCGTGCTGGCCCTGGGAGGGCTGACGCCGCACGAGGGATGGGACGTGCTGCGGGCGATCTCGCAGCGGACGAACATCAAGCTGCGCAGCGTGGCGGAACTGCTCATCGAGTGGGTCAGGACCGAGGAGCTGCGCGCCGACGTCCGCGCGGAGCTGGAACACCAGCTCGCCCGGATCCCCGCACACCGCCAGACGGACACGTGACCCCCGCCGCCGTTCCCCACCGGACACCGGCGGACGGCCGTGTGACTCCTTGACGGGCTTCCCGGCCGGTGGTGCCGCCGCGGGCCGCACCACCGGTCGCCGGCCCGGTCCGGCGGACGCCTCAGCGGTCGAGGCCGGACAGGCCGTCACCCAGGATCTTGGCGCCCAGGAGCAGGAGCACGATCACCGTGATCACCGTGCTGTTGGTGACCATGAACTGCCTGATGCCGTCCAGCACCGACGCGGCACGCCGTCCTCCGACGAGGTGGAGGCCGACGGTGCCGAGGACCGTGCACGAGGCGATGAGGACGTAGACGGTGACGGCGACGACGAGACCGACGTCGTGCGCGCCGGCTTCGACGATCGACGTGGTGGCCGACGCGGTCAGGACGAGATTCTTCGGGTTGGCTCCCGACAGGAGGGCGCCCAGGAGCAGTGCCCGTGGGGCGGTGGCGTCGTCCAGGGAGGCCATCCAGCGCGGCTGTTCCGTCTGCTCACCGGCGCGCGGACGTTTCCACCACGTACGCACCCCGAGCACGATGAGGGCTCCGCCGGCGAGCACCCGTCCCCAGTCCGCGACCGCCGACGACGTGCTGTCGGGGTCGTCGGCCCCGCCGAAGAGCAACGCGATGAGCGTCGCCGCGATCGTGAGGCCGGTGATCCATCCGGCCGCGAAGAGCAGGCCGTTGCGCCGGCCGTGCGCGCCGGACAGGATCAGGATGATTCCGATCAGAGGGAAGGGACTGAGCGCCACCGCCAACGCGGCCGGCAGCATCGCCCCCATCGCCTGGCCGAGCACGGGCTCCCCTTCCACGTCGTGCGCCGGGGAGGGCACCTATCGCCGAGGTCATCCCGATGCTGCCCCAGCGGGGACTCTCGCGCCTTCCGGACGCGCCCACGTCACCCGTCTGCAGATCGGAGGCGGGACGCGGAGGGTCCCGGGCGTTCGGTCGCCGGCTTCAGGCTTCGTCGGCCTTCAGCAGCAGTACGGCGATGTCGTCGGTCGGCAGGCCGTGGGGCCAGGAGTGGAGGATGAGCTTGTCGACGAGCCGGGCCGGCCGTGACGGGCTCGCGAGGAGTTGGGCGAGTGCGCCGGTCAGCCGGTCGAGGTCGGTGCCGGGCACCTCGACCAGCCCGTCGGTGTACAGGGCGAGAGTCGTCCCCGGCGGCATCGGGACCGTGGTGATCGGGTACGGGAGGTCGACGCCGATGCCGAGCAACGGACCGGGATCGATCTCGAGCACGCCGGGGCGCTCCCCGGGCCGGTGCAGCAGCGGCGGCACGTGCCCCGCGCTGGCCAGGCCTATCTGCCCGCGGGCCAGGTCGATGTGCGCGTACAGACAGGAGACGAGGAGGTCGGGTTCCAGGTCGGCGAGGACGCGGTTGGTGCGGGCGAGCACTTCGTCGGGCCGCGCGCCCGCGGTGGCGTGGACGGCCGTACGGACCTGTCCCATGAGCGCGGCGGCCGCCACGTTGTGCCCCTGGACGTCGCCGATGACGGCCGCCGCGGTCGTGTGGTCGAGCCGGATGAGGTCGTAGAAGTCGCCGCCCACGTCCACGCCGTGGCCGGCGGGAAGGTAACGCGCCGCCACGTCCAGGCCACTGAAGGTGGGCAGGCTGCGCGGAAGGAGGGCCTTCTGGAGCGTGTGGGCCAGGGCGTGCGTGGCGTCGTAGAGGCGCGCCCGGTCCAGGGCCTGGGCGACGAGGCCGCCCAGCGACGTGAGGATGGCCCGGTCGTCGGCGGTGAAGAGGTGGGGACGGGCGTAGGTGAGGATGCAGCAGCCCACGGGGCGGGAGTCGCTGATGAGCGGGAGGAAGGCCCATGCCTGCTTTCCGCTGATCCGTGGTGCGGCGGGATAGTCGCGGGCGAGTTCGCCGGGGTCGGCGAAGAACAGGGGGACCCCTCTGAGCAGTGCCTCGCCCGCGGGGGTCAGGCTGGTGTCCACCGGGAGACCGTCGAGGCTCTCGATGACCTGCCGGTCGTAGCCGTGGTGACCCATGATCCTCAGGCGTCCGGCGTCGGCCGCGGACAGGATCATGCCGTCGGCCCCGAACGCGGGCAGGATCTGCGCGGCGATCAGGTCGACCACGTCCTGCACACCGACGACGTCGGTGAGGGCCGCCGCCAGGTGCACGAGCTGGTACAGGCGGCCGACGGACGCCCCGGGCGTGGTCGCGGCCGCCGTCGTGGGCGGGTCGCCGGACCCTGAGCGACGTACGTCGACGCGGACGCTGATCCCGCTGGAATCGGGGTGGAGATCGATGTCGAGCCAGGTGTCCGGCGGCCGCAGGACGGTGAAGCCGACGGGCTCACGGCTGATGACCGCGGTGCGGTAGTGGTCCTCGACGAGGACCTGGTCCATCCAGGGCAGGGACTGCCAGGGCCTGGTTCCCAGGAGCTGGCTGACGTGACGGCCGAGCAGGGAGGCGGCCCGGCTGGTGATGAAGGTGATCCTGCCCTCCAGGTCGAGGGCGACGAAGCCCTCCGGCAGCCGTTCCAGGAGATCGGCGGGCGCGTGGGCGGACAGGGCGAAGTACTCGGAAGCGCCGTCCACGGGGATCATGTGCGGCTCGTCCGGCGGTACGAAATTCCTGCCGGTGTCCTCGATGATCCGGGCGACGCGTCTGCCGAGGGCGGCGAGGTTCCCCATCTCCCGCGGCGAGGCCCGGCCCGAGTGGTCGGCCGGCCAGGTCAGGAACAGCGCACCCCAGGAGCGAATCCGGCCGGAGAGCGGAGCCGCCGCGAAGGCGTAGCGGTAGGGCAGCGCCGCCGCGGTCTGCGGATAGGCTAGGGCCATCTCCTCCTGCGAGCCGACCCACACGACCCGGTCCTCACGGAACGCGTCGCCGACCGGCACGGACGCCGTCGCGGGCACCTGCAACCAGGACGCGGCGACTTCGCCGGACAGCCCGCACGCCACCTTCAGGCTCAGGAGCTGCCTGGTCTCGTCCACGAGGTAGATGCCGCCGCCCGAGGCCCCGGTGCGACGGACGGCCAGCGCCAGCGCGTCGGCCAGGGGCTCGACACCGCTCGCCTTCACGGCGGGGCTGGGCTTCCCGACGGGGCTGCTCGGCGTCCCAGCAGTGCTCCTCGACGTCCCGACAGGGCTCGACGTCCCGACGGGGCTCGGGTTCTCGCCGGGGCTCGCCTTCTCGTCATGCGCTCCGCCAGGCTCCGCGGAGCCGCCCGGCCCCTTCCGTCGAAGGGCCTCCGCGGCACCGCCCGGCTCCTCGGCGGGGATCGGCTCAGTTGCCATGATCGACTCCTTGGCGCGGCCCGGACTCACCCTTCACGGAAACCGTCGGCACAGCGGTGCGCTGCCTCCGCAGCCGCACTCGACGGTCCGGTTCGCGTGCTCCTGCGTCCTCACACGGCAGCGCCGTAGCCCTGGGCCGGACTACCCGTCCGGCCACCAGGTTCGCGCGATGTCCTTTCGGACCTCGGGACGCGGACGCCGCTCCGCCTCCTCGGACACACGGCGACTGGGCTCGGACTTCCTGTCGGGCTTCTTCTGCACTGTCTCTCGACGCATCGTCCCGCCTCCCTCGCCTCTCCCAGGTTCCTCAATGCGATCGATTTAGGCACATTTCAACCGCATTGCTCAGATGTGAGCCTTCACCTGTTCGCGCGCCCTGTCCACCCACGGCCCGCAGCGCCGCCCGAAGGTCACCGATCCGAGCGCTTCACGGCTCGACGGGAGCGTGACCGTCCTGTTCCTGCTCCTCGGCCCAGGCCGCCGCCCAGGCGTCGAGGGGACGAAGTGCGTCACCGAGGGCCGATCCCAGCGGGGTGAGTTCATAGCCGTCGGCCCCACTGGCGATGATCCCGTTCGCCGTGAGCTCGCGGAGGCGCTGATAGAGGACGCTGGACGACAGCCCTTCGCACCGCGCCAGCAGCGCGCGGGCACCGAGCGGACCCGCGCGCAGCTCCCAGAGGACGCGCAGCGCCCAGCGGCGTCCGAAGAGGTCCATCGCGGCCATGATCGGGCGCCCGGTGGTCGAGCCACGGACCGACGTTCCCGGCCGAGGTGTGGACATGGCTCTCCTCGATTCTGCTTGCGTTTCGTTATTCGAAACACTAGCATCGGCGACCGCGCGTTTCTTATTTCGAAACAACGCCTCTCGGGAGAGCCGATGCCCCGCATAGCCCCGCTGGAGCCGCCGTACACCGACCAGGCCGACGCTCTGTTCGCACGCATGATGCCCGGCGGAGCCCCACCGATCGGACTGTTCCGGATGTTCGCCAGGAACCTCCCGATGACCGGCGCGATGCACGGCTGGGGTCGCTACGAGCTGGGCCGGCAACTGACGCTCACCGCACGGGACCGCGAGATCGTCATCGACCGGACGTGCGCGCTGTGCGGCTGCTCGTACGAATGGGGCGTGCACGTGATGACGTACGCCGAGCGGGTCGGACTCACCCACGAGCAGACCGCGTCGCTGGTTCACGGCGGTCCCTCCGACGCCTGCTGGACGTCCGAGCGGGAACGGCTGCTCATCCAGGCCGTCGACGCGCTGCACGAGCACTCCGACATCGACGACGCGCTGTGGGCACGGCTCGCGTCGGTCTTCGACGACCTCCAGTTGCTGGACCTGCTCCTGCTGTGCCGCTGGTACCACGCCGTCAGCTTCGCCGCGCGGGCCGCGCGCCCGCCGCACGAGCCCGGCGCACCGGACTTCGCCGACTTCCTTCCCGGACCTCGGTGACTCGCCGCCCTTCCCGGCCGCCCGCCGTCCCGCACGACGTGCCCGTCGGGATCGTGCGCGCGTGCCTGCGCGACGGCCGTGGCGGCAGTCCGACCGCGGTCGTGGACGAGCGGCGACCGGCCGGAACCGACAGTCCGCTGACCGATGCCGAGCGGCGCCGCGTGCCCGCCCGGTCCGGCACCTCTCACGCCGTCTTCCTCTCGTACGACCCGTCTCCGGGGAACGATCACGCGGACGTACGGCCCGTCGTCTCGGCGCGCTTCTTCACCACGGAGGGGGAGTTGCCCGCGTGCGGCCACGGCACGGTCGCGGCCCTGGCCTTCCTCGCGGCGCACCCGGGCCACGGGGAACACCGGGTCGACGTGCGGGTGTCGGGGCGAGTCATCGAGGGGCGCGCGGTCCACGGGGCGTCGGCGGGATCCACGGATGTCACCTTCGCGGCTGGACCGATCCACCTGCGTGAGCCCACACCGCGGGAACTCGCCCTGCTCCTCCCGGCCTTGCACCTACCCGCGACCGTCGCGTCGGAGGCTCGCGTGGCAACACTGGGGCGCCCGCGACTACTTGTCCCCGTCAGCGCCCGGTCGGTACTCGCGGCCCTGACCCCGCACCCCGCCCGGCTCGCCGCCGCGTGCGACCGCCTGAGCCTGCTGGGCTGCTTCGTCCACCACTCCCCCGGGCCGGACACGGACCGGGTCACGGCCCGCATGTTCGCCCCCTCGATCGGCGTGCCCGAGGACATCGCCAACGTGAACAGTTCAGCGTGCCTGGCCGCCCACCTGCTCACCCGTCACGGCACGCCCCGGATCGAGGTCGACATGGGCGATGCTTTGGGCTGCCCCTCCACCATCACCGCCACGGTACGCAGTACCTCACCGGGTGCAATGGTCGACATCACCGGTGCCGCGAGGATCGACCGCGTACAGCGGCCCTGATGTAGTGTGCGCCGTTCACCCCGGCCCGTCGGAGCAGCCGGACAGCGTCGGTGCCGACACCTACGACCTGTTCCTCACGAACTAGGTCCACCTGATGGCGTGCCCGACCCACTGCGACCTGGGGGCGGTGTGGCCGGTGCCAGAACTGACCGGCGCATCCTGCCACTCGGCGAGCCACAGGATGGAATCCACGTTGCCGCTGAGGTGCGGGGCATCACGCCGTAGACTCCGACCGGGAACGCCGACGGCGTCTGGCCGTCGCGCGCCCTTTCGGGGAGGAATCGCATGCAGGACCCTTCGGACTCGATGGAAGTCGCCGAGCCTGAGGAGAACGGCCCTGGCAATACAGCCGATTCACCTGTTGCGAACCAGTCGGTGTCCGACTCGATCGATGCGACGATGGCGTCCACCATCCTGGTAGAGGTGCTTCCAGGGGTGGCACTCGTCGCGGGTGAGGTCCCGCCAGAACTGAAGCCCGATCTCATCGACTTCGGAATCGTGCCGGCTGCCGACCGCGAGCAGATCTCAGCCATCCTCAGCTCGATCGGGAATGCCGCGACCGTGGTCGGCAATCTCGGAAACGCATTCGCCGGAGTGCAGGGGCTCTACAGGATCGGCGACACGGCACAGGCCCTCCTGAAGAGCGGCGCGACACTCGCCGCCAAGGACGGCGGGTACCTCGGAACGGTGATGGTTCCTGGCCGCTTCCTGCATCAGGCTCGCTTCTACCCGGTGACCGCGGTGAACAAGGCGCGGACCGCGGCCTCGATCGGGCCGGCGCTGGCCATGGTCGGCCTTCAGATGATGCTGAGTGAGGTCTCGGGCCTAGTCAGGACCAACCTCGTGGTGACAGGCCAGGTTCTGGCGGACCTCCGCAAGAATCAGTGGGCCGAACTGACCGGACTCGTAGCCTCCATCGATCGCGCGGTCGACCAGGCGCGAGAGATCGAGTCGGTCCCGGCGTCGTTGTGGGAGGACGTCGCGGGCAGTGGAGCGCTGCTGCAGAAGCAGCTTGAGCTTTACCAGGGGAACGTCCGCGACCACGTCAAGCAGCTCGGCCGGCCCGACGCACGCAGCCATCGCGAGTATCTCCAGACGAACGCCGAGGCGATCGCGTTCGACGCCCACGCCCTCTTGTCCTCCCTCAAGGCGTGGACCGGATATCACGCGCTCCGCGCCGCCAGAGCGAGAGCCGCCGGCCGCGAAGACACCGCCGAGGCGCAGTATGCCGAGGTCATCGCGCGTGACACTCGCGCCGAGTTCGACGCCACGCTCTCCGAGGCGACGAGCCTCGTCAACGCACTGACACGGGAGCTGCGGATCAGCAGCGAACTCCCGGGACCCGACGCATGGCCGATGCCAGGAAAGCGGAAAGAAGTGAAGGCGGCCCGCGAAATCTCCGCCCGTCTTTTGGAGATGATCGAGCCTCTTGCCGACTCCCTTCAACCGCCGGCCCCTCCGCTCGAGGCTCCGGGGGTGGTATGCGCACCCGAGTCGATGGATATCGAGCCCTACCTTCGCATCCTGCGATGGCTCATCGATGCCGAAGAGACACTGTGTGTCCTCGGGTTCGCCGACCAGTTCGACGCCCTCGGTCCCCTTTCCGCGATCGTCGGCGGGGCGAAGGAGAAGTTGGCGGCGGCACGGGACAAGGCCTCGGCAAAGACACTGGTCGCCGTCACGGATCGTCGCGTCATCACGGCCAGAACAACCCCGTTCCTCGAACAAGCGGAGATCCAGCAAGACATCTCACTCGACCTGGTGCGATACGTCCGAGCGACGACCACACAGGACAAAAGCGCTCGCTTGGCCATCGATCTCATCACGCGCGACGAGAACCTCCGATGGCTCTTCCAGACCGAGATCGACAACACGCAAGTGAACGCGCTCGCCGCCGTCCTGGCCGAAGCGATGACCATCCCCGACGTCGAACGCGAAGAACTTCAGCGGCGCGGGCGTGCCGGCATCGAGGCGGCCGACAAGGGCGAGAACACCGGCACGGAGCCCACCGAACCGACGCAGCCTCTGGCGACCCGTTCCTGACGGATACCGCACTCGCCCCGTTCGCCGACCGAATCTCCGCTCCTCGGCGCACGATGTCGCGTTTTTCGACGTCCGGCAGGACCACGGGGACGCCCGGCGGTACGGGGTGGCCACTTCCGTGGCGAGAGGGCCGTCGGTCTCGGCGGCCCGCAACGTCCCGTGCCGGGCCCACGGCCCAGGTTCCTCTCCGCCCCGGCGGCCCCTCCCACCCGACCGGAGCGGGCACAGGATGTCGGGTGCGGCAGGCTTGGTCCTTCCTAACGTGGGTGATCGAAAGGGAAGGAGGCCGGGATTGCTGGATCGGTTGAACCAGGCCATGGAGCACATCGAGGAACACCTCGACGGTCGGATCGAGGTGACCGAACTGGCCCGGATCTCGGTCACGTCGGAGTACCACTTCCGGCGGCTCTTCTCCTCGCTGGCGGGGATGCCGCTGTCGGAGTACGTCCGACGCCGCCGGCTCACCGTCGCGGGGGCCGAAGTCCTGGCCGGGGAGAAGACGTTGCTGGAGATCGCGATCCGCTACGGCTACACGTCGGGGGAGGCTTTCGCCCGGGCGTTCCGCGCGGTGCACGGCGTCGGCCCCGGCGAGGCCAGGCGCACCGGCGCGGCCCTGAACTCGCAGGCCCGGCTCTCCTTCCGCCTCACCGTCGAAGGGAACAGCACCATGCGGTACCGCATCGTGGAGAAGGAAGCATTCCGGGTCGTCGGCAGGAGGGCCCGCGTCCCGCTGATCTACGAGGGCGTCAACCCGCACATCGCGGAGCACATCCGGAGCATCCCGCCGGAGACGATGCTGCGGATCGCGGGGCTCTCGGACGGCGACCCGGAGGGCGTGGTGTCGGCCACCGTGCGTCTGCCGGACGGCCCGGGCGGCTCGAGTGACTTGAGCGGCTTCGAGGAGGGCAGCGAACTCGACTACTACCACGCCGTGGTGAGCACGGCCGCCGAAGCGCCGGAGGATCTCGACGTGCTGGACTGTCCGGCGGGCACCTGGGCCGTGTTCGACAACACCGGGCCGTTTCCGCAGGCGCTGCAGCAGATGTGGGGTGACGTCGCCGCCCAGTGGATGCCGTCGAACCCGTACGAATACCGGCCGGGCCCCGAGATCCTTCGGACCCGCCCGTCGCAGGACGACCCCGGACACTCCCACTCGCAACTGTGGATCCCGGTGACCCGCGGGACCCCCTGAGGCGGAGGATGCGCCGGCGACCGCGACCGTCGTAAGGCCGGACCCGCTCAGGCGGGTGTCCTCATTACCCCGAATCCGAAACTCGAATCCGGAATTTCCGCTGTGAATTCCTTGGCAGCGGGATCCGCAAGAAAGCGAGATTGCCAGGTATGGGGATCGGCCCGCCGGGCATCCGATGCCACGGAGGTTGATAACTATGGTTCCCGTTCTTCTCGTTCTTCTGCTCGCGCTGATCCTCTTCGGTGCCGGTTTCGCGCTCAAGGCGCTGTGGTGGATCGCGGTCATCGTGCTCATCGTGTGGGCACTCGGCTTCGTGATCCGCCCGACGGCGAGCGGCGGCCGGCGTGGTCGCTGGTACCGCTGGTGACTCTCGCCGACCGGCGATATCCACGGGTGGGCCCCGGAGCTTCGGCGCCGGGGCCCACCCGTTTCCGCTCTCCGTATCCGCATGGCCCGATCGCGGTCGATCTTCAGTTTCGGGGTACCGGGAAGGCGGTGAAGCCACCGAATTCGATGGCTCTCAAAGACCTCGAAGAGACCGACCCCAAAGCGGGGCTTGCAGGAGAACTTCTCCGGCAGGCCCCGCTGCACGTGCGCCGCCGTCAGGAGACGGTGGCCGGACACCGCGTGTGTCCTCGGAAGGTTCAGGCGAGGGCAGAGACCAACAGGGCGAACGCGGCGATGATGACGGCGACGCGGACGTAGTGGAATCGGTCCCAGCGGTTCATCTGCTGCTTCCAGTCGGCGGGCAGGCCGTCGGCGGTCCACGTCTTGACCCGGTTGTTGATCGGGACGAGCAGCAGGATCGACATGACCACGCTGAGGATCAGCAGCCCGGCGGCGGTGACGACGAGGCCGGCGCCGTCGTGGTCCCACCCGGCGATGACCCAGATCACACTGAGGACGAGCGAGCTGATGTACCAGACCGGCATCACGGCGCCGAGCAGTCGGGCTCCGTGGGTGCGGCCGCGCAGGCCGTTGTCGCCGGGGAGGGCACCGAGGATCGCGTTGACGAAGAAGGCGACGGAGAACTCCACCCCCACCATCACGCCGACGACCACGGTGGTGAAGACCTCGAGTGCGTTGAGCATGATGACCCCTCCTGGGATCTAGCGCCGCTAGATGTTGATGCAACGCTAGACCTATCCCCGCTTGCTTGTCTAGCGGTGCTAGGATCCAGTCATGTCGGTACAGGAACGCAAGGAGCGCGAGCGGGCGAGCCGCGAGCGCCTCATCGTGGCGACGGCCCGCGAACTCGCGGAGCAGCAGGGCTGGGACGCGGTCACCACGCGCCGGCTCGCCGAGCGCATCGAGTACAGCCAGCCCGTCCTCTACAGTCACTTCCGCGGCAAGCGCGAGATCATCGGCGCCGTGGCCCTGGAGGGCGCCTCCGAGATGGCCGCGGCACTGCGGGCCGCGGCCGCCACCGCGGACGGCCCGCGCGCCCGGGTCACCGCCCTCGCCCGCGCCTACCTCGACTTCGCCGAGCGCAACCCGGCTGTCTACGACGCCCTGTTCCAGCTCGACGGCGGCCTCGCGTTCGCGCACGAGGACACTCCGGAGCCGCTGAAGGACGCCTTCGCCGCCCTGCTGGAGAGTCTGGGCGAAGTCGCCGGAGACGGCGTCCACCCGGGGCTGTTCACCGAGGTGTTCTGGGCGGCCCTGCACGGGCTGGCGACCCTGACCCGGGCGGGACGGCTTCCCCCGGGGGACGCCGAACGGAGAGCGGAGCTGCTGGTGGACCGGCTCGCCGTGACCTGACGCGCCGTCCCGCCGCGTGGGCAGGCGGGTGGGCAGCCAGGCGGATGCCTCGCGACCCTGGGACTCGACGGCCCGCCCAGGGCATCGACTCTGATCACGCCCGCCCACGCAGTTCAGCGTCGACCGGACCCCGAAGATCGCCGACGAGAACGGTCCCTCCGACCCAGCCGCGGATCGCCGGAGTCCGGCTCCGATCCCGACGGGAGAACGCCGGAGACCGACTCCGGCGCAAGGGCCGTACAGGCGGGGCGTATCGTCGAGACCAGCGACGATACAAAAGCTATTCACTTGTTCCGCCCGGGACCTCGACACCTGGACGGACCAAGGGACGGGGGCACCATGCCAGGCCTGCCGAAGGCATCCGGACCCGTAGGCGGCACTCGAACGCCGCCACCCGAGCCGGTCCCGTTCGCACCGGGCTCCGTCCTGTGGGACATCGCGGGTGACGTACGGATGCTGCTGGCCCTGCCCGCCGCCCTGGTACTCCAGGTCGCTCACCCCGCCGTCGGCGCCGGCGTCGACGACCACTCGGTCTTCCGCACCGACCCCTGGGGCCGCGCGCAGCGCTCGCTGAACTCGCTCCAACTGTGGGTCTACGGCGGCGAGCAGGCCTTGGAGGAGGGTCGCCGGCTGCGGCGCCTGCACCGGACGATCTCGGGCACGGACCATCACGGCCGCGCCTACCACGCCCTGACCCCGGCCTACTACGCCTGGGTCCACGCCACCGCCTACCCGGTCTTCCTGCGGGCGGCGGAGTGCCTCTCCCGTCCCCTGGACGAGGACGAACAGCTTCGCCTCTACGACGAACTCCTCCGGCTCGGAGACATTCTCGGCATCCACCGCCGCGACATGCCGCCCACTCCGGAGGCGTACTGGCGGTACTTCGACTCGATGGTCCGCGAGGAGCTGGAGGCGACGGTCGTCGTCCGGGAACTCCTCGACCCGCGCCGCCCCGTGACGCTTCCGGACGGATCGCCCGCCCTGCTCCGCCGCATCTGGCCCGTGCTGCGCCCGCCGCTGGCCCGGTTGAACGTCTTCGTCACGACCGGCCTGCTGCCGCCCGCGGCACGGGAGCGGCTAGGCCTGAAGTGGAGCGCCCGGGACGAGCGCCGCCTGCGCCGGTTCGGCGCGGTCGTACGCAGGACCGTCCCGCTGCTCCCGGAGCGGCTGCGCTACCTCCCCCTCGCCTACACCGCGCGCCGCTCGGCGGCCGCACTCCCCTCCCCCCGGACGCCCGCAGCGGGGTGATCAGGGACTCGGAGCGTCGGAGCGTCCTGGGGCGATGATCCGTCGCGGAGCAGCCTTCTGAAACGGTCCTCAGGCGACAGACGCGGCGGCGAGTTCGAGGGTCCAGTGCTGGCCTACGAGATCGCGGCCGAAGTCGTGGTGGGGCTCCTCGTCGGTGAGGACGAACCCGAAGTGCTCGTAGATCCGGCGGGCGGACACCAGGTTGTCGGTGGTCCACAGGGTGACCTGCCGATAGCCGGCCTGCCGGGCGAAGTCGAGGGACTGCCGCACGAGACGGGTGCCAAGGCCGAGCCCCCGGGCGGCCGGGGTGACGAGCAGGACGCGCAGTTTGGCCACACCGGGGCGGTCGCCCGCGACCAGGAACACGCAGCCCGCGCGTTCGCCGTCGATCTCGGCGATCCAGGCAGCCTCCGTGACCGGGGAGTGTTCCGTCGCGTAGTCGCCGACGATCTTCGCCACCAGGGCCTCGAAGGCGGTGCTGAAGCCGAACTGCCGGTCGTACAGCTCTCCGTGGGACATCACCACCCAGCCCAGGTCGCCGGGACGGTCGGCGCGGCGGATCACGACCTGCCGCTGAGGGACTTCCATCGACATCGCACACTCTCCGAGACCATCGACCACTGAACGTTACTGACACGGTCGTGTCAGTTGGTCTAGGCTAGGTCCATGCCCCCGAGAACGGCAAACCCCTCCGCACGCCAGACACAGCTGCTCGAAGCCGCCTACACGTACGTGCTCGCCCACGGCCTTGCCGATCTGTCACTGCGCCCGCTGGCCGAGGCCATCGGCTCCAGTACGCGTGTGCTGATGTTCCTCTTCGGCAACAAGGACGGACTCGTACGGGCCCTGCTGGAACGGGCCCGCGCCGATGAACTGGAGCTGCTGGCCGTCCTCCGCCGGGCCGACCGCCCTGTCGGCCTGGCGGAGGCGGCCGAACAGGTGTGGACGTGGCTCGCCGTCGGCGAACACCGCCCGCTGCTGCGGCTGTGGGCGGAGGCGTACGCGCGCTCCCTCGTCGAACCCGCCGGCCCCTGGGCCGGATTCGCCAGGGCCACCGTGGACGACTGGCTCGACGTCCTGGCCGCCTGTCAACCGCCGCCGGAACGAGACGGCGAGGACGGTGCGGCCCGTCGTACCCTGACGCTGGCGGTATTGCGCGGGGCACTGCTCGACCTGCTCGCCACCGACGACGAGCCCCGGGTGACCGCCGCCGTCCACCGGCACCTGGCACTCCTGCGGCGCGAAAACCGTGGCACCGCGTGACGGCAGTGCGACGGCAAGTCCTGTACGTCGCCCAGGACTTCGGGTCTGGGTGCCGCGAGAAGACGGCTCGCGACTCCGTCGCGTGATGGATCCGCTGCATCCGCTCGGCGCTCCCGTCGAGAAGAGAGGCAGGTGGACCGCCCGCACTCCTGGAAGGCATCCGCCGCGGTCCGCGTGAAAGGGATGTTCCATGGTCGAAGTCGAACGCACGCTCACCCTGCACCACCCCCTGCCGGAGGTGGTGGCTTACCTGGCCGACTTCTCGCACGCGCAGGAATGGGACCCGGGCACGGTGAGTTGTAGTCCGGTCCGAGCCGGCGCACCCATCGCCGAGGGTGCCGAATGGGTCAACGTCTCGACGTTCCGCGGACGGCGCACCGAACTCCGCTACCGGCTGGCCCGGTTGGAGGATCGGCGCCTGACCTTCGTCGGACGCAATCGCACCGCCACCTCCACGGACGACCTGACCTTCCGCGAGGAGAACGGAGCAACCCTCCTCACCTACCGGGCCCGCATCGAGTTCCACGGCCTGGCCCGGCTGGCCTCTCCGTTCCTGCGCGGAGAGTTCGAGCGTCTGGGGGACGGGGTGGTCCACCTGATGCCACGAGCGGTGGACAGCCACTTCGGCTCCGGCGGGGACTCGGCGGACTGACCCCGGATGTCCTCCGGCCGGACGGGCTGCGCGTGGCCGAGGAGTCGGGTGTGATGACCGGCCGGTGTGTGAGTACCGGCCGGTGTTACTACTCGGGTGGAGATGAGTATCCGGACTCTCCTGCCTGTTCGGGTGGCTCCAGAACACTGGAGCCATGGACAGAGAAGCGCGGAAACGAATCTCCCAGGCGCCGGCAGTGCTCGTGCTGGCCGGGCTGACGGCGGCGGCATGGGCGGGCTGGCTGGGCTGGGACCAGCAGCGCGACGTACAGGCCGACGGCTCGACGACCGGCCCCTATGAGGCGTGGCAGGTCATCGGTCTTGGGCTGACGCTTCTGGCGCTCGTGTACTGGGCCGCTTCCCGCGCGTACGTGTCGGCCGCGGTCGTCGGCACGACCGCCGGACTGGCCGTCGCCGCATATCTCGACTGGTCGGACGACAGCAGCGGACTCTTCGTCATCGGCGTGGGCCTGGTCGCCATCGGGAGTCTCGTGGTGACGGGCCTTCTCTCGTTCCTGATCACGTCGTGGAAGCCGAACACCGGACACAACCGGACCGCGTGACGGAGCGCCCCTTCGGGGATGCCTGTCCCGACCGGCGTCCAGAGCGAAGCCGGGTCCGGGTCCCGCGGCCGTGGGACCGACCCGCAGCCCCTGGACCGGGCTCACTGCCCCTTGACCGGGCCCACAGCTCTTGGACCGGCCCCGTCTCACGTGCGGGGCCGGTCCAAGAGGTGCGCGCCTTGTGCTGCGGATCAGCAGCCGACATGGAAGTCGACGCTCTTGTCGGCATATTTGATGGACAACTGGAATCCTCCACCGGAACCGGTGTAGGTCCCGCGCACCGCGATGGTCTGCCTTCCCCCGGCCGGAACCGAACCCGACGGGGGGTCGACGGTCACACCGGCGAGTGCGTCGGAGCCGGTGGTGCCCGCGGTGTCGCCGAGGGCCGCGCTCCACTCGACCGGGCCGTCGGACGCGAGGACGGTGACCGAGCCGTCGAGAGTGGCGCAGTCGGCGGGGTCGATGCCGGTGGAGCCGTCGTCGGAGAGGGTTGCCTGTTCCAGGGGGTCGACCGGTGGCGTGGTCGTACCGGTTCGGGCGGTCAGGTCCACTTCGGAGGCCGGGCCCGGGGTGTTCTGGTGGATGACGAACCTCGCGGTGTACCGAGCCAACCCGTCGGTCCGCACGGCCCAGACCCTCAACCTGCAGTCCTGCCCCGGCGGGATGACCTTGTACTCGCAGTCGTCGCTCCGGTGCCAGGCGGCGGCGCCCTCCCCCTCGAACGCCATCGAGGTGAGCCGCAGGTCCGCGCTGCCCGTGCTCCTGATGGTCACCTCCTGTCGGCAGTCCTTGCCGACACAGGGCAGCTCGAGCGAGGCCGGGGACACCTCGGCGTCCGCGTTCTTGTCGATCTTCCCTGGACCGGGGTGGGAGATGGGTATGGACGGGAGGTCCAAGTCTTCGCGGTACTGGTCGTACACGGACCGGACCGTGGTGGCTCCCCCGCCGTCGGAGGGTCCGTGGGCGAGCGCGGACAGGGGCTTGCCCAGTGATGCCTCCAACGTCGTGATCGAGGCGAAGGGGATGGCGAGAGCCACCAGGGCGAGGACCACCTTGGCCGATCGGGCGGCCAGGGCGGTCGCCGCCATCACCACGCTGGTGCCGGTGATACCGGCGAACGCGGCGAGGTCGCCGAAGTGTGCCAGGACCGCGGAGATGATCAAGCCGACGACGGCCTCGGCGAGCTGGGTTCGGATGATGCGGCCCATGACTGCCTTTCTGCGGGGGCTCGGTGAAGGGGTGTGATCCGTGGCTGCCCAGCGCCCTTAGGTGAGCGCCGATTCCGGGACAGTGCGGGAGAGGACCAGTGCGGTCGCGACGACGGTGACCACGATCAGGACCGCGACGACGGCCACCACCCACGCCGCGACGCCGGTGACGAACAGGGCCGGGAGCGCGGTGATCGCCGACAGGATCCGGGACCCCGCGACGATGCGGGAGCCGGTGCGGTTGGCGGTGCGCCAGGTGTGGACGACGGCGACGACCGTGATCAGCCCGAGGACGACGTCGGCGACGAGGACGCCCGCCGGCGGCCCGGGCTCGCCGCTGTCCGGTGCCAGGAAGTCGCCCGCGCTGGTCATGTCGAGCAGCCCGAGTGCGGCGGCGAGCCCGAGGCCCACCTTGTTCTTACGGCTGAGTGCGGGCCGTACCTCTTGCGTCGGGCTCATGTCGGTTCCCCCATAAGGGTGTTGGGGCCGTCGAGGCGACTGCCGGTGAACCGACTATCGCGGCATGCCCCGTTGACGCGCATCGTCAGGAACTCCCTTCCGCCCGGGCGGTTTTCCCGACCCCCAGGGAACCTGAACCCTCCCGGCCGGGAGAACGGTCGGCCATCATCGGGACATGACCTCCCCCGCCGGCCCGATCCGGGTCCTCATCGCCGACGACCACCCCGTCGTACGACGCGGTATGAGCGCGCTGCTGACCTCGCTGGACGGCGTGGAGGTGGTGGCGGAGGCGGCGAACGGCGAAGAGGCCGTGCGGGAGGCCCAGTTGACCCGCCCCGACGTGGTCGTGATGGACATCCGGATGCCCGCGCTCGACGGCGTCGAGGCGACCCGGCGGATGACCGCCGTGCTGCCGGACGTGGCGGTGCTCGTGGTCACCATGTTCGAGGACGACGAGACGGTGATGTCCGCGATGCGCGCCGGCGCCCACGGCTACCTCCTCAAGGGCGCCCAGCAGGAGGAGATCCTGACGACCCTGCGCGCGGTCGCGGCCGGACAGTACGTGATCACGCCCGGGGTCGCGGCCCGCCTCCTCGGCCGTCTCTCCCCCGCGCCGGCGTCGGCCGTCCCGTTCCCCGAACTGACCGACCGCGAGCGGGATGTGCTCGACCGCCTGGCCCGGGGATACACCAACGCCCGGGTGGCGGCCGACCTGTCGCTGGCCGAGAAGACCGTGTCGAACCGGCTGTCCGCGATCTTCCTGAAGCTGGGCGTGAGCGGACGGACCGAGGCGGTGATCATGGCCCGGGAGCAGGGGCTGGGCGGCGGAGCGGCGGAGGCGGGACCGTGACGGTACGGGCTCGGAGCGCCTGTGCCCTGTTCGCAGTTCTCTCGGCCGCGGACCTGGTCACTCTCGCCGTCGCACCGCCGCCCAGTTCCTCCGAGCAATGGGTGATCTGGGCGGTGATCGTCGGCACGTTCCTGGCGGTCTGCTGCGGGACGGTCGCCGCCCGGCTCCCCGGCGGGGCCGCGGTTCCGTTCCTCGGCGCCGCCGCGGGCGGTCTGCTGGCCGCCCCGCTCGCGCTCGCCGCGGGTGCGCACGCGCTCGCCGTCGTCCTCGCCGTCCTGGCGGCGACCGTGAGCCTGCCTCTCGCGGGCCTGCGCGTCGTACCGAAACGGCCGCCCTCCCGCCTGCTGCTCTGCGCCGACGCGGCCGTCGTCGTCACCGGCGCCGGATGCGCCCTCGCCGCGGCGGCCGACCTGAAAGCCGCTCAGGTCCCGGCGATCGTCGCCGCCGGGGCCGCGATGCTCGCGGGCACATGGGTGCTCTTCGAGCTCACGTCCGGGGACGACCGGCGCCGCGTTCTGTGGCTGGTCCTGGGTGCCGCCGCGACGACGCTGGCCGGCATGTTCCAGTTCGCCGTCGAGAACTCCCTGCCCGTGGGCCCCGTACCCTCCGCCGTCATCACGAGTGCGGTGTCGCTGCCGCTCCCCCTGACCGTCACCGTCGCGCTCATCGCGCCGCGCCGGGCCGACGTCCGGGTCGTCATCCGCGGGGCGGCCGTCCTGATCGTGATGCTCGCGCTGAGCGCGGCGGTGTACGAGGGGGTCGCGGCGGTCTGGGAACTGGTGGTGGGGACCCGGCCCGGCAAGGGCGTGCCGGCCCTGCTGGCGGCCGCGATAGCCGCCGGGTACCAGCCGGTGAAGCGGCAGGTCGAGGCGAGCATGGACGAGATGCTGTTCGGCAGGTCGGCGGACCCGGTCGAGACGCTGACCCGGCTCGGTACGGATCTCACCGCCGGCGCCCCGCCGCCGAGGTGGCTGCGGACCCTGCGCTCCACCCTCGGGGTGCCCGGCATCGCCCTGCGCCAGGACGGGACCACGGTCGGCATGGCGGGCACCATGGACGACGGCCACTGCACCCAGGTCACCCTGAGCGCGGGGGCCGATCACGTGGGCGATCTTGTGGTGTGCCTGCCGCCCGGACACCTGCGGCTGCCCCAGGCCGCGACGGCGGTGCTCGAACTCGTGGCGGTGCCGCTCGCCCAGGCCCTGCACGCGGCGCGGTTGAGCGAGCAACTGCGCGTCTCCCGCGGCCGGGTGGTGACGGCGCTCGAAGAGGAACGCCGCCGGATGCGCCGGGATCTGCACGACGGACTCGGTCCGGCCCTGACCGGCATCGCCTACACCGCCGACGCCGCCGTCAACCTCATCGCCGCCGACCCGGAAGGTGCCGTGGAGACGATGCGAGGGCTGCGCGCCGACGTCGGCGACGCGATCACCGAGATCCGCCGGATCGTCTACGGCCTGCGGCCTCGGGCCCTGGACGAACTCGGCCTCGTCGACGCCGTACGCCAGCGCATCGCCCCGCTGTGCGCCGCGGACGACCGGGCCCTGACGGTCACGATCGACGCTCCCCCACGGCTGCCGCCGCTGCCGGCAGCGGTCGAGGTGGCCGCGTACCGGGTGGCGGTGGAGGCCATGACCAACATCGCCCGGCACTCCGACGGCACCACCGCGCACCTCACCCTGCGGCTCACGGACCCCGCGCGTCTGCGCGTGACCGTCACCGACAGCGGCCGGTGCACCGTGCCCTGGACACCCGGTGTGGGCATCCGTTCCATGCACGAACGCGTGGAAGAGATCGGCGGCACCCTCACCATCGACACCACCCCCGAAGGCGCCACCGTCATCGCCGAGTTGCCGCTGGTCATCCCTGCGGCGGAGCCGCCCTGGAGCTGACCGCCGAAAGCTCTCTGGACAGACCCTAGAGGCCACCGGCGACGCGCAGGACCGCTCCGGTCGTGTAGGAGGCGTCGGAGGACAGGAGCCAGGAGACGGCACCGGCGATCTCCCCGGGCTGTCCGGCCCGGCCCATGGGGATGTGGGCGGCGACCTTGGCGGGGCGCTCGGGGTCCGCGTGGAAGTCCGTCCAGACGGTCCCGGGGGCAACGCAGTTGACGCGGATGCCCTCCGCGGCGACCTCCTTGGACAGTCCCACGGTCATCGCGTCGACCGCCGCCTTCGCCGCGGCGTAGTGCACGTACTGACCGGGGCTGCCGAGGGTCGCCGCGGCCGAGGAGGTGTTGACGATCGCTCCCCCGCCGGTGCGGGACATGTCGCGCACGGCGCGACGCGCGCACAGCAGGTAACCGAGCACGTTGACTTCCAGCGCCTGGCGCATGCCTTCGGCTGCCGCGTCCGCCAGTCGCCCGTTGGGACCACTGATCCCGGCGTTGTTGACCAGCCCGGTGACAGGACCGAGCTGCCGCGCGGCCGTGTCGAACAGCCGGTCGACGTCGTTCTCGTCCGCGGTGTCCAGCCGGACCGTCAGACACGCGCGCCCGGCGGCACGGACGGCGGTGGCGACCCTCTCGGCGGCCGAGCCGTCCGAGCGGAAACCGACGACGACGTCGTGACCATCGGCCGCGAGACGTTCACAGATCGCGGCACCGATACCCCTGCTGCCGCCCGTGACGACGGTGACTGGTTGCTGCATCGAGGACTTCCCGAGCTCCGACAGGATCAAGACGATCAGCCATCGTACGGCGCGGGACAGCGTTCAGCCCGACAGCCCCGATGCGGGCAGCGTCGCCGCGTGGTGCCGTCACTCCGCGGCGGGGTCTCCGTCACCCGGATGCTCGGGTGGACTCGCCAGGCAGCACCGCCCGGCTGTCTTCGTCATGGATGAGCAACGAGAGGAGCGATGCCACCGTCAGGCCCTGACCGGCTTCGGTCGGATGACGCAGAATCTTGGCAGGGTCGATGTGGTAGCTGTTGCCGCGCCCCTGACGAACGTGTGAAAGGTACCCGGCCTGCTCCAGATCCGCGATGATCTTCTGCACCGCCCGTTCGGTCAGCCGGCACCGGGCGGCGATGTCGCGGACGCGCGCGCTCTGATTGTCCGCGATGGCCGCGAGCACGCGAGCGTGGTTCGTCAGGAACGTCCATCCGTTGTGTGACTCGGGTACCCCATCCATGCCACAAGTCTACTGAACAAGGATGCGCGCAACAAAAAACACGTACTGACGTTCACGTATCAATTGACGTATGTTGCCTTCCTGGGGGAACGTTGGAGTTGACCACACGAACGCATGTGGGAGTGAGCCATGCAGGAGCATCCGTACGAGGGTGGGCCCCTCACCACGCCGAAGCTCCCATACCCCGATCCACGCGGGGCCACGGTGCCGCCCGCCCCCGGCCCGAGCGGCATCCCGACCCTGGTGGCAGTACAGGGTGAACTCGACTTCGTCTGGGGGCCGAAGGTCCGGGATCGGCTGGGCGAAGCCCTCTCCGCCTCGGTGGGCGGCCTCGAACTGGATCTCGCCGGACTCACCTTCTGCGACTGCTCCGGCTTGAACGTGCTGCTGGAAATCCGGCACCGCGCCGAAAGCCAAGGCAAGACGGTGACCATCCGGGCCGTCAGCGCCGCAATGGCAAGACTGCTCGAACTCGTGGGTGTACAGGATCTGTTCGGGTCCCATCGGTCGCGGTCGGCGAATCCGCGGCGCCGCGAACCCGTCACCGCACCACGGCAGCCACGAGTCGGCGTACAGCGCGAACACCCCAGCCGGAAGAACCGCGTCTCCCCCGGCCCGACGGGCTCGCGCGACCACCGGCTCTGACGATACGCATGCCGATGAGGACGGAGTGCCGGGTTGTGCCAGTCGTCAAGAACGTTGGGAGCCTTCGTGGACACCGAGAAAGCGCACGGGCCGCAGCCCTTGAGGGTGGACTCCACCGCCTGCGACGGCATCACCGTGGTGACCGTTCGCGGTGCGATCGACCATGCCACTGTCGGCCCCCTGGGACAGGCTCTGGAACCCGGCGGACTCCTCGGCCGGCCTTGCGTGATCGTCGATATGCGGCAGGTGTCCTTCATGGACTCCAGTGGAATCAACACCCTTCTCGCCGCCCATCGCGCACTCACCCGGACGGAAGGATGGCTGCGCCTGGTCGACGTTCCCGCCGCCGTACGCCGCACCCTGGAGACCGTCGGAGTCGACACTCTCATCCCCTGCTACCCCAGCGTCTACGAAGCCCGCGCGGCTTGAAGCAACGCCGACGAAGCTGCCCCGGCGAGGGTGGGGCAAGGTCTTCACAGGGAGACTGCGGGAGATCAGGAGGGACGAACTGACCGACCGGGCGGCGGCCCTCGAGGCACTACGGCGTACTCGCCCTGTTCCCCGCTTCGCTGGTCCTGGTCTCCGTGATGGGCATCACCGGCGTGTCGACCACGGACAAGGCCCTGGACAACGTCGGACAGCTCACGCCCGACTCGGCGCGCGACATCCTCACCAACGCGGAGCACGGCGCGGCGGCCGGGCCGCACGGTTCGCCCGGCCCGGATCGACGGCCCGGCAACGGTGTCGCGCGCACAGGGGGCTGGGTCATCGACGGGGGTGCCCGTGCTCGGGATCCTCATCAGGAGTGCTCCAGTCCATGCCACGGCGTGGCGGATTCTCGAGCTCCTGGCGTGCCCGTGCCGCCTGCTGCGGTGAGGGCCCAGGGCCGGATTGCCGGCGCTCGGCGGAGCGCCGGTGGCCCAGGACGAACGCCGCGAGCAGGATCGCGACAAGGAGGACGCCCACCGCCAGCCACAAGGACCCGGCAGAGGAGAACGCCAACAGAGTGTGCGGTTGGGTGGCCATGGACGCCGAGTGTCCGGAATGGGCTGACATATCCAGTCCGGGTGAAAACTACGCTCGGATCGGCATCTCTCCGCCGCTCCGTGCCCGAGCCGGCCGTTGCGGCGGAAGGCCCGGCAGCGCGGCGCGGCTGACGTGTTCGGCGACGCCACGGAGGGCGGGAGAAGCTGCCGGGCGCCGGTCGTGCCGCGCTGTGGTGAAGGGTTCGCATGACCGGGATCAGCGGTCGGGGTGCTCACTCAGCCGGTGGACCGACCGGGCGAGCCTCGCGAGACTGGTGCCGGATGGCTTCCTCCAGGGCGATACGGATGCCGAGGTTGAGTTCGCCGCTGGACACCCAGGCCGTCACGAGGCCGGCGATGCGGCGCAGTGTGATGTGGCTGCGCTGGGCGACCTCCGCCAGGACGGCCCGCGCCTGATCGGCGCCCAGACGCCCGATGGCCATCACGATCCCCACGGCCTGTTCCTCCGTCTCGGACACATGGCCCTGCTCCCGCCTGCTCTGCCTGTCCTGCAGCGACACCACCTCGCCGCTCCTCGCGGCAGTGTGCTGAGGGCCCGCCACACGGGCTTCGGGGTGGTGGTCTCGGTCTTGGCCGGGGGGCAACTGCTCAGCCATCCGCCGTCGTCGCCTTCTCCCGACGGGCCGCCGGATCGCCTTGTCGGCGGCTGTCGCGCCCCGCCGGGATCCGCAAGACGCCGGCGCCCTCCCCCAAGAAGCCGACGTAGTCGATCGCATTACCGCAGACCATACTGAATCGCTCCCGAAATATGGGGTCGGGTTCGAACCGGACCCACGTGTGGACCAGCCGTGGACGTGAGTCAGTGCGAGCCGGTGTAGGCCCGGCGACCGGACGTCATGGCGGACAGGCACGGCACAGCGCCCTCCCGCCACCCGGAGCACGACGCTGTGGGTGCCCTGAGACCTCCCTGCCAAACACCCAGTGCCTGCCTCGGCATCACCGCGGGGCAGATCATCACAACCAGCCTGCATACCTCGACGCGAAGGTGGCACCTGCACCGCCACGGCAGAGTAGCCGACGATCGCGGCGGTTCCTCCACTCGGATTTCCACTCGTCGAACATCGGAAGCCGAGAAGGACGGCGGCACGCCGGGCATCACGCTTCCTGGGCCGCTCAGGACCGGAAGGCCTTCTTCCGGGCTGCAGCGCGGACCCTGGCCCAGGCCTGCGGAAGCTGCCGTTCCCGGGCGTCCGCCGCTGCCCCCTCACGGCCGTGCAGGACGCCCCAGGTGAAGCCGGACTCCCCCGCCGCGTGGGCGAGGACCGCCAGCCGGCGCAGGACGTCCCGCGTCACCACACTGTCGTGCTGGGCTCCGCTCACCCGCTGCACCGCCTTGGCCCGCTTGCCGAGCCGCCGTACCGGCTTGCCCAGAGCCGGGCGGGCCGCCTCCGCGGCGTAGCGGAGCCTCTTGGCAGTCTTGCGGGCGTCGTGGATCGCGGTGTCGCGTTCGGGGCCCGGCGCCATCTCGAGCGCCGATTCCATGCGTCCGGCCAGGCGCCGGTACTCCTTGCGGAGCGCCTTGCCGAGGACCTTCCGGGGTTCGCCGGCCGCCTTGACGGTGCGCAGCGGTGGCGCTTCTTTGAGGGAGGTCAGGCCCTCCAGCAGGTTCAGGTAGCGAGGTGATGCGAGCGTGTCGAGTGTGCGGCGACGGGCGCCGGTCCGCTGCTCCACGTCCCATGCCGTGAGCCGTGCCTCGACCGGGCCCAGGACCAGTTCGCCGGGCAGTTCCCGCACGCCCGAGGTGAGGCGCTCGCGGAGTACTTCGTGGTCGCGTTCGACGCCGAGTTCGTTGGCGAGCCACTTCAGATCGCGGCGGATGGGGTCAGTGGCCTTTCTGTCCAGGACGGAGCGGTAGGACCGCAGGCAGCTGCGCAGGCGGCGTGCCGAGGTGCGCATCTGGTGGACGGAGTCGGGCGCGTCGCGGCGTACGGCGGGGTCGAGGTCTGTGAGAGCGTCGACGAGTCGGCCGATGTAGGCGAGCACGTAGTCCCCGGCCGATCCCGTCGCGACGGCACCGGGGCGCGCGGCGAGCGGGTCTTGCGGGAACATCGCGGTCTCCGTCAGGGCGTGGACCACCTTGGACGGGCTCTGTGCCCGGTCGAGACCGTGCCGGCGCAGCACCTTCTCGACGCCGTCCAGGAGGGCCGGGTCGCCGTCCTCTGCGAGTTCGACCTCCATCTCCGTCCAGGCCGCGCCGCGTCCGCGGTCGCGGAGCGCTTCCGCGGACACCTCGTCCGTGCTCAGCTCTGCCAGGACCTCGCCCCGCGCGTCGAGGAGATGGTGCAGGGAGCGGCTGGAGCGGATGCGTATCACGGGTCGCAGTGCGGCACCTCGGGTGCGGGAGAGCACGAGGTCACTCAGTTCCGCCGGAACATCCTTCGACCTCAGCGGGACCCGGATCTCCTCGCGGCTGTCACCGGCGAGGGGCAGTTTCAGGTGCCAGCCGGCGTCGGTGCCGCCCGTCCTGCGGCGCAGGGACGCATGGGCGTGAGTCAGTCGCAGGTCGTCGCTGTCGTAGTAGACGGCGTCCAGTTCTTGCGTTCCTCCGTCCGTCACAGAGGCGATGGGTCCTGCACCGGCCAGATCGCTCAGCCAGGAGACGTCGCCGTCGGGCGCCACGTATTTGCGTTCCGTCTCTCGCATCGAAAGGGCCATGCCCATCGGGTAGCCCGATCCCGGGAGTCAAACCCTCGGGCGAGGACCTGCGCTTCGGCGGCCAGGTTCTTGGCCGGCCGCCGCCGCTCCATTGGGAGGACGGACGTAGCCGGTGCCGCATTCGGCGGTCCGGGTCCGCACCGCCGACTTCTGCATACCCAGCACGGGTGCGTGACAGCGGTGACCTTCTCGACCCTGCCCTTGACCTGCTCACCCTTGGCCTGAGCCTTCTCGTCCGCGGCCACCACCACGCACCCTGTCTCACTGGACGTCAATATGCTCCTTCCGCTCACCCCGCGTTTCGCTTCCACACCCGAAGTCCCTCACACGGAATGGCACGACCACGACCTCCGTAGGCAAAACTTAAGATCGCAGGAATGTAGATCGACGGGCCGGGCACAAGGGGCGGCGGAGGTTGATAACCATGGTTCCCATTCTTCTCGTTCTTCTTCTCGCTCTGATCCTCTTCGGCGCCGGTTTCGCACTCAAGGCCCTTTGGTGGATCGCTGTCATCGTGCTCGTCGTATGGGCTCTCGGGTTCGTCATCCGCCCGGCGGGCAACGGTGGCCGGCGCGGCCGGTGGTACCGCTGGTAGGCAGCTCTGACCCTCATGAAATGTGGGTGGGTCCCGGAGCAGTTGCTCCGGGACCCACCCACATTTGACGGCCTCGCCATCACGGAGACGAGAGGGGCGGGCCGAGTGAGACAGTCCCACCGGGGTGGTCGGGGACGGCGGCCGGAGGCCGGGCGTGACGCCGGGAACCATGACCTCCAGCACGGCCGCTCCGGCCGCCGACGTCGCCCCGAACAGACGCAGCGGCGCCGTCGCGAGACCCTTCCGGCTGATGACAGACCCTTCCGACCGATGACAGCCGAGCACTTGCGGTCAAAAGCCGGCTCGGCACTGCCCCGTCGTCGGGGAGCCGGTCAGATCGTGAAGGCCTCGGCGAGGGTGGGACAGCAGGCGATGATCGTATCGAGGCCGACGACTTCGACGACTCGTCGGACCGGCTCGCTCAAAGCCGCCATACGAAGCCGACCACCCGCCGCGACGGCGTCACGATTCGCCGCGATCAGGACGTTGATGGCGCTCGAGTCCATGAAATTGACGGCGCCCATATCCAGTACCGTCAGCGCCGACGCGCTGTCCCCCTCGACGCGCAGAGCCTCGCGAAGTGTGCCGACGTTGTCGGCATCGATTTGGCCGGCCACAGTCAGGACACGTATTCCGTCGACAGTCGTCTGCGTGATCGACAGGGGCGCAGGCTGCCCTTCTCGATGGTGAATGTCTGCCACGTACCCTTCAACGAATCTCGTCACGCCCGGTCATCCCCCCGGGGGGCCCCTGAAGAACCGCATCATAGGGACCACGCGTCTCCGTGGCTGTGCCACAGGTAACGTGCCGGGCAGTGCATGGCCGATACCGGGCGGGGTAAGCGACGAAAACATGGAAGCGGGCGGAGATGGGTCATTCATCTGAGGACAGCGAGGGCAATCAGGTGGGGGCGCCTTCGCCGATGAAGGCATCTCTGCACTTGGACATGGACGGCACCCGCATCGCGCAGGCGCGCCACCTCGCCGTGTCCTTCCTCTCCAACGTGCGCGACGAGCACAGCATCGCGGTGGCGGACTCGACCATGGAGATCGTCCAGCTGATCGTGAGCGAACTGGTCACCAACGCCCGCAAATACGCCCCCGGCCCAGCCCTCCTGCAGATGCAGGTCACCGGCGCCGCCCTGCGCATCGAACTGTGGGACAGCAACCCCCTGCCTCCCGCCGTGAAAGCCCCGGACCCAAGGCGGATCGGACAGCACGGGCTGGAGATCGTCACCGCCCTCGCTCAAAACGTCATCGTCGAAGCGACCCCGCCCGGTAAGCGCATCATCGCCACCGTCATGCTCAACACGGCATAGCGGCCGCAGTCCGACTGGGCAGACACCCTCCCGGATTCCTCCTGGATGGCGATTTCGGGCCGCCTCCAGAAGCAGCCGCCACGGGCCCACGCAGTCGGGCTGCATGGCCGAGATCGGGGCCGGGTCAGCCGGCTCCCCACCAGCCCAGGGGCACGCCGCGTCAAGACAGGTTGCCTGTCTCACACACTTGGCGGGCCACGTCATGCAGCTTGATGTTCTTCTCCTGGGAGTAGCGGCGCAGCACGTCGAACGCCTCGTGCACGGTGATGTGGTGACGGCCCATGAGAATGCCCATGGCCGCGATACGAAAGACCCTCTCGCTCTCGCGGGCGGCATCCGAAGCACGGGCCTTCCTGCAGGCGTTCCTGCAGTTGGCCGCTGTCGACGACGACTTGCGCGGTTGGGGCAAACGATTCGACGCTCCGACCACGCAGGATCAGTACCCCTGCGGCGTCGCAGCCGGCCACCAACTCCGTGGCCGATCCGGTGATCCGCTCCAGGGTCGCGTCCACCGACGGCTGCGCCAGCAGATCCCGGGCCATTGTCGCCATCTGTCGCGCGAACCCACGCACTCCACCGTCTCCTTGCATGCCCTGTGCTCGGCCTCCGCTCCGGCGAACGCTTACTCGTTCCGGGGCGAAAGCCGCCGGCGCGTGGACAGGGCTGAACGAACGGGCCACCCTGGATCGTTGAGCTGGGAGGAATGCGCCGCGCGGTCGGGAAATCGGGGAGACAGGGCACGACTCCCGGGAGGTCTCTTCTGGCGCACCCCGTTTCGGACTCAGGCTTGGTGACGGGCAGGCGAAAGACGGCGTTGAGGCCGGAGGACTCGCCGGCGGGCGCGGGACGCCGGACTCCTCCGAAGGGACCTATTCATCCGCGTCGAGGATGCAGCAGATCGTTTGGTCCAGGAACAGGTACCGAGCCTCGGATCCGCGAGGAATCAGCCGGAGGGTCTCGTTGAGCCATGCGGAGAGGACGGCCCGGCAGACCTCTACCACCACATGATTCGACGCGGGTCCCAGCCGTATTCGGATCACGTCCTCGCCGCCGGGACGGGCCACTGGCCACATCGCGACGTCACCCCAGCCGTCGTGCCGGCGCAGGCCCTCGACCAGCTGTTCGCGGGAGAGACTCCACTCCGCTTCGATCCCGGAAGCGTGCAGGGTCATCACCACGGCGAACGCCTGCTCCGCCGAATACTGAAAGGTCACGTCCAGCTCGACCGGCGGCCGGCCGTCCGAGACGAGTGAGGCGCGGTGCATCAGATAGGTGAACAGGAACGGATCCGTCTGCCGCAGGGAAACCGAGATGAACGGGGACAAGGGAGCCTTTCGGACACCAGAGGGAACCAGGGACGGCGGCCCTCGCCATCCCGGGGCCACAACGCCTGCGGTCCCAAGCGCATCGACCGAATACCCCCGACCGCGAAGGGCAAAACGGCCCTTCTCCGCGGTCGCCCGCAAACGGACCGAGCGGTGAATACTCGCCTGACGTCAGGGATCTCCATGGGCTCGCACGGAGCTCGTCCGGCCGTCGTCGACCCGGCATCTGCAATCGCTCGGCCGGATCACGGAGTGGCGAGCTGCAGAACGGTTCTTTCTACCGTTTCATGAGTGTTTTGCTCCGTCGATGGCGGGTTACCCGTGTCTCGCTGCCGGATCAGGGCCGCAGCGGCTCGGCGGTGCCGCCGTGAGCGTCCGGCTCCCGGCGGCGAGGTCCCGGGATCTGGGCCGAGGTCCAGGGCCCGGATCACAGATTCGTACCCGCAGGCACCATCGAAGGGGAATCGAGAATGACCGACGCCACACCCAAACCGACCACCACCGACGCGGGCATTCCGGTGGAGAGCGACGAGCACTCGCTCACTGTCGGCCCGGGCGGCCCCATTCTGCTGCAGGATTCGTACCTCATCGAGCAGATGGCCCAATTCAACCGCGAGCGCATTCCAGAGCGTCAGCCGCACGCGAAGGGCAGCGGCGCGTTCGGTCGCTTCGACGTCACCGCGGATGTCAGCGCTTACACCAAGGCCGCAGTCTTCCAGCCCGGAACCAGTACCGACCTGGTCACCCGGTTCTCCACCGTCGCCGGTGAGCGGGGGAGCCCGGACACTTGGCGCGACCCTCGCGGCTTCGCGGTGAAGTTCTACACCAGCGAAGGCAACTACGACATGGTGGGCAACAACACCCCCGTGTTCTTCGTGAAGGACCCGATGAAGTTCCAGCACTTCATCCGCTCCCAGAAGCGCCGAGCCGACAACAACCTGCGTGACCACGACATGCAGTGGGATTTCTGGACCCTCTCCCCCGAGTCCGCCCACCAGGTCACGTGGCTGATGGGCGACCGCGGCATCCCGCGCAGCTGGCGTCACATGAACGGCTACACCTCGCACACCTACATGTGGATCAACGCCCAGGGCGAGAGGTTCTGGGTGAAGTACCACTTCAAGACCGACCAGGGCATCGAGTTCTTCACCCAGCACGAGGGCGACCAGATGGCGGCGGTCGACACCGACTACCACACGCGAGACCTCTTCGAGCACATCCGTGACGGCGAGTATCCGAGCTGGACTCTGTACGTGCAGGTGATGCCGTACGAGGAAGCGGTCGACTACCGCTTCAACCCCTTCGACCTGACCAAGGTGTGGCCGCACGGCGACTACCCTCTGATCGAGGTCGGGCGGATGACTCTGGACCGCAACCCCACGGACAACCACGCGGAGATCGAGCAGGCCGCCTTCCAGCCGAACAACCTCGTCCCGGGCATCGGTCCGAGCCCCGACCGCATGCTGCTGGCGCGGCTGTTCTCCTACGCCGACGCGCACCGCCACCGCATCGGGCCCAACTACCAACAGTTGCCGGTGAACGCCCCCGTCACTCCGGTACACACGTACTCCAAGGACGGGGCGATGGCGTACCGCAAGACGAGCGACCCCGTCTACGCACCGAACTCGAAGGGCGGACCTGCGGCGGACACAGCCCGTTTCGGCAATCCCCCGAGCTGGCACGCCGACGGTGAGATCACCCGCGCCGCCTACGTCTCTCATCGTGAGGACGACGACTGGGGCCAGGCCGGCACGATGGTGCGTGAGGTCCTGGACGACGCGGCGAGGGACAGGCTCGTGGACAACGTCGTCGGCCATCTGCTCAACGGTGTCACCGAACCGGTGCTCCATCGAGCGTTCGAGTACTGGTCGAACATCGACAAGACGATCGGTGAACGTATCGAGCAGGGGGTGCGTTCCAAGGCCGACGAGAAGGACCCCAAGGCCTCGGAGCAAGGCAACCCCGCACGTCGAAGCATGCAGGGCAAAGCCTGACATGAGCAGGGGATCCGGCCTGCGGAGGCCCGCGCGGTCGCCGCCGGCCGGGTCCGACGTCGACGACAGTCCCAGCGTGTCCACCACTTTCAGAAAGCGAAAGTGAAGAGCGCGCTCCAGATCATGGCCGCGATGGGCGTCGACGATCCGGGCGGCCTGCGCCCGTCGATGCTGCTCCAACCGGTGGACCCGCACACCTTCCGCTTCTGCGCCGAGCTCCATGAATGGCTCGACAGTGTGCGCTTGGCGTTCGACGCCCCCCGGGCCGGTCGTGCTGGTCGTGCTGACCAGCACGGAGGAGGCGGCGGTGACGGGCAAGCCGACCGTGGCGCAGGGCTGGGGCTTCGCCATCGCCAAGGTCAAGGAGATACTTTCGAGCCACCAGCCACGGCAGCTGACTGCGTCGCGACGCGGCGATCGGGGCGGAGCAGGAGGGCGACGACTGCACGTGGTCCGTCGCGCACGATGACGCAGGCCGGGGTGGGCAGCCAGTGGCCCTGGCCCCGGGGGAGCCGGTCGCCGCGCACGTGCTGGCCGAAATCAACGGCCACGGGCCGGACGGCGCGCCGCTGTCCCCCTACGCGGAACTGAAGGACGACGGTTCCACCCGCTGCGGCTGCTGGATCCACTGCGGGGTCTACGCGGACGATATCAACCACGCGGCCCGTCGCACGCCCCACACCGAACAGGACCATGTGGCCGCCGACTGGGCCAGGGCGTGGCCCGCCAACCGGCGCATCCTCTACAACCGCGCCTCCGCCGCACCCGACAGCACCCGTGGAGCGATCGCAAGGCATACCTGTGGTTGGACGAGGAAACGCGGGAGTGGACCGGGCGCGACGTACCCGAATTCGTGCCGGACCGGGCACCGGACTACGTTCCCCCCGACGACGCGACCGGCCCTGACGCCCTGCGCGACGACCCCTTCATCGTGCAGGCCGACGGCAAGGGCTGGCTGGACGCGCCCGCCGGCCTGGAGGACGGCCCTCTGCCCACCCACTGCGAGCCGCAGGACTCGCCCTTCCCCAACGCCCTCTACCCCTCCACCGCGCGCTCCCCGGTACGAACTCCTGCCGCGCGAGGGCAACCGCTACACCCGAGCGGCGTCGAACCGGGTGCCGAGGTCTACCCGTACATCGGCTACCAGCCGACCACCGGATACACCGCCGGTACCGACCTGACCGGATACAAGGTCGAGGCCACCGACGGCAGCGTCGGTAAAGTCGACAAGTGCTCGGACGACGTCAACTCCGCCTACCTCGTCGTCGACACCGGCGTGTGGATCTTCGGCAAGCACATCCTGCTCCCCACCAACACGGTGACCAGGGTTGACCAGGAAGAGCTGAAGATCTACGTCGACCTCACCAAGGAACAGATCAAGGAATCCCCCGAGTTCGACAAGGACAAGCACACCGGCGACGCGGGCTATCACGAGCAGATCGGCAGCTACTACCAGAGCCATCGCCCGATGTAACCTCAGCGGCAGTCAGAAGTGGGGCCCGCGGACAACACTCCGCCGGCCCCACTTCTCGTGGACCCACGACGCTGAGGGCACAGGCCCTTCGAGGCCAGGGATGCGGTCCGGGGCCCGTACGGCCCAGCCCCCTCACCCTGGGAGCCAACAGCAGCAGCCCCAGCCCTCATCGGGAGCTTTCGGGGTTACAGAGCATTGCCGGACGCATACGCCTCCGGAAGGGACGATGCGGATGACACCCGTGGATGGGATCGTGCTAGTCAAGGAAGACCACAAGACCGTGGAGAAGCTGCTCAAGCAGTTCGAGAAGGCCGGCGACAACGCCCGCGCAGAGAAGCGGAAGATCGCCGACCAGGCGATCGAGGAACTCACCACCCATGCCTGGATCGAGGAAGAGATCTTCTACCCCGCGGCCCGGGAAGTCGCCCCCGACACCAAGGACCACGTCCTCGAAAGCATCGAGGAACACCACGTCGTGCTGTGGATGCTCTCCCAACTCAAGGTTCTCGACCCCGCCGACGAGCGGTTCGACGCCAAGATGACCGTCCTCATCGAGACCGTCCGCCACCACGTCGAAGAAGAAGAGAAGGAATGGTTCCCCGAGGTCCGCAAGGCCATGGGCCGCAACCGTCTCACCGAACTCGGCGAGCAGATGGAAACCGCCAAGAAGACCTCACCCACTAGCCCGCCGGCCGTCCCCAGCGCGGAAAAGTAGCCCGCGCCGCGTTGGCTGCAGGGCAGCGGAACTGAACTGCCCTGCACCGCCTGGCAGACCAGGAAGTGCTGAACAGCCCCGTGGTGCTGTCTCCGGACGGCCTCAGGGAACGCGAGGCATCTCGGGTCGGCCGTCAGGCGGCAGCGGCATCCGCAGTTCTGACGGCGGTATCGACGCGGGCGTGCACCACCAGGCCCCCACCCGGAGCAGCGGCCTGAGCCTGCAGGATGCGACGGGCAGGAGCACTGGGCGTCGCCACCGATATCAGCACATCCGATTGCCTGCAGCTGCGGTGAACCTCAGCAACCGCCTCGATCACTTCATCGGGCACCACTGTTCCAAGAACGATGACCGCGGGTGTGGGATCGTGCACGTGGATCAAGTCGCTGATCAAGGAGGCCAGATGGTGCTCTCGTGAGCTGGGTGCGTCCTCCACCGTAAGAACCAGGACGTCGTTCTCAAGCCTGTGGGACAGCATGGCCCCCTCCATCCCGGGAGTCCGGGGCACCACCAGGGGCCGGTTCCGGGTGTGCTCGGCGCTGTTCGCGGATCGCCTCTTCCAGGGCTATGCGAAGTCCCAGATTGAGTTCGCCGGTGGTCAGCCAGGCGGTGAGCAGTCCGGCGACGCGGATCGGCGTGAGACCCGTGCGATCAGAGACCTCGGACAGGACCGTTCCAGCGTGGCCGGCGTCGAACCTCCCCAGAGCCATCACCACACCCGTCGCATGCTCAACCACGGCCTGCCGCACCCCATCATGCTGGGGCTGCGCCACCTGCGGTATCTGTTCATTCTCCGTGCGGGCCGTGGGCTGCTCGCCGTGTCCGTGCGTCAGCAGATGACTCATCAGCTTTCCCTCCTTCTCTTCTGGGCTGCCGGTCACCGCGCCAGAGCCTCTCGGCGTACGCGGGCGCAGCTGGCGGAGATGAGGCGGGAGACGTGCATTTGCGAGATGCCGAGCTTTTCGGCGATACGGCCTTGCGTCATGTCCTCGAAGAAGCGCATGTAGAGGATGGTCCGCTCCCGTTCGGGAAGCCGGCGCAACTCCTTGGCGGCCGCCATCCGGTCGACGACGGTGTCGAAGGAGGAGTCGGTGCCGCCCAGGGTGTCGCCAAGGCTGTATCCGTCGTCGCCTGCGCCCACTTCCACGTCGAGGGAGAGGGCGCTGAAGCCTTCCATGGCCTCCATACCAGCACTCACCTCGTCCTCGGTGAGGCGGGCGTGGGTGGCAATCTCCGGGATCGTCGGCTCGGCCGGGCCGGGCTGCTGGCGCAGTTCGCGGCGAGCGATCCGGACACGGTTGCGCAGTTCCTGGACACGGCGTGGAACTCGCACGGCCCACATCCGGTCCCTGAAGTGACGTTTTACCTCGCCGGTGATCGTCGGGACGGCGTAGCTCTCGAAGGCGCCGCGAGCCGGGTCGAACCGGTCTATGGCCTTGATGAGACCGAGGGCTGCGACCTGGCGCAGATCCTCGATGGCCTCACCTCGGTCGCGGAAGCGGCCGGCGATCCGGTACGCCATGGGCAGCCAGAGACTGACCAGCTCATCGCGCACGGCATCCCGCTCGGGTCCGTCCTCCAGTTCCACCAGCCGGATGAACAAAGCATCGGATTCGGGTGAGTCGTCAGAGTCTCGGCCTGCCGCAACCGCGGTGCGCGGACGGGCTGCGAAGTTCTTGGTGGGCACGCGGGGATCCCTCCTGGACGGCACGTCCGGGCGGTGCGCAAGAAACGCGGGGCCCGGACGAGGGTGAGTGGGACATGTCGCACAGAGAAGGGCTCCGCAGACCGCGGAGGAAGCCGCGGCCGCACGGATCAACTCCGCTTGGCTCGCGCCTCCGGTCCGAAGCACACAGCCCGCCTGCCCCGCGTCCACACCCGCAAACAGTTCGAGCGACGCCGCCCGTCCCTCGGATGCCCCAGCACCCTCGCAACAACGCGCGTGAGCCCGTTGTCGGCACGGCATTAGCCGGTCTGAACTGGTGGACGGCGAGATGAAGTTGGCGTCGGCGGAAATGAAGGGCTCCAGGGCGTAACACTTTTCACACCCCAGCTCCGCCCATCTTGCTCGCCTGACGACCGCTTCTCAGCTCCGCCGCCTGCATCGACATGCTCCAGCGTCACGCGATGCCCCACATCCTGCGGGCGATCGACGGCGAGGACGAGACGATCGCCGAACTCGAAATGATCGTCGGCTCGACGACCTGGCCGGCGAAGCCACCAGGGTCGCCAGCCGGCTCCACGACCTGCTGACCCAGATAAACCCGTCGCTGGAACGGGTCCTCGGGTCGCGGTTGCAGCACCCGACCTACTACGAACCCCGGCCGCCCGCAGTCGGCTGACCCTCGCCGCCGCGCCCGCGCCCGCACGATCAGGCTGAGGTGCTCGTGGGCGGTGGTGCACGGCGGCTCCAGGATGGGACTCACGCTGGGGGCCGTCGGCGGTGGCCGGGTTCCGTCAGCCGGCGGGTTCCTCCGGCACCGTGGTGTACCGGTGCCGTGCCCACAGCGGCAGCGCGGCCCAGCACGCGAGGTACCAGGCGACCACCGTGCCCACCAGCCAGGGCACGAAGCCGTCGTGCGTGGCCACCCGGAGGATCAGGAACAGGGCGGAGGTGAGCGTGGCGACCAGCAGCGCCAGGCCGAGGAAGATGAGCCGTGCCGCCCAGCGCACCGCCTGCGCCTTGATGCTGCGGCCGGAGATTATCCGGTGGAAGGGGACGGGCGCGATGAGGGCGCCGGTCGCGGTCGCGCCAAGGACGACCGTCGTGATGTAGATGAACCGGTTCGCGTGCGACAGATGCGCGAAGGCCGGGGTGAACGCCACGCTCAGCAGGAAACCGAAGAGGATCTGGACGCCGGTCTGCGCGACCCGGATCTCCTGCATCAGTTCGTTCCACCGCCGGTCGGCCCGCTCGGCCTCGGACTCCTCCCGCTGCGCCTCCTCGGCACCCTCCGCCCGCCTCACTTCCGCAACCCCGCTGTCCGACACGACCCCTCCCAGGCTTCTCGTCCCTGTGAGCGAGCGGATACCCACGTTCGCCGCCATCGCGCATCCCGAATTGGCTTTTTCTTGACCTCGCATTGGGAGGCGCTATACATGGGACTGAGCGTTCGCGGCGTGCGCCCCAGACTGAAAATGCGGCGAATCCGTCCGTCCACTCCGACAGCGGCAGCACCGACATCGCGATGAAGCACCCGCGCCAGGGCGGCAAGACGTCCTGGAACCGTCACGGTTCGGACGGCAGACTGGCCGCCGCCTGCAGGCGAAATACGCCGCCATCCTGTCGGACCACTCCCAGTGGACAGGGCGCGCGGTCCAAGGCATCCTGCTCGCCGACGGACAACGAGCGGGAAGACTGGCGGGTGGGACGCCAGCTTGCGGGGACTCGAATGTTGCCCTCATCCCGAAAATGAGAAGAGAGGGATGGGGTCGAACACGTCCAACCCTCAGCAGCCGCAGCAGCGGCGCAGCCGTGAAAGTGGTGCCACCCCGCAGGACAGCGGCGAGCTCAACGCGCGTCAGGCCGAGGAGACGGGCCAGGGCCACCCTCATGGCACGGACAAGGGGAACAAGGGCGGCGGAGACGGCAGCGGTGTGCCGCCGGACCAGCAGGCCGATCACTCTTGAGCCGCCAGGACCGTGTCGACGAAGGGAACTGGAGGATCCTCAAGCCTGCCGGATCGAGTCCCCCACCAGCGGCCCGGCCTGCCATCCCATCCAGCGGCGAGCCGCCAAATAGGTCAGCTCCGCCTCCAGCTCACCCGGCGGGGTGCATGGCTGGGCCCCGCTCCCCTCCCCAGCCGCACGCATTACCTGCGTGCGGTTGGGGGCCGGCGCACCACGGCGGTCGCGAACGCCAGCGGCTCGGCCGCGTCGCACTCCCGCGCGGTGCGGGCCGCCGCGGACACCGCCTTCACCAGTAGCCCGGTGGCATCCGGGCCAAAACAGCCGTCGGCCCCGGCCCGCTCGGACAGTCGCAGCTTCCACTTCACCGTATGCACCGGCAGCGGCACCCCGGCCTGCACGTCCGCGACCGCCAGCCGCACCGTGTTCGACCCCGCGTCCACCACGCTCACCCGCATACGCCCCGGTACCCAGCATCTGCAGACCAAGCAAAGCCGCGCAACGTGGCTGGCGAGTGCACCCCGGAAGACAGGCCAGGAGAGCGCTGGACCTAACGCCCTGATCACAACAGCAGGAGCGATGCACCCGCGCCAGAACACGGCAGCCCCGCTTCTTCTTGGCTCATACCTAGGAGCGGCAAGCGTGCCAGGGCGTCATCCAGCAGACCCCGCAGCGCAAGGCGGGCTTGATCATTGTTGTACAGCGACGGTGGTACCCCAGGTGGGACGGGGGGTTCGCCATCGCCGGTCGATACGTCCTGCATCGTCATACCCTGAGCAACGAGACACGCCCCCGCCTCCGCTTGAGCCGAACGGGTGCGCCGCAGCAGTCCCCATCAGGTGGACGTCACCCCCGACTCCGTCCAACGGTAGGCCGGCGCCTCGCTTTCCGGATAGCTGAGCGCTGGCGCTCCGGCTCCCGAAGTGCTCATAGTCGACTGCATGGGGCCGGTCTGAATGAACTACTGCGCGCCCGCTACTTCGCCACCGATGCCGGCACCGCGTTCTATCCGGCTGCCCCGGGGCGCCAGATGATTCGCCTACTGAACATCACCGGCACCAACACTGCCTTCTACGCCGTCCCCTGTCTGCCGGCGCCTACCGCTGTATCCCCTTGCTGCTTTCCAGCTCTAGCAGCAGACGGGCCTCGTGTTCACCGCGCGGACCAAGGCGGCGCAGGTGGCCCGCCGCGGACGCGGCGGTGAAGCGGGCTGCTCAGGGCACTCGCCCATTCGTGCGACGTTACGGGCACGCACAAGCTGCCGCCGCCCGGCGCTGCGCACTTCAGCCCGCCTTGACGAGATCGCCGGGCTTCCAGGTGTCGGGCCGTGGAAAACGCTCGCGGAGGATGTCAAGGACCCCAACCCGCCCGCGCAGGTTGACGAAACCCGTAGGGGCACCCTCGAATACCTCCGGGGCGCGTCCGATGTCCGCGGGTGGCAGAGACATCACGTGGCAGCCGCGGTTTCGGCGAGCTTCTGGAATTCGCCAAGGTCGTAGTTGGCCAGGACCGAGTCGAGGTTGGTGAGTGCGCCGAGGTGCTCCACGAATCCCTTCGGGTCGTACTCGATCTGCAGGGCGACCCGGCTCGAGGTGTCGCTCAGCCGGTGGAACGTCACAGCACCCGCGTGGTGGACACCCTGGGTGGTGTGCCAGGCGATCCGCTCCCCAGGGATCACCTCGGTCAGTTCAGCGACGAAGTTCTTGTCCGCGCCCGGCAAGGACAGCTGCCAGGCGAACCGACGTTCGCCGAGGGGCTCCACCAGACGCACGTGGCTCAGGAAGGCCGGCCACCGGGTCACATCGCTCCACAGATCCCAGGCGACGGACACGGGGGCCTGGATGTCGACGGTCTCCACCAGGGAAGCGGACACGCTGGTACCTCTCTCTTGCTCGGCCCGACGCCGGGGCGGCGTCGGATCATGGAACTCGGCTACCCGCACCTGTGCGGCCCATACGAAACTCCCCTACTCTCCCTGGCCAGTGCTCACCCGGTTCATCGGTTCCGCCGGTTCGGCAGGCAGAGCCTCGGTGCATTGCCCCACCGGCCGGTGCTCCCCAAGGCCTGCAGCCTTCGCTGTCGCCTCCGAGGAGCTGGACGGACACCTCGTCCAGACTCAGAGGTGCCAGCCCGCACCGGTGCCGCCCCTCCTGCGCCGCCAGCACGCGTGGGTACGGGTCAGCCGCAGGTCGTCGCTGTCGTAGTAGCCGGCATCCAGTCGCTGCACCCCGTGCTCGCCGCATGGGCCAGCAGCCCCGCGCCGAGCAGGTCAGCTACGCGCCGGGCCGCGCAGCCTCGGATGGGCGAGCAGCCGCCAATAGCGTTGCCCGCTGCCCGTCACAGACCGGACGCCGGTGGCGTGCCCTGTACACGCCACCGCGCGGCCTGCCGTGGCAGGGACGAGTTGGTGCGTGTTCACCGTGGACAGACTGCCGGACGATCCAGCCATACTCAGAGCGCTGACCCGCCCCGTCGGTGCTCCGCGAGGATGCGCCACGGTACCGAGGCGCCGCCGGGCTGTGACGCGTGAGTCATAGCCGGATGACGACCAAGGCAACGTCGTCGCGGGCGCTGCTGCTGACGCCGAGGTCCACGAGCAGGGCGTCGGAGAGGCGTTCGGGTTCGTGGCGGACGTGGCGGGCGAGCGCGGTGGTGAGGCGTTGCAGGCCGATGTCGATGTCCTCCCCGGGGCGTTCGATGAGGCCATCGGTGTAGAGCACGAAGGTGTCGCCGCGGGTGTAGGGCAGGTCAGCCTGGGGGTGGGGGACGGGTTCGGGGCGGGTCCCCAGCGGAGGGTCGGTGGCCTGGTCGAGAAGGTCGAAGGTGCCGTCCGGGTGGACCATGATGGGGGGCGGGTGGCCGGCGCTGCTATACACGATGCGGCGTGCGCGGGGGTCCACCACGGCCTGGACGACAGTGGTGGCCAGTGCACCCTCCACGTCGCGCGCATACAGGCTCAGGACGTCCAGGGCCTCTGCGGGCCGTTCCACGGCCCTGACCAGGGCGGACAATGCGCTGCGGAGCATACCCATGACGGCTGCGGCTTCAAGTCCGTGGCCGACGACGTCGCCGACCGCGACGGCAAATCTGCCCTCGGTCAGGTCGACTACGTCGTACCAGTCGCCGCACACGTTCAGTGACCCGGCGGCGGGCAGATAGCGCACCGCGGTCTCCCGGTGCCGGGCCAGATGAGGCGCGTGGAGCATGGCCTCCTGCAAGGTGACGGCAACCTCGCGCTGCCGGGCATGGGCCTGATGCAGTTCCTCGTTCAACCGCTTGAGTTCACGTGCCCGCGCGTAGAGTTCGACCTCCCTGGCTTCCACGTCGCTGAGCGCGCCGCCTTCTCTCACGTGGGAGTGGGAGCGGATGAACGAGGTCACGTCCTCCCCCCGGTGCAGGATCCACTCCACCTGCCCATCCGGACCGAGTACCGGGGTGTTGATCGCGGACCACCACCGCTCCTCGAACACACCCGGTCGGCCGGCCACGGGAATGTCGTACTTCATCGGCGCCATCGTGTCCCGCTCCTTCGAGCGCAGGACCCGACGTAGGGAAGCGTGCAGATTTCGCACCCCGTCAGCATCCGGGTCCGCCGGATTGTCAGGGAAGGCATCGAAGAGGTACCTCCCGAGCAGATCTTCCCGGGTACGGCCAGTCACCAGGCAAGCTGCCTCGTTGATGTCCGCGAGCACCAGATCCGGGCCCAGCACCATACAGGGGCTGGGGGTGGCCGCGAAGAGCGCCTGGTAGTCGATCGCCGGCTCTGCCACACGGTGCGGCCGCAGACTCTCACCAGGGCTGTCCTCATCCCTCACCCTTACGTTCTACCGGCCGTCGGCGTTCTCGGCACCTTTGCACTTCGCAGTGAGCGTCGCGTTTCCGGGAGTGTGGCAGCCGTGGCGTCACGGGACGATGATCCGCGTCCAACACGATCAGTGTGTCGCCGCGGTCCCAGGTCATCAAGTGAGTTCGGTCGGGTGACATGCGGCAGTCAAGTACGAGGTCCGTGTGGGCCTCGAGGAGTGCGCCGGTGCGGGTCGACCGGATCTGCGTGTCGGGTCAGGCACGGCCGGCCAGTGCTCGGTGGTGGCGAAACGTGTACGTGTCTGTTCCCGCGTGAAGTGCTCACGAAGGCCGCAAGTTCTAGGACGCGGAGGCGGTGAACGTCGCCGATCGCGGTCCACGAGCCGTCCGCGGCCGGCCCGAGTCGGTGGACCTCATGCGGCTGACCGGGTAGCGCCGCGATCAGCAGCCCGGAACACGGGTCCCGGAGCAGGATCTGGCCCCACCACCGCAGGCTGCCAGGGCTGCTCGACCTGCGGCAAGCGCCAGATGTGGCTCCCCTACGACGTGGGCTTCGTTCCTCCTGGACAGCCGCGCCGAGCCCGCGCCGGTCCTCCGTCTCAGGGGCTGATGACCGAGTCGTCCCCGGGGCGAGCGCCAGGCAGCTGGTAACGGGCCGCGATCAGCGCGGTGTCGATGTCACCTGTGCCCGTAACCACACACAGGGTGTAGGAGACGTCGTCCATGCGCTGGCGTACCTCGTCGCTGCCGTTCTCCGCGTGCAGGAGGCGCAGTGTTTCGTACTGCTCGATCAGATTCGTCAAGACTGCCGGATGCGCCATGAGCATGAGAGCCTCCTTGATGATCCCCCGAACCAGTCTGGCATCCCCGCCAGCCTGCTCTTGTCAGGCACCTGAAGACGGGCGCACTGAGCCTCAGCCGGTTCCTGGCGCGCGGTTCGTCCGCGGGACGAGGGAGCCGTCCGCGAGCACGTCACGCTGCCATTACCGGCCCAGAGCGTCCTCCAACTGCTGTTTGTTCATCGAGGAACGGCCGTGGACATTGCGCTTCTTCGCCTCTTCGTACAGCTGGTCCCTGGTGGGGCCCTGTGCGCCACTGTGGGAGCGCTGTCCGCCGCGCTGGGAGGCCGATTTGCGGTCCTGGGTGGACGTCTTGCCGGCGGTCTTCGACTCGCCGGAGCGGGCCGGCTCCTTGTTCACGGTCCGCGCAGCGATCTCCTTCGCCCGCCCTGTCGACTCGCCGCGGTCCTGGGCACCCTTCTTGATGTGCTCGTACTGCCGCTCGCGCTTGGCGCTCGATCCTGCCGGCATGTCGCTGGTCCTTTCCTGCACCCGTGCGGCTGAACATCTCGTTCAACGGCGGCCAGGCGGTCCCGGTATGTCAGGGGTGGTCGGGGCGCTGACCCGGCGGCACTCCGCCGCTTTCGCCATCTTGAGACACCTCCTGGTGCCGGGGTCACGACGACGAGTTCCCCGAAGCACAGGGAGGAATCACGACACCCCGCACCGCCCAGGATGAAACAGCCAGCCCTGTTGCGGGGCGGCCGCCACAACGACTCCAGCAGGGGCTGACCGCCACCCGACCTCGTGGCCGCCGCCTGGCTCGAACCCGCCAGGCGCCGCTGGCGCGACCGCCACCGCGGTCCAACCGCAGGCAGGACCCCGGCCATCGCGCTACGCCCGGCAGCGGACAGAGCCCCAGTGAGGTCATTCCACGGGCCCGTCGGGCTTCTCCTCGGTGACCAGGCCTCCCGATGGCTGTCACTGCCGGTTCGAGGAGCGTTGGCGGTGTTCGTTCTCGCGCATTTCGCGGGTCTGGCGGCCGAGGTCGGTGACGCGGTCCGCGAGGTCGGGATGCGCCGAGCGCAGATGTGGGCCCGCGTCGGAAAGGGGGCCGAGGAGTTGGGACGGATCGCTGTCGCCGAGCGCGGCGTGCAGGGCGGTGAGCGCGCCGTCGGCTGCCGGTGGAAGGTCCGGCAGGGCGGTGATGGTTCCGGCGAGCTGGCGCAGCGCGGCGGCTTGAGCGGTGGCCCAGGTCGTGACGGAGCGGTCGGCGGCGCGCTGGTCGCGAGTGGCTTGCACGCGCTGCTCCTTGGTAGTGCCGTCGGCTCCGGGGCGTACGCGCAGGTATCGGCGCTCGGCGGCTTGGCGGCTTGCGACACCGAGTGGGTGGGCCAGCTCGCCCCAGCTGGCGCCGGCCTGCCGGGCCGTCTCGATCAGCGCGGGTTCCCACAGGACCAGTTGTTCGCGTACCTGACGCAGGAGCAGGAGGGCGGCGATGGCCTTTTCGGGGTCGTCGGTGGAGGCGTCCTCGGCGGTTCGCGCGGTCCGCATGGCCTGTGCGATGGCCTCAAGCGCGGTGGCGGTGGCTTCGAAGGAGGTCGGTGCCGGGACTTCTCCGTCGCTCATTGTGCTCCTCCACTGTCGCCGTCATCGCATGTCGTCTACTGGATGACATGTGAGCTTGTCGTCGTATGGATGACATGGTACAACGGAAACAGGTGAAGCGCATTGGCAGCAACTGCCTGAACTCATCTGGAGGTGTCTACCGTGTTGATGCGCACCGACCCGTTCCGCGAACTCGACCGCCTGGCACAGCACTTGACGGGTCCCGGAACATGGTCCCGCCCCTCGGCGATGCCGATGGACGCCTACCGCGACGGCGACCAGTACGTCATCGCGTTCGACCTGCCGGGGATCACCCCCGAGGCGCTCGACATCGACGTCGAACGGAACATGCTCACTGTCAGGGCGGAGCGACGCCCCCTGCCACGGTCCGAGAACGCCCAGACCGAACTGTCCGAACGGCCTCTGGGCATCTTTTCCCGGCAGATCGTCCTGGCCGACTCTCTCGACACCGAGAACATCTCCGCGGACTACGAAGCCGGCGTCCTGACGCTGCGCATCCCGATCGCGGAACGGGCCAAGCCCCGCAAGATCAGCGTGCGCAGCGGCGAACGCGAACGCGAGATCGAGAGCTGATCCGCCGACAGCCGGCGCGGACCGGCCCCCGCCGTCCGTGCACCCAAGTCTTGTCGGCGCCGGCTCCCCCATCCCCCTCGGACAACCAGTTCGTGCTCGGAGCGCCGTCCAGCGCGCTCCGAGCACGGGCTCGACTTCGCCCAACCGGCCCACGCCAGGAAAGCCGACGCGTCATGACCCATCTCTCGCCCCCCACCCTCTACGCCCCGCCGCCGGCCGTCACCTTCGACCAGATGCTGGAAAAGGTGCGCTACGAGGGCGTCTACTCCACCCCCGGGCAGGCCCGGGACGTCACACGCCGGGTCCTGCAGGCTCTCGGCCGCCAGCTTCCCGACGATGAACGCAGAGAGCTCGCTTCAGCCCTCCCGCAGGAGGCAGCCGAACTCCTGACCTCCCAGGACACCGACACCGTCACCATGCCCTTGACCGGGTGGGGCTTCGTCAAAGACCTCGCCGAGCGGACCGGCGCCAGCCCGGCCACCACTCGCTGGGACACCGGCGCGGTCCTCGGCGTCGTCGCCCGACTCGCCGGAGACGACCTGACAGCACGCATCGTCTGCCGCCTCCCCGAGGGTTACGCTCTGCTGTTCGGACGGGCGCAGCTCCTTCGGGCCGTCTGACCGCCCCAGCAGCCGCGCCCCGGGCCGGACGGTCCTCATGCCACCCGAACCCAGCCGTCCGATGACCGGTACGGGCCGATCACCGAAGCCAGCCAAGGCTGGTCGAAGCACGGTCGGCCCGTCAATCCATCCTGGACGCCGGCGAGGTGCCCTTCTGATGGGGCAGCAGCCCTCCACGCAGACGGAACCTGCTCACCCACAACGGCACGACGAGCTTGCCCGGGGGATCTCGGAAAACCGCAGTAGAGCCGCTCATTGGACTCGGCCGGCACCCACAGACCGGACAGGCCGCGCGCCCGGCTGTGGACCTGGCTCCAGCTGACCGGGCCTCCGGTCTTACGGCAGCGTCAGACATGTCGACCGAGTCGGTCCGCCGTGTGGCGGCGCGCGACACGGCGGGAGGCTGCTTGCCGCTCCAGAAGGCGAGGCGCTCGTCGTTGCCGCCTTCGTCACCCGCCCCGGTGCACGGGTCCTGATTCGTCATCTTCCGCCGCCGCGGCGGCCCGCACTCGCTGGTCCTCGCGAGCAGAGCCGACGTCCCGTTCCAGGGGTGTACGGCTCACGGCTGTCGCGAGGTCTTCCAAGGCCCGTTTCTGCAGTTCCGCCTCGCGCCGTACGACCGGGCTTCCATTGCCGGCGGCGTCCTCCCACGCACGGAGTGCCTCCTCCACGCGTCCCCAGTCCGGATTCCTGTGCTCGCGCACGGCTATTGCCGCCTTAGCGGTGTCCGTCTCCAGGGCCTCAGCGAATCGCTCCGACTCGGGGACGAAACGGCTGTCGGCGCTCGGGACGTGGCCCTCCATGAGCATCGCCGCCCGACCGAACCCCTTGAGCGCCTCCTGCGCTTCTTGCGCCTCGCGCAGCGTCAGACCCCTGGGGCGGACCGGTTCCTGCCTTGCCCGGTCGTACGCCTCCTGCCAGGCAGCGCGTGCCTCCCTGCTCTCCAGCAGTGCCTGGCGCATGTCGGTGTGATGCTCCCAGGTCGGTTCTGCGTAGTCCCGGAGCACCGCGGCCGCGTAGCGGCCGTTGGCAGCGAGCCAGTCCGCGAGCCGACCCGGAAGCCGGGGTGTCTCCCATGCGGGGAACACCACGTACGCCAGCATCGCCAGAGCCCCGCCGAGCAGGGTGAGCACCACCCGCTCCGGGACCGTCTGCTCCCATACCTGGCCGTCCATACCGAGCAGGAAGACGACGTACGCGGCGGTGAAGCACTGGGAGTAGGCGTAGCCGGTACGGTTCAGCATGTACGACAGGCCCGCCGAGACCACTGCCAGCGCGCCGAACACATGGGCGTCCGGAGCCAGGACCCGCACCATGCCGGTGGCGAGCGCGACCCCCGCCAGAGTCCCGGCGAGACGGGCCACCACACGCGCGTACGTCCGGTGGAAGTCCGGCCGCATCACCATCACCGAGACGATGGGCGCCCAGTAGCCGTGGCCCAAGGGCAGCCGGGCGGCGATCAGATAGCCGAGCGTGGCCACCGCCGCCAGGCGGACGCCGTGCCGGAACACGGGTGAGTCCCGGCGGAGTTCGCGGCGGACCGCCCGGACGACGACCGGGACCAGCCGGAGCATCGTCGGGCGCACCAGAAACTGTGCGCCTGCGAGGCCGGGCGGCGTGGGCGCCCTCCCCGGCGCGCAGCCGCTCCCGGCGATCTCCAACGCCTCGCCGAGTAGTTCCACGAGCCGCTCGGCGGCCCGCCGCGCGGGGCCCTCCAGCATGTCGTGCTCCTCGTCGACGCACAGGACGTCCGTGCTCTCGGGCCGCACCTCGACGGGAGTGCCGCGTCGGATCGAACGGGCGGCCGCATCCAGAACGTCGGCAGCCGCGTCGAGCAACTCCCGCGCGCGGTCCCGCCCGGGTCCCTCCGCCGGGGCGCCCACGTCCGGGTCGGCGAGCGCCGCGACCACCGGCCGAATGCGCTCGGCGAGTCCCCGGGGGCCGTGCAGGACAGGGGGACGGGTGCGGGCCTGTGACGGCGTCACGGCAGCCGCGTCCCGAGCCGTCATCAGCGGCTCCGGGTCGAACGGGGCGGTCGGGTCGTGCCGCAACCGGCGGGCGTAGTCCGCTACGGCGGCCAGGGCGTCGGCGAGCGCGTCACGATGCGCTCCCCACCGCCGGATCGGGAACAGCAAGATCAGCACGGCCTGCGTCACTCCCCCGAGTGCGATGACCCCGGCGTGCTCCAGGGCTCGCCCGATGCTCGTGGGCAAGGTAATGGTCACCAGCATGCCGCCCACGGTCGTCGCTGCAACAATCCCAGCGGTCGACCCGACGGCCCACGCCATTCCCGCGGCGAAGGCCCATACGGCCAGCAGCGGCAGGAACGTCACAAGTCGCCCCGCCGCCAAGTAACCCACGAAAGTGCTGAGCGCCAGACCGGCGCCCGCGCCGAGCGCGACGACCTTGCGTGGACGCCAGTTGCGCTGGAAGGTGGCCCCACCCGCGGAGTAGGCGCCGAGGGCGGCGGACGCGGCATACGCAGGGGAGACCAGCCACAGCGCCGACCCGATCACGATCGCCACCCCGACGGCCGCGCGCAGCGCGAGCAGAGGCTCCAGCCGAGTCTCCTCGATCTTGAGCCCAGATCGCACGACTTCCCCGAAAGCCCGCGGCCACGACGCGTGTCCGCCTGGCCGGAACGCCCTGCCGCGTCGCGTCGGCCTGTTCGAGGTGCGGCTACCGTCGGGCAAGGAATCCTCCCACACGGCCCGTCAGCCGGCCGGCGCCGCAGCGGCTGGAGGGGGTGCTGCCACTGAGGACACAGCTGGACGTCTGCCGTCCGTCCTCAGGCCGGCGCGCGGGCAATCGTTGTTGGTCAAGCGGTCTGCCGCTCGGCGGCGTCCTCGCCCAGACGCAGCGCGTTGAAGTCGCCGTAGGGCACGCGCAGCAGTTCCGCCTGGCCCCCCTGGTAGGGGCCCATGTCGGCGAATCCGTAGGCGGCTCCGGCGAGGGCCGGTTCCAGCTGCATGGTCAGGCAGTAGTTGGTCAGGCCCTGCTCGGCACTGCTTGCAGAAGCCGCAGGCGATGGTGAAGGGCAGGACCACGTACTCGCCGACCTGGACCTTGCGCACGGCCGAACCGACCTCCACCACCTGCCCCATGTTCTCGTGTCCCAGGGTGCGGCCGGACTCGAACGAGGTGCGTCCCTCGTACATGTGCAGGTCCGAACCGCAGATGTCGGTGGTGGTGATCTTGACGATGATGTCGCAGGGGTGCTCGATCTTCGCGTCCGGCACGTCCTTCACCGTGACCGTTCGCGGGCCTTCATATACCGCTGCTCTCATGATGACTTCCCTTGATGTCGCGGCATGGCGGTTCTGGAGAGGGCGCAAAGAGCCTGACATCCGGAAGTGTTGCGATGGCGTCCGCGGCTCCGGCGCGCCTCTGGTAGCCGTCCACCTGCGTCAGATGGAACGGTCAGTTGCAGTAAGCCCGCCAGTGAGCTTCGGCGCTCCGGCGGCGTTGTGTCCGGGTCCCCGTCGGCTCCCGAGGCGAAACCACCACGCACCGGCCGATCGGCGTAATCTCCGGACCCGGACGACCACAGACCTACGGCACATCTCCGACTGAGGTCACCCGCTGGTCCCCGTGGTCGTCCTGCAGCACGCTGCGACGTTCCTGTTCGCGTTTGGAGTAGGCGGCTGCCCGGATCGCCTCGTCGCTCTCCAAACCCGATCCAAGGGCTCCGCCCACGGTGGCGACCGAAGCGACGAACCAGGACAACGTCCAGTACTCCGCAGCGTCGAGCGGGGTTCGTGTCGTGGAGGCGAACACCTGGCCGTTGAGGATGAACAGCGCCCACACCAAGTTGATGACCAACAAACCCACGTAGCAGACGAGCACCCCGATCCCCACGGTCATGACCGTCGAGGCGTTGTACAGAGTTGCCCGCTTCCTCGCCTCTGGCGAAACCTCATCCGTTCGGTGCCACAGGTTCGCGTCCACGATCAACCATCCGATCATGATCGCGATTGACCCGACCATGGCGACCACGAGGCGTGGCGTGCCGATGGACGCGGCCAGACTCCAGACGGTGGAGTTCACGGTGGCGGCTGCTCCCGTGGCGAGTGCTGCCGCCAGGGCTTTGGACAAGCCAGGCACCAAGCGCCACGGCCGGTTGGCGCGGACCATACCGAGCAGCACCCTCAGGTAACCGCGCGGCCCACTGACGATGTACCGCAGATCGGCGATCTCCTCCTCACCGACCTCGCCCGAATGGATCGGTGTAAGACGACCGATGAAGGGTCCCCGCAGCGGCTGACTCCCCGGCGACCCCCCAGCCCCCGTGGCCTGCGGGCCCGCCAAGCTGAGCACGGCCTCTTCCACGGCCTGCCGGGCCCGTGTCTGCAGCCGGAAGCCCCCCAGCGCGGGAAGAGACAGCAGCGCCAAGCCGTGTACGTGACTCAGATCCACCACGAGCTTGCGCCCGTGTGAGTACAGCGGAAGATCGGTGAGGGCCACGACGACGTCCCAGTTCCCCTCACTTCCGCGGTCCATGATCCGGTGCATCAATGTGGACAGGTCCTCGGTCCCTGAGGTGAAGGGTTCACTGACCACCTCGACGTCGAACCGTTGCCCCCTGCCTGACCTGTCGGTGAGCCGATCAGGAAGTGTCCGAGCCATGCGCTGAGCGATATCCGTCGGCGCGTCCGGATCCGCCAGAAGAGCCACGATCGTAACCTCCTGAGACGGCACCCGCATGACTCCTTATCGTCGGCTGCTTCCGCGATCGCACGTGGCCACAGGATGCCCCCGAGGCAACGCCGACGCCGCGTGACACGCTGGCCCCCGCCAGCCGGGGCGGATCGAGAGTGGGTGCGAAACGCCGTCGCCTCGCGGCGGGAGCTCCATACGGCTTCAGCCGAACGATCGTCCACCTGGGCAAAGGGCGGGGCCCCAGGGACACAGCTCCCTTCATGCCCGCGTACGCGTCAGCGGTGAAGCAGGCTCGAATGTCTCCCGGGAGCGGGGCGCGGTGACGGCGCCTGTCGCGCGGTTCGCGGCGCAATCGGGTAGTCAGGAACGGTGAACAAGGACGCGACCGACCCCTTCGTGCATGTCCGGGGCGCCGGCGAGAACAACCTGCGCAACATCGATGTCGACGTTCCGCGGGACGCGATGGTCGCCTTCACCGGCGTCTCCGGTTCGGGCAAGTCCTCGCTCGCGTTCGGAACGCTCTACGCGGAGGCCCAGCGGCGCTACTTCGAGTCCGTGGCACCGTACGCCCGAAGGCTGTTGCAGCAGGTCGGCGCACCGCACGTGCAGGAGATCACCGGACTGCCGCCGGCCGTGGCCCTGCGGCAGCGACGCGGATCGCCCAGCTCGCGCTCGACGGTCGGCACCATCACCACGCTGTCCAATCTACTGCGCATGCTGTACTCCCGCGCCGGCACCTACCCGCCCCAGGCCGCACGGCTGGAAGCCGAGTCGTTCTCACCCAACACCGCGGCCGGCGCCTGCCCGGAATGTCACGGTCTGGGCGTCGTGCACGACGTCGCCGAGGACCTGCTCGTCCCGGACCCCTCACTGAGCATCCGCGAGGGGGCGATCGCCGCCTGGCCGGGCGCCTGGCAGGGCGCCAACCTGCGCAGCGTCGTGAAAGGCCTGGGTATCGACATCGACCGGCCGTGGCGCAGGCTCAGGAAGAAGGACCGGGACTGGCTGCTGTACACGGACGAGCAGCCCTCCGTGTACATCGAGCCGGAGGAGCACCGCGTCGACTACGGCTACCAGGGCACGTTCTGGAGCGCCCGCAAGCACGTCATGCACGTACTCGCCGACTCCAAGAGCGAGAGGATGCGCGAACGGGCGCTCCGATTCGTCAGGAGTGTGCCCTGCCCCGCCTGTCACGGCAGTGGACTACGGCCCGAGGCGCTCGCCGTGACCTTCGCCGGTCGTTCCATCGCCGAGATCAACGGGATGCCGCTCACCGAGGTCGCGGCGCTGCTGCGGCCCGTGGCAGCGCGGTCCGAGGCCGACGCCACCACGTCGACCGCACGGTCCGGGGAGACGACCGAGGTCGCGGTCCGGATCTGCGGCGATCTGGTCGCGCGGATCGGCGTACTGCTCGAACTGGGCCTCGGATATCTCGCCCTCGGGCGCCGCTCGACGACCCTGTCGCCCGGCGAGGCGCAGCGCCTGCGGATCGCCACCCAGCTGCGCTCGGGGCTGTTCGGCGTCGTCTACGTCCTTGACGAACCCTCCGCGGGCCTGCACCCGGCTGACGCGGAACCGTTGCTGGACGTCCTGGACCGCCTCAAGGGTGCGGGCAACTCGCTGTTCGTCGTGGAGCACGACATGGACGTCGTACGGCGGGCGGACTGGGTCGTCGACATCGGCCCCGGCGCGGGCGAGGGCGGTGGCCGCGTGCTGTACAGCGGCCCGGTCGCCGGTCTTGAGCGCGTCGGGGAGTCGGCCACGAGCCAGTACCTGTTCGGGCGCGCCCAGCCGCTCGATCACCGCCCGCGCACCCCGCACGGGTGGCTGCGCCTGGGCGGCGTCTCTCGCCACAATCTGCACGACGTGTCCGTCGACGTACCGCTCTGCGTACTGACGGCGGTGACGGGCGTGTCCGGTTCCGGGAAGTCGACGCTGGTGACGCAGGTGCTCGCCGAGGTCGTCCGTGGCCACCTCGGACTCGCGTCCGAGGAGCCCGACGAGGCGCGGCTGGAGGTCGACGTCCAGGACGCGTCGGGGGTCGAGTCGTTCGACCGGCTGGTCCTGGTCGACCAACGGCCCATCGGCCGGACTCCCCGGTCCAACCTGGCCACGTACACGGGGATGTTCGACGCGGTGCGCAAGCTGTACGCGGCGACGGACGAGGCCAGGGCGCGCGGCTACTCCGCTGGGCGATTCTCCTTCAACGTGCCCGACGGGCGCTGCGAGACCTGCCAGGGCGAAGGCTTCGTCGCGGTGGAACTGCTGTTCCTGCCCGGCACCTACGCGCCGTGCCCGACCTGCGATGGCGCCCGGTACAACGCCGAAACGCTGGAAGTCACCTACCGCGGCAAGAACATCGCGGAAGTGCTGGCGCTGTCCGTCGACGCCGCCGCCACGTTCCTGTCCGCCGTCCCGGCCGCCTCCCGCAGTCTGGAGACGTTGCGCGAGGTGGGACTGGGGTACCTGCGGCTGGGCCAGCCCGCGACGGAACTCAGCGGTGGTGAGGCGCAACGCATCAAACTGGCCACCGAATTGCAGCGAGCCCGCCGCGGGCACGCGCTCTACCTGCTCGACGAGCCGACGGCGGGGCTGCATCCCGCGGACATCACGCTGCTGCTGCGACAGCTCCACCGGCTCGTCGACGCGGGGAACACGGTCGTCCTCGTCGAACACGACCTGGACACGATCGCCACCGCCGACTGGGTCATCGACCTCGGCCCGGGCGGCGGTGACGCGGGCGGGCGGGTGGTCGCGGCGGGACCGCCGGCCAAGGTGGCGAAGGCCCGCCGCAGCGCCACCGCGCCCTACCTCGCGGCCCGGCTCACGCGCTCCTGACGACGGCGCGCGGAGCCCGCCGGTCAGCCGGCTGCGGGGCGCGGAGTCGCGGGCGTCGCCATGCCGCGTCCCGGCTTGTGGCGGAAACGGCCCTCGATCTGTCCCGTCGGGGCCCGTTGCACGAAGACTCCGGCGCGACGTGGCGCACCTTGATGTGCACGTGGGCGTGTCGGCATTCGACGGCGGTGCTACGGACGGCAGCCGTACGGAGGCGGCCGTCCAGGCCGCCCGGCCCGTGGGGTGGAGAGCGGGGCCGGCGGGGCCACCCGCACCGTGCACCGACTGCGACCAGGCCGCCGGGTCAGCCGGGCAGGGGGTGGTATGCCCGGGCGAACTGTTCCACGACGGCGGCGCAGAAGGCGGGCAGGTCAGCCGGGCTGCGACTGGTGACCAGCTGCCCGTCGACGACCACCTCCTGGTCGACGACCTCCGCTCCGGCGTTTCTCAGGTCGGTGCGGATGCTGGGCCAGGACGTCAGACGGCGGCCGCGCACGGCGTCGGCCTCCACCAGGGTCCACGGGCCGTGGCAGATCGATGCGACCGGTTTCCCGCTGGCCATGAAGTCCTTGACGAACTGCACCGCGTCGCGGTCCATGCGGAGCTGGTCGGGGTTCATGGTGCCGCCGGGCAGGAGCAGGGCGTGGTAGTCGTCGACGGACGCATCGGCGACCAGGCGGTCCACCGGGAAGGTTCCGGCCGCGTTGAGGTCGAACTGGCGGGCCTGTATCTCGCCGGGGTGCAGCGAGACGATCTCGGTCTTCGCCCCTGCGCCCTGCAGCGCACCGCGCGGTTGATCGAGTTCCACGCGCTCGACGCCGTCGGTGGCCAGAATCCCCACCCGCATCCCCCTGAGTTCCTGTGTCATGGTGCGGTTCCCTTCACGGGTCGCTGTTGCTGGGCCGGGAGCGGTCGGGACACCCGGCAGGTCTACCGCCTTGTCGACCACGAGTTCGTGGGAGACGATCCGCGGCGGCCCGGCCTTCGGGGTCCGAGACGAGTCCGGCGATACGTACCGGGACGCGAGTGCTACAACAACTGGTCGAACACCGCGGTCACGCCCTCCCAGTGACTGGTCTGCGGGTTCTTGACGTCCGGATAGATGATTTTGAACGTCTCGGCCAGGGCGACGCTGAGACCACCGATGATCTCGGGGTAGCGCTCTTCGGTCTCCTCAGTGGGTGTCCTGTCGAGGGGAGGGTGTGCGGCGAGCTGTTCCAGGATCGGCTTCAGGTCGACCTCCTCGTCGAGCTGCCGGAACCGGTGGATGCTCTCCTGGAGGCCCTTGGTGATCGGTAGATCCCACGGTTCGACGGTATCCCTGCCGTTGGCCTTGGCCGACGCCTGGCCGACGACCATGAGGTCGTAGAGCTTGGCGTCGACGAAATCGCCGTACCGCTTCAGGTCGTTCTTGTCCACGTCGAGGCTCGCGGCGGCGCGGAAGAACCTCTCGAACTTCGACACACCCATCACGGTCATGCCTCTCGCCTCCTCACCAGGAACGGACGGCGCCGTGCGTTTTCGCCCGCGCCGCCGTCGGCTGTTACCCGGTCGAGATTCGCAGAGCCCCCTGCTGAGCGCTTCCGCTCTCCAGGCCGAAAAACGGCGCCCTCTCCTCCCCTGGCAGAGCAGCATGGGGCGCTCAGACATCCCCCGGCCAGTCGTGCGGCCCTCCGCAGGAGGCTGCACGGCGTTGCGACGCCTCGTACGACAATTACCGACCGGACGACACGATCAGCGTGCCTGCTCGGCGTCGGCACACGCGGCGGGGTGCGCGGCGGCTCCTGATTCCGCGACGAGCGGGGCCGTGCCACCTTGGCAACCCCTTCAGAGCATCTCCAGGGGCCCGGGCCTGTCGGGCGGGGGGAACGCCTCGTCGAGGGCGTCGAGCGCCTCGGTGGGAAGGCGGAGGTCCACCGCGCCGCGGTTCTCCCGGACGTGGTCGGGTGATCCGGAACGCGGGATCCCGGCCACCCCCTGTTCCAGCACCCAGGCGAGTGCCACCTGGGCCGGCGTCGCTCCGAGGGCCCGGGCCACGGCGCCCAGTGCGTCGGCCCCCAGGAGCCGCCCCTGCTCGATCGGGGAGTAGGCCATGGCCGTCACCCCGGCCTCGCGGCACCAGGGGAGAAGATCCCACTCGATGCCGCGCCGGGAGAGGTTGTACAGCACCTGGTCGACGGCCGCGGCGTCGCCACCGGGGAGGGTGGTCAGCTCGGCCATGTCGGCGACGTCCAGATTGCTCACGCCCCAGTAACGGATCTTCTCCGCCTCCATCAGGTCGGTGAATCCCGCGAGGGTCTCCTCCAGCGGCCACCGCCCCCGCCAGTGCAGCAGGTACAGGTCCAGCCGTTCCGTGCGGAGCCGCCGCAGGCTGCCCTCGCAGGCGGCGACGGTGCCCTTCCGGTCGGCGTGGCCGGGCAGCACCTTGCTGACGAGGAAGACCTCTTCCCGGCGTCCCCTGAGGGCCTCTCCCACGAGTTCCTCGGCTGCGCCGTCGCCGTACATCTCCGCCGTGTCGACGACGGTCATACCCAGGTCCACGCCCAGCCGCAGGGCGGCGATCTCCTGTTCCCGCCGGCCCGGGTCCTCGCCCAGGTACCAGGTGCCCTGCCCGAGCGCCGCGATCTCCTCACCGGAGGGGAGCACAACTGTTCTGGCCGATTCCACAGACATCTCGGGGCCTCCCGTCCGCCGCGGATCCGTGTCGCGCGACCTCCACCGGGTGCCCAGGTCCGCGCTTCCCAGACAGCGGTGGCGCATGGGACACGAGGAGGTCACGAGGGGCGAGTGGACCGCGCCGAGAGCTCGCCGGGACCGGGTGCGCGATCCCGCAACGCGACGACCACCGACACGACGGCGCCGCAGGAGAGGATCGTCGCGAAGCCGGTCAGCGCGGTCTGCACGGGGAAGTGCCGCGGGGCGATGCCGAACAGGACGAAGGGCAGCCCCGTTCCCAGGTACGCGACGACGAAGAACACGGCGAGGACCTCCGCGGGTGAGGCGGGCTCGGCCAGTGAACCGGCATTTTCTCGATTGCTCGAATGAGACGAGTATGCATGTGTGAGCAGGCCCGGCGTGGAAACCCGGGGTGCCCCACCACAGGGAGGCATCATGGATGCCCATGTCACTGCCCAGGGAAGCCCCATCGCCACGGTCAACCCGTACACGGGTGAGAGGATTCGTGAGTTCCCGGCGCTGAGCGCGGAGGAAGTGGGGCGCGCGATCGACGCGGCCCACCGTAGCTTTCCGAACTGGCGTGCCCGGCCGACGGCGGGCCGGGCGGCCGTCGTGCAACGCGCCGGCCGGCTCATGGGGGAGCGCAAGGAGGAACTGGCGCACCTGCTGACGCTTGAGGTCGGCAAGCTGATCAGCTCGAGCCGTGCGGAGGTCGACCTCGCGTCCGACATCCTCACCTACTACGGCGAGCACGGCCTCGAGCTGCTGGAAGAACGGCCTCTGCCGGTGCCCGAGGGCACGGCTGTGCTGGTGAACGAACCGCTCGGCGTCCTCCTCGGCGTGATGCCGTGGAACTTCCCGCTGTACCAGGTGGTCCGGTTCGCGGCTCCCAACCTCGTCCTCGGCAACACGATCCTGCTCAAGCACGCGAGTAGCTGCCCCCAGTCCGCACTGGCACTCGAGCAACTGTTCAGGGACGCGGGTGTGCCGAGCGGGGTCTACACGAATCTTTTCGTGCGGGGCAGAGACGTCGGGAAGATCATCGACGACCCTCGAGTGCAGGGAGCGTCACTGACCGGAAGCGAGCGAGCGGGCGTGAGCCTGGGCGAGATCGCCGGCCGCAATGTCAAAAAGTCCGTCCTCGAGCTGGGTGGCAGTGATCCATTCGTCGTGCTGGACGGTCACAACCTCGAGCGCACCGTGTACGCCGCGTTCCTCGGCCGGATGGGCAACACCGGGCAGTGCTGCGTGGCGGCCAAGCGCTTCATCGCCCTGGGCGAAGTCTACGAGGCCTTCCTCACCGGGTTGCGTGACCGGATGAGCGAACTGCAACCAGGAGATCCGGTCGATCCCGCCACCACGCTCGGCCCGCTGTCCTCCGAGGCGGCGGCCGAACTGCTGATGGAGCAGGTTCGTGACGCGGTGGACAAGGGAGCCACGGTGGTGCTGGGCGGCGGGCGGCCCGACCTGCCGGGTGCCTTCGTCGAGCCGACCCTGCTCACCGATGTCACACCGGACATGCGGGCCTACCGGGAAGAGCTCTTCGGCCCCGTCGCCACGGCCTACCGGGTCGCCGACGAGGATGAGGCCGTGGCACTGGCCAACACCTCCCCCTATGGCCTGGGAGGCGCGGTCTTCGCCGCCGACCCGGAGCGTGCTCGCGGGGTCGCGGACCGGCTCGAGGCGGGCATGGTGTGGATCAACCACCCGACCGCGTCCCGACCGGAGTTGCCCTTCGGCGGCATCAAGCGCTCCGGCTACGGGCGCGAACTCGGCGACGTGGGCATCATGGAATTCGCGAACCGCAAGCTCGTGCGCTACGTCGACGCCGACGCCCCGATCGGAGAGGTGCTGGGCTGAACCACGAGCCGGCCGACCGCTTCCTCGCGGCGAGCTGGGGTTCGGGAACGGGACATGGTGGCGTTCGAGCGGCCCCATGGTGTTCGGCCCGGCCTACCGAGGCCGCGTCCAGACCGACTGGCCGTACGCCCGGCGTCGGGCGGCGATGAAGGCGCCTCTGCCGGTGGGCCGGCCACCGTGGCCGGTGTCCAGGACTCCCCAGCCGGCCCCCGGCCGCTCGACCAAGTCGCAGCCGGCCGTCCCGGCATCCGCGGTGCGGCCCAGATGTTCCTCCGCCGTCCGGCCCACCCACTCCAGCGCTGCTGACACCACACCCCCATGAGTTCGAGCGACGCGTCAGCCGCGTCCGCCCAGAACGATCCTCCACACTCGGGTCGCCACCTGGAGGTTCAGCCGGTCCTCGACGTTCGCGAGGTCGTGGCCGCTGATGTCGCGGATGCGCTGGAGCCGATAGCGCAGTGTGCTGCGATGGATCGTGAGGGAGTCGGCGGTCTCGTCGTAATTGCCGCCGCAGTCGAAGTACCGGGACAGGGTCTCCACCATCGCCCCGTGGTGCCGGGCGTCGTAGTCGATGAGCTGCCCGAGCCACTCGTGGACGAACGTCTCCAGTTCCCGGTGATCGCTGCCGGGTCCCAGGATGCGGTAGAGGCCGAGCTCGTCGAAGAACGTCGCGCCGTAGCGCTCGCGGGAGTGGCGGCGCACGTCCAGGGCGCGCCGTGCCTCCTGGTAATGGTGGGGGATGTCGTCCACGGCGTCGCAAGCGGCGCTCACCCCGATCGTCCCGGACCGTGTTCCGGTCTCCCGGGCGAGCGCCTCGTACAACGCGCGGACGTGTGGCCTGTGGCCTGTGATGAGGATGACGTGATCGGCGCGGTGCGTCAGCAGCGAGCGCATGCCCACCGCAACGGCCGCCCGACTCACGGTCTGCGCGAAGGAATCGTCCGCGGCCCGGTTCGACCACTGCACCACGACGACGTAGTGGCTGCCGTGCAGATCGTGTCCGACTGCCGCCGACCGGGCGTAGGCGCTCGGCTCGTCCGTCCCTGCCAGGAGGTCGTCGGCCAGCTCGCGGTGCAGCCTCAATTCCACTTCGGCCAGATCGCGCAGGTGCGTCAGCTCCAGGGAGAGCGACGCGGCGGCGTGTCCAAGCGCGAGTACGGTGTGCTCGTCGGCCTCGTCCCGGGCATCGACCAGCGCCAGCACGCCCAGGATCTCGCCGTGCGGGCGGATCAGGGTGATCAGCCGGTCCTTTATCCGCACCGGGCCGGCCTGTTTGGCGATGGCGTGCAGCATCTCGTCCTGGCGCAGGGGGTCCGGTTCGGGATAGGGGACGGGACGGCCGGGACCGGTCCAGGACCTCAGCCGGCCGAAGCGGTCCTCGATCAGCGCGGGAAGTCCGGTGAGCCCGTGCAGTGCGCGGGTGACGGCTTCCTCGCCGCCACCCGAGGCGGCGACGTCGGCCATGAGGGTGTGAACGGCTCGCTCGTAGCCCAGCTCCGCCACCACAGAGATCAGTTGCCGCTGGAGGGCTGTGTGTTCCTCCCCCAGCCGGCGCAGCTCCAGCGCGTCCTCCCGTTGGCGGCGGTGTGTGAAGACCACTGACAGTGCAGCAGCGGTGTGCCGGACGAGTAGGGCGAGCAGGGATCGCTCGGCCCGGGTGGGTTGAGAGCGGGACGTGACCACGAGGTAGCCGTGGAGTCCCCCAGGTCCGCGTAGCCCCAGGGCCCGGCTCCAGGGCCTGCCGGGCAGGGTCACGTCGCCGTCCTGTCCGGCCAGCTCCCGCACCCTCCGGCCCACGGTCAAGGCATGCGTCTGCCCGTTCCTCGGGCTGGGGACCAGGTCACCGCCCACCTTGAGGTATCCGGCCTCGGCGCTGTACGGCCCCGCGGCGCCTATGTGGTCCATGGTCAGGCGCAGGATCGCACCTTCGTCCGGAGCGCTGGTCAGGGCGCGGGAGAGCGCGACCAATTCGTGGAGGTCGTGGTCGGCCGGGATGCGAGTGGGCAGACGGGGCCCCTTGTGCGTGGCCGTGGGGTGCCGCCCGGCGCTACCCCGGGAAAGGCTGCCCTTCCGGTCGGCGTGGCGGTGGTACAGGCCGTACGCCCGGCTGCCGACCATGGGATCACTCCGTTCGAGGCGGTCGGCTTTCGCGTACCCGCTTCCAGGCCGGTGTACCCGAGACGTGTGGTTTCTTTCTCTCGTGCTCGTGGGGCGACTGGACCCGCGCATTCCTGGCTTGCCAGGCGCAGGCGTGGAGCCACTCGGTTCGTCACCCTGGGGAGTGCTCGAGATTCTCCGTGCGCACCGGTGGGAAACCGGCTGAGATCCCCCCGCCACCTGAACGTATGCGATCCGGAGAGTCGACGCAGGCGCCGCAGCGGGAGGAGTTCCTCATGGCCAAGGCAGTGGGCATCGACCTGGGCACCACCAACTCGGTGATCGCCGTGTGGGAGGGCGGTGAGCCGTCCGTCGTGCCCAACAGCGAGGGCAACCGCACGACACCGTCCGTCGTGGGCTTCACCGACACCGGGGAACGTCTGGTGGGCCAGTTGGCCCGGCGCCAGGCGATCCTCAACCCGAAGGGCACCATCTACTCGGCCAAGCGGTTCATCGGCCGGCACTTCGACGAGATCTCCGACGAGGCGAGGGCGGTGGCGTACGACGTCGTCGAGGGCGACGGCGGGGCGGCCCGCTTCAAGGTGCGCGACAAGCTGTACGCGCCTGAGGAGATCAGCGCACAGGTGCTGCGCAAACTCGCCGACGACGCGTCAAAGCAACTGGGGGAGAAGGTCACGGAGGCGGTCATCACGGTGCCCGCCTACTTCAACGACGCTCAGCGCACCGCCACCAAGGACGCCGGACGGATCGCCGGACTGGAGGTGCTGCGGATCATCAACGAGCCGACGGCGGCCGCCCTCGCATACGGCATGGACAAGAAGGAGCACGAGACCGTCCTCGTCTTCGACCTGGGCGGCGGCACCTTCGACGTGAGCATCCTCGACGTCGGCGACGGCGTGGTGGAGGTCCGCTCCACCGCCGGTGACAGCCACCTGGGCGGCGACGACTTCGACCGGCGTCTGGTGGACTACCTCGCGGACGACTTCCAGAAGGAGAACGGCATCGACCTGCGCAAGGACCCGCAGGCGCTGCAACGACTGTTCGAGGCGGCGGAGAAGGCCAAGACCGAGCTCAGTTCGGTGACGCAGACCCAGGTCAGTCTGCCGTTCATCACCGCCGACGCCTCGGGTCCCAAGCACCTCACCGACTCGATCATGCGGTCCACCTTCGAGCAGATCACCGGCGACCTGGTCGAGCGTTGCCTGGGACCGGTGCAGCAGGCGATGGCCGACGCGAAGGTCGGCGAGAGCGACATCGACGAGGTCATCCTCGTCGGCGGTTCCACCCGCATCCCCGCCGTCCAGACTCTGGTCCGCCGGCTGACCGGCGGCAAGGACCCGAACATGAGCGTCAACCCCGACGAGGTCGTGGCCCTGGGCGCCGCGATCCAGGCCGGGGTACTCAAGGGCGAGGTCAAGGACGTCCTGCTGCTTGACGTCACCCCCTTGTCGCTGGGTGTGGAGACGCGCGGCGGAGTGATGACGAAGATCATCGAGCGGAACACCACCATCCCGGTGCGCCGCAGCGAGACCTTCTCCACCGCCGAGGACAACCAGCCGGCCGTCGACATCGTCGTCCTGCAGGGCGAGCGCGAGCTGGCCGCCGACAACCGGGTGCTGGGCCGGTTCCAGCTCACCGACATCCGGCCGGCGCCGCGGGGCGAGCCGCAGATCGAGGTCACCTTCGACATCGACGCCAACGGCATTCTCAACGTCAAGGCCCAGGACCGGGACACCGGCAAGGAACAGGGCATCACCATCAGCGAGAGCTCCAACCTGGACCGCAGTGAGGTCGAACGCATGGTCCAGGAGGCCGAAAGCAACCGGGGCCAGGACCAGGCGCTCCGCGAGGCCGTCGACGCCCGCAACGAACTCGACGCCGTGGCCTACCAGGTCGAGAAGCGGCTCGCCGAACTGGGAGAGGCAGCGCCCGCGCACGAGAAGGCACGCGCCGAGATGCTCGTGTCCGACGCCCGGGCGGCGGTCAAGGAAGAGGCGGGCGTGGAGCGCGTACGGCCTCTGGCCTCAGAACTCCAGCAGGTGCTCGCCGGGCTGGCGGCCCACCAGGACGCCGCCGCGGACGGCGGCCCCGGCCAGGACGCCGCCACCGGCGGTCCCACGAGCGGCGGTGGCGGCGACGATGATGTCATCGACGCCGAGTTCGACAAGAGCTGAGGCGCGCCATGCCCACCCACCCCCAGGAACCCGACCCGGCCGTGTCGGATCCGGGCGCACGGGTCCCGGAAGGCGCCGGACCCGCTCACGGGAATCTGCCCCAACCGGGTCCGCACCCGCCCGAGGCAGCGAACGGCGAACCGGGACCCGATGCCGCCAGCCCCGCGCCTGCCGAGGACGAGTACACGACCGCGATCCAGGAACTGGAGGACCGCTGGCGGCGCGCACTTGCCGACCTCGACAACCTTCGCAAGCGTCACGCCAGGGAACTGGAGCGCGAACGGGCGGTCGAGCGGTCCCGCACAGCGGCCGCCTTCCTGCCCGTCCTCGACAACCTCGAACTCGCCCTGACGCACGCCGGCGCCGATCCGGGCGCGATCGTGGAGGGTATCCGAGCCGTACGCGACCAGGCGGTGAACGTCCTCGAACTGCTCGGCTACCCGCGGCATGCGGAGACCGGCGTCGCCTTCGACCCGGCCCGGCACGAGGTGGTCGGTGTCGTCCAGGACTCCGACGCCCCACCGGGCACGGTCGTCGAGGTGCTGCGCCCCGGCTACGGGGACGGTGAGAGGCAGCTCAGGCCCGCCGCCGTGACGGTCGCGAAGCGGGAGTGACCGGTCATGGCACGGGACTTCTACGAGGTGCTGGGCGTATCACGGAGCGCGAGCCAGGACGAGATCCAGCAGGCGTATCGCAAACTCGCCCGCCGGTACCACCCGGACGTCAACAAGGACCCCGGGGCGGAGGAGCGGTTCAAGGACCTCAACGAGGCACACAGCGTCCTGTCCGATCCCAAGACCCGGGCCCGTTACGACCGCTTCGGCGAGGATTTCCGCAAGATCCCGGAGGACTTCGACGAACGGGTCGCGGCGGGAGCGGGCGGCGGCTTCCGCGGTCGGAGGACCGCAGGCGGTGGCGGTCCCCACGTCCGGTACGCCACCGGCTTCGGCGACGACTTCGGCGCGGAGGGCATCGACATCGAGGACCTGCTCGGCTCCATGTTCGGAGCCGGAGCCACCCGAGGCGGCGTCCCCGGAGCGGACCAGGAGGCGGAACTGCCGCTCACCGTCGAGGAGGCGTACCGCGGCGGCCGTCGCACCGTCACACTCGCCGGCCCCACCGGGCAGCCGCGGCGCTACGAGGTCGACGTGCCACCGGGCGTCACCGACGGGCAGCGCATCAGGCTTGCCGGTGAGGGTGGCCAGGGCAGTGGTGCCGCCACCGCGGGCGACCTGTACCTGAGGGTACGCATCCAGCCCCACCCCCGGTTCCGGCTGGACGGCCGTGACGTGCACGTCCAGGTCCCGGTCACCCCGTGGGAGGCGGCCCTGGGTGCGACCGTGCCGGTACCCACGCCCGGCGGCGGCACGGCAAAGGTCACGGTGCCCGCGGGCTCGTCCAGCGGCCGACGACTGCGACTGCGCGGCGAGGGCATGCCGAACCCGCGAGGCGCGAACGGCGACCTGTACGCCGAACTCCGCATCATGGTGCCTCCCACCCTCGGCGACCGGGAGCGCGAACTGTTCGAGGAGCTCGCCGCCACTTCCTCGTTCGACCCCAGGAGGACGCGATGAACGACCGACCCCCGGGAGCGGGAGGCATCGGCTGGGCCGGCGCGGGCGCCCGTCCGGTACGAACGGGCGCCGACATCACTGCTTCGACGGCCGTCCGGTACGCGCTCGTGCCCATCCCCAGGCTCTCCCTGGCCACTGTGGCCCTTCGCTCCGGGCTCCACCCCGATCTGATCCGCCGGTTCGTCGCCCTCGGCCTGGTCGACGCCGAACGCGACTCCGGGGGGCGACTGGTGTTCGACGCCACGGCCCCGGCGGTTCTCGCCCGGATCCAGCGGCTGCGCACCGGACTCTGCCTCAACTACGCATCCATCGGCCTGGTGCTCGACCTGCTCGACCGCATCAGTCTGCTCGAAGCCGCCTTGCGCGGCCGCGGCACGAGGAGTGAAACACCCCCATGGACATGAACCGTCTCACCCAGAAGTCCCAGGAAACCCTCCAGCAAGCCCAGAGCGCGGCCGTCGGCATGGGGCAGACCGAGGTCGACGGGGAACACCTGCTGCTCGCGCTTCTCGATCAGGAGGACGGTCTGATCCCGCGGTTGCTGCAACAGGCCGGCGCCGAGCCGAAGGAACTGCGCGCGGCCGTGCGCGAGGAACTCTCCCGCCGCCCGAAGGTCACCGGTCCCGGCGCGGCACCCGGCCAGGTCTTCGTCACCCAGCGCCTGTCCCGCCTGCTCGATGCCGCCGAGCGGGAGGCCAAGCGCCTCAAGGACGAGTACGTGTCTGTGGAACACCTCCTGCTCGCCCTCGCCGAGGAGGGCTCGGCGACCGCCGCCGGACGCCTGCTCAAGGAGCACGGTGTGACCCGGGATTCGTTCCTGGGTGCGCTCACCCAGGTCCGCGGCAACCAGCGTGTCACCTCCGCCAATCCTGAAGTGGCCTATGAGGCTCTGGAGAAGTACGGCCGCGACCTGGTCCTCGATGCCCGGTCCGGGCGGCTGGACCCGGTCATCGGCCGGGACGCCGAGATCCGCCGCGTCACCCAGATCCTGAGCCGCAAGACCAAGAACAACCCCGTCCTCATCGGCGATCCCGGCGTCGGCAAGACCGCCATCGTCGAGGGCCTGGCCCAGCGCATCGTTCGCGGCGACGTCCCCGAGGGCCTGCGCGACAAGACGGTGTTCGCTCTCGACATGGGCTCCCTGGTGGCCGGCGCCAAGTACCGCGGCGAGTTCGAGGAACGGCTCAAGGCCGTCCTGTCCGAGGTGAAGGCCGCCCAGGGGCGCATCCTGCTCTTCGTCGACGAACTGCACACCGTCGTCGGTGCGGGCGCCGCCGAGGGGGCCATGGACGCGGGCAACATGCTCAAGCCGATGCTCGCCCGCGGCGAACTCCACATGATCGGCGCCACCACCCTCGACGAGTACCGCAAGCACATCGAGAAGGACGCCGCCCTCGAACGCCGCTTCCAGCAGGTGCTGGTCGAGGAGCCGGGCGTGGAGGACACCATCTCCATCCTGCGCGGACTGCGCGAACGCCTGGAGGTCTTCCACGGCGTGAAGATCCAGGACACCGCGCTGGTCTCCGCGGCCACCCTCAGCCACCGCTACATCACCGACCGGTTCCTCCCCGACAAGGCCATCGACCTCGTCGACGAGGCGTGCGCCCGGTTGCGCACCGAGATCGATTCGATGCCCGCCGAACTCGACGAGATCACCCGCCGCGTCACCCGCCTGGAGATCGAGGAGGCGGCCCTGTCCAAGGAGACCGACGCCGCCAGCAAGACCCGCCTGGAGGAGCTGCGCAAGGAACTGGCCGACCTGCGCGGCGAGGCGGACGCCAAACACGCCCAGTGGGAGGCCGAACGGCAGGCCATCCGCCGCGTCCAGGAGCTGCGCCAGGAACTGGAGCAGGTCCGCCACGAGGCGGAAGAGGCCGAACGCGCCTACGACCTCAACCGCGCCGCCGAACTGCGCTACGGCCGCCTTCGGGACCTGGAGCGCCGGCTGGCCGCGGAGGAGGAGCAACTGGCCTCGAAACAGGGACAGAACCGGCTGCTGCGGGAGGTCGTCACCGAGGAGGAGATCGCCGAGATCGTCGCCGCCTGGACCGGCATCCCCGTTGCCCGTCTCCAGGAAGGCGAACGCGAGAAGCTGCTGCGCCTCGACGAGATCCTGCGCGAGCGGGTCATCGGCCAGGACGAGGCCGTCAAGCTCGTCGCCGACGCCATCATCCGCGCCCGCTCCGGCATCCGAGACCCGCGCCGCCCCATCGGCTCGTTCATCTTCCTCGGCCCGACCGGCGTCGGGAAGACCGAGCTGGCCAAGACCCTCGCGGCGGCCCTGTTCGACTCCGAGGAGAACATGGTCCGCCTCGACATGAGCGAGTACCAGGAGCGGCACACCGTCAGCCGGCTCATGGGCGCACCGCCCGGATACATCGGCTACGAGGAAGGCGGCCAACTCACCGAGGCCGTGCGCCGCAAGCCGTACTCGGTCGTGCTGTTCGACGAGGTCGAGAAGGCGCACACCGATGTCTTCAACACCCTCCTGCAGGTCCTCGACGACGGCCGCATCACCGACTCCCAGGGCCGCACCGTCGACTTCCGCAACACCGTGATCATCATGACGTCGAACATCGGCTCCGAGCACCTCCTCGACGGCGCCACCGCCGACGGCGAGATCAAGCCGGACGCCCGCGCCCTGGTGATGGGCGAGCTGCGCGGCCACTTCCGCCCGGAGTTCCTCAACCGCGTCGACGACATCGTGCTGTTCAAACCGCTCGGCGAGCGGCAGATCGAGCGGATCGTGGAGCTGCAGTTCGACGAACTGCGCCGCAGGCTCGCCGAACGCCGCATCACTGTCGAACTCACCGCATCGGCAAAGGAGTTGATCGCCCACCAGGGCTACGATCCGGTGTACGGGGCCCGGCCGCTGCGCCGCTACATCTCCCACGAGGTCGAGACGATGGTCGGCCGCGCCCTGCTGCGCGGTGACGTCCAGGACGGCGCGACGATCCGCGTCGACGCCGAACACGGGGAGTTGGTCGTCACCTACGACCAGGCCGAGGACGTGAAGGGGGCGCGGGCGGCATGAGCACGATCGAGGCGACGACCATCAAGTGTCCCCACTGCGGGCGCACGAACCGGGTCCCCGCGGCAGCGGAGGGCCGTCCCAAGTGCGGCCACTGCAAGCAGCCCCTGCCGTGGATGGTGGACGCGGGCGACGACGACTTCACCGAGGTCGCCGAGCGGGCCGACATCCCCGTCGTGGTCGACCTGTGGGCCACCTGGTGCGGCCCCTGCCGCATGGTCAGCCCCGCACTGGAGAAGGTCGCCACCGATCTGGCCGGCCGAATCAAACTCGTCAAGGTCGACATCGACAAGAACCCGCGACTCTCGCAGCGTTTCGAGGTCCAGGCCGTACCGACACTGCTGATCCTCAATCAGGGCGAGACGGTCGCCCGGCAGGCGGGGGCGGCACCCGCCCCCGTTCTGCGCCAGTGGGTGGAAGAGTCGATCACCACCCGGAAAGGGTGATACGGATGACTTTGCATGCAGACCCCCACCTCGCGCTTGTCCAGCCGGTCCAGCCGCTGACCCCGGAAGGGTGTCAGGAGTGTCTGATGCTCGGCTCCCCTTGGGTCCACCTGAGGCTCTGCCTGACCTGCGGGCACGTCGGCTGCTGCGACTCCTCGCCGAACAAGCACGCGCGCAAGCACGCGGCCGCCGTCGCCCATCCGATCGTGCAGTCGTTCCAGCCCGGCGAGGAATGGCGCTGGTGCTACGTTCACGAGGCGTTCGTCTGATGTCCGGCGACCAGACGCTGCCGGGCGGAGAACCGGTACCGGAGGAAGCGAACGAGGCCGTCTCCTGGGAGACTCCGGACATCCACGGCGCGTATCCGCGGCTCACGGAGGACCAGACAGCACGTCTGGCGGAGCGCGGGCAACGCCGGAGCATGGCTCCGAACGACGTGCTGATCCGTGAGGGGGAGCGCTGCGAGACGTTCTTCGTCGTCCTCAGCGGTACGGTCGCCGTCGTCGAGGGCTACGGCACTCCCGAGGAGCGCGTGCTGCGCGTGCACGGCCCCGGTCGCTTCATCGGCGAACTCGGCCTGCTGTACGGACAAGTGGCCTTCTACACCGCTGTCGCCAGGGAGCCGGGCGAGGTCCTTGCCGTCTCCCTGGGCCAGTTGCGTCAGCTGGTGTCCCAGGACTCCACCATCGGGGACATCGTGCTGCGTGCCTGTCTGTGCCGTCGCGCGCTGCTCGTCGGACAGGGAGCCGGCTTCCGCATCATCGGCTCGCGCTATTCGCCCGACACCAGACGGCTGCGCGAGTTCGCCGTCCGCAACCGGCTGCCGCACCGCTGGATCGACCTGGAGACCGACGAGGAGGCCGAGGAGCTGCTGCGCCGCTTCGGTGTCGGCCCGGAGGAGACGCCACTTGTCATCTGGCGCGACACCACCCTGCTGCGCAACCCCAGCAACGCGGAAGTGGCCCGACTCATCGGCCTTCCGTCGCTACCGGCCGGAAACCGTCAAGGCGACGTCATCATCGTCGGCTCCGGACCCGCGGGCCTCGCTGCCGCCGTGTACGCCGCCTCCGAGGGACTGAGCACCACGGTGGTGGAGGCGATGGCCGCCGGCGGCCAGGCCGGCACGTCGTCCCGCATCGAGAATCTGCTCGGCTTCCCCTCCGGCATCTCCGGTGCCGAACTCACCGAACGCGCCGTGCTCCAGGCCGGCAAGTTCGGCGCCAGGATCAGCCTTCCGCTGGAGGCGACCGGTCTCCATCCCACGGGCGAGGACCAGTACGTGGTGGCGTTCGCCGACGGCAGCGAGATCGCCGCCCGCTCCGTCGTGCTGGCCATGGGTGCCCGATACCGCCGGCTCAAGGTGCCCGGCATCGAACGCCTGGAGGCAACGAGCGTGCACTATTCGGCGACCCTCTACGAGGCCCAGCAGTGCCGCACCGACCCGGTGGCCGTCGTCGGCGGAGGCAACTCGGCGGGCCAGGCGGTGCTGTTCCTCGCCGGGCACGCGCCGAAGGTGTACCTGCTGGTCCGAGGGGCCAGCCTTGAGACCCACATGTCCCGTTACCTGATCGACCAGGTCCAGCGCCATCCGCGGGTGGAGGTCATGCTGCACACCGAGGTCACCGAGGTCATCGGCCAGGAGGTGCTGGAGGAGCTCGACGTGGTCGACAACCGCACGGGCAGGCACCGCCGGCTCGCAGTACTGGGCCTGTTCGTCTTCACCGGCGCGGCCCCTCACACCGAGTGGCTCGCCGGCATGATCGCCCTCGACTCCCGCGGCTTCGTCCTCACCGGGTCGGAGGCCAGAGAGGCCTGTGCCTACCCCGAGGTGTGGCGCGGCCGCGGACGCTCGAGCATGACTCTGGAGGCCAGCCTGCCCGGGGTCTTCGCGGTGGGGGACGTGCGCAGCGGTTCGGTGAAGCGGGTGGCCTCCGCGGCCGGTGAGGGCGCGATGGCCATCCACTTCGTGCACCGGCACCTGGGGCACTCAGCCGTACCCGGCACCGCGGGCACGTCGGCGGCTGTCGCGGGCCACTCGGACATCTCCCTACGCATCCGTCACAAGGAGTCCGCATGGCTCGCGTGACGAATGGCGCCGGTCCGCCGCCAGCACGGTGGCGTGGCGGCCTGCCGGCACCCCGCGCGGGCGCGAGCGGTCCTCGGAGACCCGACAGGAGGCCGGGACCGCAATGTGCCCGGGACCAGTTGGATTGGATGCCCATGTGCAGCGGCACCTCTTGAAGCCAGTTGGCATCAGCGCAGGCCGAGAACGTGGCGCAGTGTCAACTACCGATCCTGGTCACAGCCACGGCCCTTTGGCTGGCCCAACATGACGCCACCTTGCAGGCCTGGATCTCGAAGAGGCCACGCGGCCGGCGTCGCCGCATCCCTTCCCCCTCGCGCCAGAACGATGACGACCGTCAAGCTCCGCGTCCACAGTGTTTGGAAACAGCGAAGCGGTAAACACGATGCGTTGACACCAGCTTTATGTGACGAGGTAGGAGACACATCATGGGCATCCTCGCCTGGATCATCATCGGACTGCTCGCCGGCCTCATCGCCAAGGCGCTCATGCCGGGCAAGGACCCCGGCGGGATCATCATCACGATGCTCATCGGTATCGCGGGCGGGCTTCTCGGCGGTTGGCTGGGCAAAGTCATATTCGGCGTTGACTCCATCGACGGCTTCTTCGACGTCTCTACCTGGATCGCAGCCATCGTCGGCTCTGTCATCCTCCTCGCCCTGTACCGGGTCCTGACCGGAAACCGGCGCACCAGCCGCGCCTGACTCACCAGCCTGCACTGCTCAGGTGGCTCCCCCTTTTTCACGAGGGTGGGGCCACTTGCCGTTCGGCCGTCGTGAACCGAGTTCGGGACGTCACATAAATGGCGTAGCGGCGGCGCGGGTGTAGCGGAGCGACGCAGTCCCAAATCTGATAGCAACCGCGGTGCCGCCGAAATACGGGGTCTGTGCTTATGCGGCGCTAGCGGCGATGGCGATGGCGGTGTCCGTGCGGGCGTGGACGACCAGACGCGTGACAGCGATGTCGGGCTGGATTTGGAGCCTGCGCCGAATGGAAGCACTGTGGGTGGCCACGGACATCAGCACGCCGAGGTCGCCGCACAGCAGGTGGGCGCTTAGCACCGCACTGGTTTCCGCGACGTGCGCGTCGTCGCCGAGAATGATGACGACAGCCCTCGGATCATGAGCATGGACGAGATCGCTTATGCGCCTCGGGAGATCGTCCTGGGCCCGGGAGCCTGAGCCGGCGTCCAGCGTCAAAACCAGCACGCCGTGCTCCAGGGAGTGAGTGATCATTGTTTCACGCCTCCTGTGCATGGCCCGAGAGGGGCACACGTGCGAGTACCCGCCATCACATCCATGATGCGGAAACCTCTCCCACGATCGCAGGCTTGTTGAGTGTGTCGCCGTACTTCTTCCGCGGCCCGAGGACCCCCTGGGCAGCGCGAAGCCGATAGAGGACGTTGACCTCCAGCAGCTGGTCGACGACCTCGCGGCAGGCGTCACCGATCTCGGACGCCTGGCTTCGGCGCCAGACGGCGTCCGCATCTGGAAGGCGATCTTCTTCGGCGGATAGTCGCTCTTGTCGGTGCGTTTGCCCTGGTCAAGAGCAGTGTGATTCTTGACGAAATGGCCGTCGTGGAAGACCTGGACCATCGTGGCGGTGGAGCGGACGTCGACCTTGCGGTCGATCAGCTTCCGCGGAACCGAGTAGAAAGTGCGGCCGACCTTGATGTGGATGTACGGGCCGACAGTAGCCGCCGACCAGGGGGCCAGCACGATTCGAAGGCGGCCGGGACAGACGGTGTGGGGTGTGGTGGGAAGGTTTGCAGGCGGTCGCCTGGGCAACGGCGACCGCCTGGTCCTGCCGTGGCTGACCATCACGGCAGACAGCCGCCCTTGCCGGAAGCGAGCGAGGGGCGACGTGACGCCTGATCGTCCCTCAGCCCTCTGACGCCAGGACAGCGACTCGCCCGGAGCCAGTCGCCACCGGCAACAACCCACCCGTCTGCCCGCAGGAAGACCGCCGCATGGTGTCGTACCCGACGCCGCGCCGTTGAACGGATCGGCGCGCGGACATCGACGCTCTTGAGACCCGTGCGTCCCATTCGAGGGCCCGAAGCACTGAGAAGCCCGCTTCGGGCCCTCACCCCTGTGCCGCACCCGCACGGCGCCGGCGCTCTCGTCGATGCAGGATGGCATTGCGGCCCGGCGCCGACTCACCCGCCGATGCCGGGCCGCCTCACCGAGGTCGGTGCACGGCCAACCACCGGGCGCGCGGGCCCGCCCGGATCGTCTCGGACGGCCCGCGTGGTCACAGCCGGTCTCCCCCGCACCGGTGGCGGAGTCCTCGACCATCCCGCGTACAGAACCCGGTTCTGGGAACACTCTCGGCTGATTGATCGCGGCGAGCCGTATCCACTGTGCAGGTCCCGTCGTTCACAGCATGCGCGTCGGCCTAGCCCGCCCGCCGTGGCCGGCGCGCAATCCAGCTGAGGGCGCTCCTTTCGCGATGTGGGCTGGCCCTTCACCGGCGACCCGGGCTCGTAATTGCGGCTCTGCAGGCCCGGGTCGCACCACCCCTTCAGCAATACCGTCACCCGTCTGGCCCGCCGGTATCGCGGCGCTGGGCCTTCAAGACAAGACTGATCCTGACAGGCGGCCCGGAACGCCCCTCCAGTGCATCCCCGGGCCGCCTCTCCTATGCCGCGCCCGGTGGCGTCTCTTGGTCCGCGCGTAGCGTGACCGGATTCCGGCATACCATGCAGCGGCGGCCAGGGGCGGTCGTCCCGGCGGGGAGACGACCAGACGACCGTCCCGCCTGCCACGACATACCACACCAGGCCGACCCGCCTCTCTCATACGAGCCCACAGGACGAAAGGCGGATCACCCATTGCGCACGACTTGTTGCCTCAGGTGATGCGGTGGGCCGGTCAGCACGTCCCGGGACGCCCGATAGCCTCAGGGACGGTTCGGCTCTGACAACGCTCTGGCAGGGCCGGACCGCCCAATAAGGCCACGGCTCCCCCTCCCGGGTCAGGTACGGAAGCGGGACAGCCAGCCGCTCGCCTTTTGTGCGGCAGCCTGTTCCACCGCCTCCAGGCGCAGTCGCTCCCCCACCTCACTTGCCACCCTGTTCGTACCAGAACCGGCAGTCCTTCAGAGCACCGTGATTGGGGCCGGTGACCTTGAGCCTTGCGTGACATGACCAGCAGGATCGGCTGGACGGACCGACGACGGCGGGGCTGCCGAGGCACCTCTCACCGCCTGGAAGCAGCAGGTGATGGGCCGTCAAGCCGATGTATCCGCCGCCTGATTTGCCGGGCGGGTCTCCCCTGGCAGCGCCGGCGGCAACGCTATTGAGCGTTGCGCGCGAGCATCCTGAGGCCCCGGGCCTGCTGGGAGGGACGTTGCTGCTCACCGTGCAGGGCGTTCAGAACGACGAGGCCCGCGGTCAGGGCGGGTACCGCCCACTGCATCAGGGCGAGCTGCTTTTGCGCCCCCTCATAGCTCAGCGGTGCTTCCTCGACCATCTCCTGCTCCTCTACCTTCTCGGACGTGGCCAGATCGACCTTCTTGCCGAGCACGCGCGTGTAGGCGGTAACCGCCAGTGCCGCACCGGTGAGAACCGTCTTGGCGGCGGTGGAAGCGGCAACACCCTTCTGACCAACGACCCGACCACGGTTGGTCACCAAAAGACCGGTACCGCCGAGTAGGTTCGCGCCTACAGCGAGCGCGCCCAGTGGTGCCCACTTCGCCCAGCCCGCCGAGGCGATCCGGGTCGTTCCGGCGTCTGTTGCCCCCTCCGACTCGGCCGCCCCATTGAGTCCGACAGCCCCCATGAGCGCTCCGCCGAACCAGGCGGCAAGACCCAGATCGTGCGTGCTGCGCAAGAACGTGTTGCGTTCACCCATGATGATCCTCCTTCTCGTTACTCATCTCGCGGCATGGCCGCAGCGCATCAGAGTCCAGCGGTTTCTGCGTCGGCCGGTCCGTCTTGCGTCGAGAGGGCCGGGTGACCATGCACGCCCCGACCAAACCGACACGCGACGCCAATCTCGTCACGGCCCGACAGCGCCACAGCAGGCAGTGGCTTCGCCGGCGCCGGGTAAGGCGCGGCGGGCGTCATGTCGTACCGGGTGCTCGGTATGGCGCTTTCGGGTCAGGAGCGCACGAGCTGCGATCATTTCCCAGACCGAGAATCAAGTGCCGCCAGTTGCCGTCCGAGTTGATGGGAACGAAGTTCGCGCCGCTGTCCCTGTCGATGAACACGCCGTACAGCCGCAGCACCACATAGATCACCCCGCCGGTCGGCAGATATGTCATGGCGCGAGCAGCTGATCGCGACAGGGCCGCCTCGCCGCCACCGAACGCCAGGTGAACCAGGTTGTGCAGCACAGACCGGAAGAAGATGCCCAGGCGCTGGGCCTGGGTGCCATAGAGGTGAAGATCATGTTGTTCACGCCCACAACCCGCCAGGCAATGGGCCGCCGGGCGCCGTCTCGCTGGGACACGGGGCCTCCGGCATCCTCGTCGCCCAGCTCGCCCGGGAGCCTTGGACGGTCACACTCGACGGCCCGGAACGTCGCGGGCTACTTCACCTGTGCGGCCCTGGGGGCGTGGACGCGTTGCGTTGAGCAGGATGCACCACAAACGCCGACACAATGCACCCTATCGCCGGGACCGGGGAGCCTGCGCTCATCAGTCACGGGGACGGGGCGCGGCCCCGGCCGACGCCTCATCGCTCAGGAGCCGACCAGGGCCTTGCTGACAGCACTGAGGAAATCGTCGAGATCCTTCGGCGTCCGGGACGTGACCAGCGTGTAGCCATTCGCGCTGTCGCTCACGACGGCTTCGTCGATCCATGCCTTGGCCCCGGCGTTTCGGGCATCGGTGCGCACCGACGGATAGGAGGTAAGGGTCTTACCCTTCAGGACGTCCGCTTCCACCAGCGCCCAAGGTCCGTGACAGATCGCGGCGATCGGGCGGCCCGACGCCGCAAAAGCCTTGATCGTCTCGAGGGCCCTGGACTGCAAGCGGAGCTGATCGGCGTTGAGGGTGCCGCCCGGGATCAGTAGCAGCTGGTGGGCGCTGGGATCCAGAGCCTCGAGCGTGGTGGTGGGTTCCACCGTCTCGCCGGGGTCACGGTCGCCCACAAGCGTCTGGATAGGGTCTGGGGACGCGGCTGCGATGGTGACGTCCGCGCCGTCCTCCCGTAGTCGGCGGACCGGTACCAGCAACTCGTCCTGCTCAACCCCATAGTTGGTGACGAGCACCAGGACGCGGTGACCGTTGAGCGGCTTGTCCGACATGATCATGCACCTTTCCCTGGTCCGGAGGGCCGCGCGCCTCGGTGCGCACACTCACGGGACCAGCAAGCACCGTTACGCGCGGCAATAGCTCCGTCCGCGCAAGCGTGGTCCGGGTATCTCCGCACGAGTGCCCACTGCCGATTTCGCAATGCATCGTTGACGGCAGAACCCGTCTCTCGGCTACCGGAACGCCCGAGATGCCGTCGTCGCGCGCAAGAGGGCCTCCGCGGGATCGTGGTAAAGGAGCCAAGCTCCTCCGATGCCCTGCGAGGCAGCGGGCATCACCGCGGAAGAACCGCGGAGTGCGGGCACCGATTGCGGCGTGGTCCCCGCGCGGGACCGCCGTAGCCGGGCCGGACGCGGGGCGCTCCGGTGATCACCCGTATCACGAACGTAACGGGTCCTTGCGCGTCCGATCACACCAGAGCGTGGGACGCGGGGCGCTGTCGTGCTCGGGTGCTGGACAGCCCATCACCCGTCCCCGCGCAAACGTCCAGCCGCCGTCCCAGCGGTAGGGCGCCCAGTCCGATGCCGTGACGACAACGCCGAGCAGGATAGCCGGGCTCGTCAAGAGCGTGCGGATGCGATTTGGCCGAGGTGAACTCGTCGACATAGTCCTGACCTGCGGCACAGCCGATTTGAAGGCCGTTCCATTCATCGGTGGAGGTGGCCTTGCTCGGGGTCTTCCTCGGGGGTGCTCCAGCCTTCTCCACAGCGCGGGGGGTCTTCGAGGACCTGGCGCGCCTGCTTCTCCTGCTCCCGCGAGGGCAGCGAAGCAGACTCTCGGCGCCGGGCGGAGTTCCGGTGACCTATAAGGAACGCTGTCAGCAGCATCGCGATGAGCAGGACGCCCACCATCAGCAACCAGAGCCCAGTAGGGGAGGACGCCAAGACGATGTGGGGTTCAGTAGCCATGCCCAACGAGTGTCCCCACTGCGTGGATATACCCAGCCCCCGGGGCACTGGGGTGACGCCTTCCATAGATCCGGCGTCGCACGAGGGGCTGATGCCCGCAGCCCAACCGGCAAGCGGTCATCCAGGAGGTCGTGGACCGCCCCGCCACGGATCGACGACCCGTTCCAAGCATCGCGTTCTTGACCTGGCGCCAGGGCGAGTGGTCGGGTTCAGCGGTTCTGTGATCCATTAGGGTTGCGCAATGTTCGAAGGACAGCTGGTAAGGCTGCGGGCGCTGCGCTCCGAGGATGCGGAGCATCATCTTCGGTGGCGCAACGACCGTGAAGTGGTGCGCTGGGCCACGGCCGGTGACCCGTGCTTCGGCCCGGTCACGGCGGAGGCGATCGGTCTCGGCTTCGACACTATGTTGCGCCTGAACCCGAGGGAGTCGGCCGTGTTCACGGTCGAGGACCTGGCGGGTGGGAGCGTGATTGGGATGGTCGACTACCGGGACTTGGACCCGTACGCCGGTGTGGCCACACTGGGAGTCACCATCGGCGAGCGGGAGTTCTGGGGCTGCGGCCACGGGAGTGACGCGTTGCGGCTGCTTGTGGACCACCTGTTCGGCGCGTATGCCTTGAGTCGGCTGGAACTGGACACCTGGAGCGGCAACGAGCGCGCCGTGCGCTCCTTCACCAGGTTGGGCTTTCGAGAGGAGGGCCGTCGCCGGTCGGCCGTGCTGCTGGACGGGAAGCGCTACGACAGCGTGCTTTTCGGGATGCTCCGCGAGGAGTGGGCGAACCGTGCGTGATGGCGTACGCCGTTTCCCCGGAACGGCGTACGCGCTCTTGCTCAGGATCCCGCGTTGACGGTGGCCTTCGGGATGGCGATTCCCGGCACGTGGTACTTCTCAAGGATCTTGGTATAGGTGCCGTCGTCCATCAGGGACTGGAGGGCCGCCTGGACCGACCGTGTCAGCTGTGGGTCGGTCTTGGAGATCCCGATGCCCATGGGAGAGGGGTTGTGGGGGCCCACCGCCTTGTCGCCCGTGACCGTGGAGAACGTCTTGCCGCCGTCCGTGGTCGAGGCGACCCAGGCGGCCGTCACCTCGTCCAGGTAGTCCGCCACGACCCGTCCGCTGCGCAGCGCGAGCTGGGCCTCGGAGTCCTTGGCGAACGCCAGCACCTTGATCGGGGGGAGACCTGCCGCTCGGCAGGTGGCCTGGCGGTCCTTCAGGAGTTGTTGGTGGTTGGTTCCGCTCTGGACTCCGACGGCCTGCCCGCACACGTCGGTGATCTCGTCGAGGCCGGTGGGGTTGCCCTTCTTCACCAGCCAGCCGGGCCCGGCATTGAGGTAGTCGACGAAGTCGACCGCGCTCTGCCGTTCCTTCTTGTCAGTCATGGCGGACATCACCACGTCGAACTTGCCCGCCTGCACGGCGGGGAGAAGCCCGTCGAACTTCTGCGGCGAGAACTTGAACGTGACGCCGAGCCGCAGGGCGATGGCACGGCCCAGGTCGTAGTCGATCCCGGTCAACTGCCGGCTGCCCACCTGGGTATACATCTCGAACGGCGGATAGGGCACGTCGGTGGCCACCTGGACGACCCCGCGCTCGCGGATCCGCGGGTTCAGACCGGCACGCAGCTTGGAGTCGGTCTTGACGGTGACTCCGGGTATCACCTCGGCAGACTTCGCCGCATCCGACGACGGACCGGCATCCTCCTCGCTTCCGCAGGCGGTCAGGACGAGCGAGCCGGCCATGAGCAGCGGCACCGAGATGAGGGTGATCAGCCTGAACTGTCTGGGCATGACGAATCCTTCGGTGGAGAGGGAGCAAGGGCAGGAGGGCCACGGCCGTGGCCGGATGTGCGGTGCGGGCTCTGTGTGAGGTGTTCCGGGCAGTGGTGCGACGGGATCGGCCGGCCGCGCACCGAACCAGGTGGGGGTCCGAGCGGTCAGACCAGGCCGATGCGCTGGGCGATGTCTTCGCCGTGGCGCAGGCGCTGGTGTGCCGTCTCGCCCAGCGACATGATGACCGCGGCGACGACGGTTTCGATGACAGCCATCGTCGGGACCAGGCTGTCGTACGGCGAGGGCGAGGTGACCTGGCTGGGCAGGACGACCTCTGCATGGGCGGTCACCGGGGAGAGCCAGGTGTCGGTGAAGAGGATCACCTTGCCGCCCCGTTCCCGCAGAAGCCGGGCCATGGCGACCTTGTCGTCCTCGTAGCGCCGGTAGTCGAACACGACGAGGACGTCCCGTCGTGTCAGTGCGGCGAGGACGGCGGTACGTTCGACGTCACGGTCCGGCAGGAAGGTGACGTCGTCGCGGAGTTGCATGAGGTGCAGACCGAGGTACTGCGCCAGCAGGTGGGTGAACCGGCCGCCCGCCAGGATGATCTGCCGCTTGGGGTCGGTGAGGAGTTGGGTGGCCCGGTCCAGGTCGTGGGGCGGGAGTTCTGCCAGGGAGCGGGTGAGAGCGGCTGCGAACAGCCTGCTGCCGCTCTGCAGCAGCGGTTCGTTGTCTTCCGGGTGGCCCGGTTCGTCGGACCGGGTCAGGGGGGCCGATTCGTACAGTGACAGGGGTGAGGCGCTGCGTTGTTCGAGTTCGTCGCGCAGAGCGGCCTGGAAGTCGGGGTAGCCGCGAAAGCCGAGGCGTCCCACGAACCTGAGGACGGTCGGTGCGCTGACTGCGGCACGTTCGGCGATGGTCGCGATGGTCTCGAAGCCGGCTGCCGGATATCCGGCCAGCATGATCCGTCCGACCTTGCGTTCGGCGGGGCTGAGTTCCCCCAGCTTGAGCCGGATCTCGTCGGCCAGGGTGCCAGAAGCCATCGTGAAGTTCCTTTTCCGAGCCGCAAAGGCCTTGTCCTTGGACCCTACCGGGCAGATCGCAGGCCGAGGGTGCGTGCGGCGTGGTTCGGGTTCCGTGCGGGTCCACGCCGCCCTGCGGGGCTGGGTGCCCCGTCGGGCATTCCGGGCGCTCCCGGCTCGTTCCGCGCGATGAGCGGGGTCAGTTAGGGGTGACGGACACGGTCATCCCGATGAGGGTGTCCGCGGTGGTGCCGTCGTCGGTCAGCGGCGTGAAGTGCCGGTTCTTGTCGAAGGTGACGGTGAATCGCGGCCCGGACTCGAAGGTGGTGGCGGTGGCCTCCCGCTGTCCGGCGGACTGCGCGAGGGCTCGTGCGGTGCCCAGGAAGCTGTAGGGGACGCCGTCGTCGTTGGCGAGGGAGTAGAAGACGTCGTTGTTCGCGGGGACGGCAGTGGAGTCCTGCGGCTGGAGCGGGCGCTTGTGGGACGCGGGCCGGACCCGCCAGCGGCGCGGCTCGTAGCGGTCTCCGTCGGTGAGGTAGCTGTACCGTGCCCCGGTGAGGGACCAGCCACCATCACGTCGGCCTGCATGCGCCTGGCGCAGATCGAACACCGCGAGTCCCTGGGGGCCGACCACGCGCATGCTCTCGTCGGGCGAACCCGGATGCTCGACGACGAGCGCAGTATTCTCCTCCAGCGCGTAGACCCGCTGGTGGCCCGTGTCGGAGGCAAGCCGCAACGAGCGGCCCTCGCGCCCGGACGTGCCGGTGTGGGTGTCCAGCAGCCCCGAGCGCAGGAAGCCGAAGCCGCCCTCGGGCAGGTAGCCGAGCTTCGAGGCGTCTTCGAAGTAGCCGGGGGCGCTGCCGTCCCGCAGGGCCTCGTATGAGTCGCCGCCGGTGATCATGTCTGCCCCGGCCGCGATCTGCGCGCCGGCGCTCGACCCGGCCACCACGGCACCGCGTGCGAGCTTGGCTCGGATAGCGGCCAGCACCTTGGAGTCGGTGTGCGCGGAGCCGTGCAGCAGGCTGGTCACGTACCGGTACTGGTCTCCGCCGCCGAAGAAGAAACCGGTCATGCTGTTTACTTGGGCGACGACACGGTCGGAGTCGGCCGCGGAGAGGTGGTCGAGGTCGACGGGGATCCATTCGGCGTCGGCTGCGCCGTGACGGGTGAACAGGTCGGCGTAATAGGCGCCGTTGCAGGCGGAGTTGGAGCAGGTATCCGGGTCACCGGCGTTCGGGTCCTGACTCTCGGGCAGCGAGGCGGCGGTCAGCACGCCGATCCGTGCGCGTCCCTTGCCTCCGGCCCTGTCGATGATTTCGCCGTACACCTGGTCGTTGTTGTCCTTCAGGCCGCCGCCGACCAGGACGAGGGAGCCGGCGGAGCGGTGTGCGGCGGCCGGGTGTGCCGAGGCCGCCGGGGCGGCTGCCAGGGCCAGCAGGAGCGCGGTGCCGGCGGCCAGTACGGTACGGCCGGCTCTGTGCGGGGTGCGCATGAGGTGCCTCCATGATGGGTGCTGACGTGGGAGATGTGCGGTCGGGCAGGCCTGTGTTGGGCCGTCTTCGGCTGGACTGGTGCGGGTGCTGGTCGGGGGTGCCGGCCGCTTCGGGGCCGGCCGGGCGAGGGTGCCCGACCGGCCTGAAGGGCCGGTTCAGACGGTCAGGGTGTTCTCGCGGCCGAGTTCGGCGATGAGCGAGGCGAGCAGGGCGACACGGGTGACGATCGTGGTGGTGTCCAGCCACTCCTGCGGGCTGTGATCGCTGCCGCCGACCGGTCCCAGTCCGTCGAGAACGGGAACTCCCGTACCGGCGATGAAGTTTGCGTCACCCACTCCGCCGGTCGCGGCCGCCCCGAAGGACACTCCCAGTTCCTCGCCGATGTCCTGGGCGGTGCGCAGGATCCGACGGGAGGCATCGGTGTCCTCCATCGGTGGGCAGAGGTCGAGTTGCTCCACCGTCACGCTGGTTCCGGCCACGACCGGGCGCGCGGCGAGTTCCTCGATCGCCTGCCGGGCCCGCTCGATGCCCCGTGTCGTCGCCGAGCGGACCTCGACGTGCAGTTCGGCCTCCGGGCAGACGATGTTGGTGCGGGTGCCGGCGTGCAGCATGCCCACGTTGACCGTCACGTCGTCCCAGCGGCCGTTGAGCCCCTGCACGGCGACGGTGAGATGAGCAGCCGCCAGGGCGGCGTTCGCGCCGCGTTCCGGTTCGATGCCGGCGTGGGCGGCCCGCCCCTTGACGGCCAGCCGGAAGTCGGCCACACCCTTGCGGGCGATCACGACGTCGCCGTTCTGGCGAGCGCACTCCAGCGCAAGGGCGTAGTGCATGCCGCGTGCCGTCTCTTCGGTGAGCGGGCGGCTCGCCGGGGATCCGATCTCCTCGTCGGGCACGGCCAGGAACACCAGCTCCGCGTACTGGTGGAAGCCGGTCTCCTCGAGGATGCGCAGCGCGGTGAGTCCTGCGACCAGTCCGCCCTTGTCGTCGCTCACGCCCGGCCCGTGGGCATGCGAGCCGGCCATGGCGAACGGTCGCACCGCGGCTGTTCCGTCCTCGAACACCGTGTCCATGTGAGCGGCCAGGAGGATCCGGCGGCCGCCGTCCTCGACGGACAGCGATCCCCTCTTGCGCGCCACGACCACGTCACCCGTGCGGCGGGCGCCGACTGGCGGTGGGCTGAGGCGCTGGGTGTCGAACCCTAGGGCGCGGAGCCGTTCGCCGACGATCTCGCCGACCCGGTTGACACCATCGGCGCTGTAGGACCCGGAGTCGATCGCGACGAGTTCGGCAAGGTCCCGCAGGTAGCGGGGCTTGTGGGCGCGGGCGAGCGTCAGCAGTGCGGCCGTGCGGGGCTGCTGACGGACCGGGGCGCTCACAGAACCTTCGAGAGGAATCCGCGGGTGCGTTCCTGCTCGGGATCGACCAGGACCTGCTGCGGGTGCCCGGCTTCCACGACGACGCCCTCGTCCATGAAGACGGCGGTGTCGCCCACCTCGCGGGCGAAGCCGATCTCATGGGTGACGACGACCATGGTCATGCCATCGGCCGCCAGTTGCCGCATGACGTCCAGAACGTCGCCGACGAGTTCCGGGTCGAGTGCCGAGGTCGGCTCGTCGAACAGCATGAGCTTCGGTTTCATGGCCAGGGCGCGGGCGATGGCGACTCGCTGCTGCTGTCCGCCGGAGAGCTGCGCAGGGTAGTGTCCGGCGCGGTCGGCGAGGCCGACCTGGTCCAGCAGGCGCATACCGTCCTCGCGCGCTTCGACGCGGTTGACGCCCGCGACCCGTACGGGTGCCTCGGTCACGTTCTCCAGGGCGGTGAGATGGGGGAAGAGGTTGAACCTCTGGAAGACCATGCCTATGTCGCGTCGGCGCGAGGCGACTTCCTTCTCGCGCAGTTCGTACATCCGGTCGCCCTGCCGACGGTAGCCGACGAGCTGGCCGTCGACGGACAACCGGCCGCCGTCGACGGTCTCCAAGTGGTTGATGCACCGCAGGAAGGTGGACTTGCCCGAGCCCGAGGGGCCGAGCAGACAGCACACCTCTCCCGCGCCGACGGTCAGGTCGATGCCCTTGAGGACCTCGAGCCTCCCGAAGTGCTTGCGCACGCCCTGTGCGTGCACCATGGGGGTGCTCATCGCTTCGACTCCTTCTTCGCGCGGCCCAGGCCGGCGGCGCCCGCGAGCATGCGCTGCAGGGGTGAGATCCTGGCGCCTCCCGAGGTGCCGCGGCCGTAGCGCCGTTCCATCCATGCCTGCGGGATGCTCAGCAGGCTGACCAGGGCCAGGTACCAGATGCTGGCGACCACGAGCATGGGGATGACCTGGTAGTTCTGCGCGTACACGTCCTGGATGTTCGACATCAGGTCGTGGGCGGCGATGACGGAGACGAGCGCCGTCATCTTCAGCATGTTGATGGTCTCGTTGCCCATCGGCGGGATGATCACCCGCATCGCCTGGGGCAGGACGATCCGGCGCATGGTCAGGGCGGGACGCATGCCGAGCGAGTGGGCCGCCTCCGTCTGTCCATGGTCGACCGACTGGATGCCGGCGCGAACGATCTCGCTGGCGTAGGCGGCCTCGTTGAGGCCCAGCGCGAGCAGGGCTGCTACCGCCGGTGTGAGCAGGGAGTTGGTGTCGGCCTCGACGAACGTGATGCCGGTGAAGGGGATGCCGATCAGGACCTTCTTGTACAGCGCTGCGGCGTAGCCCCAGAAGATGATCTGGACGAGCAGCGGCGTACCCCTGAAGACCCAGACGAACAGGGAGGACAGCGCGTACAGGACGGGATTGGCCGACAAACGCATGACCGCGATCAGGGTGCCCAGCACCAGACCGAGGGCCATGGCCGCGGCGGTCAGCCAGAGCGTCGTCGCCAGGCCGTCGAAGATGAGCCCGGCGAAGAGGAAGTGGCCGATGACGTCCCAGTGCAGGTTGGCGTTCTTGGCCAGCGAGCCGATCAGTCCGCCGACGGCCGCCACGGCCGCCACGGCGGCGATCCAGCGCCCGTAGTGCCTGACCGGGATGACGTCGAGGTCTGCGGGGGTGGACTCGCGGTGCGCCGTCGCGCTGGCGGGTGCGGAGGGGGCGGTCATCGTCAGTCCACCGCCGCGTTACGGGTGGCTTCCTTGACCGCGATCGAGGCGACACCGTACTTGTCGAAGATCTTGGCGGCCGTGCCGTCGTCGATGAGGGCCTGGAGTGCCTTCTGGATCGCTTCGGTGAGTTCGGGAAGCTTCTTGCTGACGGCGATGCCGTTGGGTGAGGCGTTGTAACCGCCAGGCGCCTTGGAGTCCTCCACGAGCTCGAAGGCCTTGCCGTCGTCGGCCGTCTTCGCGGTCCAGCCCGCGGCGGGCTTGGTCAGCACGTCGGCCACGACCTTCCCCGAACGAAGCGCCAGTTGAGCGTCGGAGTCCTTCGGGAAGGTGGAGATGGCGATCTTGGGCTTGCCGGCCGCGATGCAGTCGGCCTGCGTCTCGGTGAGCAGCTTCAGCTGGTTGGTGGCGGCCTGCACACCGACCGGCGACCCGCACAGGTCGGTGAGGGTGGTGATCTTCTTCGGGTTGCCCTTCGCCACGAGAATGCCGGACCCGGACTGCGAGTAGTCGACGAAGTCGACCACCTTCTGGCGGTCCTTGTTGTCCGTGATCGCCGACATCGCGGCGTCGAACTTGCCGGCCTGGAGGGCCGGCACGATGCCATCGAACTTCTGCGGGGTGAAGTCGAAGTTCACGCCGAGCTTGGCGCCGATGGCCTGACCGAGGTCGTAGTCGAGTCCGGTGATCTCCTTTCCGCCTTCACTGACGAACATCTCGAAGGGGGCGTAGGGGACGTCGGTGGCGACGCGGACCGTGCCGGACTTCTTGATGACGGAAGGCAGGGTGTCGTGCAGGGCCTGGTCCTTCTTAACGGTCACTCCGGCGACCTTCACGGCCGCTGGCGGCGCGGACTTGCCGGTGTCCGACCCGTCGTCGCAGGCGCTCACCGTCACCAGTGTCACGACTGCGGTCGCGATGGTGATCACGGCACGGCGGGAGGAATGTGGCATCACGATCGGTCCCTCTCGGAAGTACTGCCGGGGAAGGTCTGCCCTCACCCTCTGACAGGTCAGGAAACTACAGGTGTCCACGGACTCTGCATAGATGTAACGCTGATTACATTCCAGCAACACGGTCCTGGAGCCGCGAAGGACCCTGAAGTGTGCCGCTTTCACCCGCTTCTGGCGCCTTGACGAACCCCGCTTCCCGGATTCCGCATTACATCTTCCCGTAACAGACAGTTGCTTGTATGTTCCACTACTGCCTCCCGAATCCCCGCTGTCGGCCCCCTCAGGCAGGAGGGCGGGGCCCACACCTCCAGGAGCCCCGATGACTTCACGCGCGCTGAACAGACCCCTCGCCTCGCTCGTCGTGATCGCGGCGACCGCCGCGACTCTCGCCGTAGCCAGCGACCCCGCCCATGCCTCCGCCGACCGCATACGCCTCGGCAGCGCATCCGACGTGAGCCGGTCGAGCTGGTCCGGCCCCGCCTTCACCATGAACGGCGACGGCAGCGTCGTCGGAGGCTCCATGACCAAGGCCATCGACGCGATCCGCGGCAACACCGGAAGCCTCGACGTGGTCGTGCTGGCCGGCTCGGCCCCCACGTCGGGCAGCACAACACCCGAGTGCGACACGATCACCGCGCTCTCCGGCGTCAATTCCTGCACCACCTGGACACTCACCGCCGCGTCCGACGGCAACAACACCCAGCTGAACACCGATATCCGCAACGCGGAGTTCGTCTACTTCGCCGGCGGCGACCAGTGCCGCTACGCGGCCTGGAAGGGCACCACACTCCAGGCGTCCGTGCAGTCCGTGGTCGCCAAGGGCGGCGGCTCAGGCGGCGGCAGCGCAGGCCTGCACATCAACAGCTCGATCGTCTATGACGCCTGTACCGCGAGCGCCACCTCGGCCGGTGCGCTCGCCAACCCATACGACAAGTCACTCACGTTCACCACCGGCATGTTCAACTGGCCGAACTACGGCGACACCATCAACGACTCCCACTTCGTGGCTCGCGACCGGATGGGCCGCACCATGGCATTCGTCGCACGCGCTCTCAAGGACGGCCTGACCACACAGGGCAAGGCCTGGGGTGTCGGCATCGACGAGGGCGGCAGCTCTCTCTACATCGACAAGAACGGCCTGGCAACGCTCTACGGCAACGACGCGTACGTCGTACTCGGCGACCACCAGCCGGAGAAGGCCGTCTCCGGCCAGCCCCTGACCTTCTCCGGATACAAGATCTGGCACCTCACCAGCAGCCAGACGTTCGACTTCAAGAACCGCCCCACCTGCGGCTACTACCGACGCAGCGTCACCAACGGAGTAGCCGACACCAACCTCTACAACGGCACACCCGAGACCAGTTGCGGCACCACAGGAGGAGGCACGACGGTGAGCGAGAGCGAGCCGAACGACTCCCGCTCGGCCGCCGACGACATCACATCGAGCACTCCCCCGGTGTCGTTGACCGGCGCACTGAGCACCACCTCCGACCGGGACTACTTCAAGTTCACCCTGGCCTCCGGCAGGACCGCGAGCATCTCCTGCGCCATACCCGATGCATACGACGCGGACGCCTATCTCCTCGATGCGTCAGGATCCACCCTGACGAGGTCGGTGAACGACGGCCGGGGCAGCGACGAGTCCCTCACCTACACCCGCACGGCCTCGGGCAGCGGAACGTACTACCTGGACCTCGAGGCATACGCCGGATCCGGCTCCGCCACCTACGCATGCGACCTCAACACGGCCTGAACACGGCCACGGTCCGAAGACACGTCGTTTCGTTCGGCTGCCCCGTGGGGGGGGGGGGGGGGGGGGGGGGGGGCCGCGCCCCCGCGGGGGGGGGGGGGGGGGGGGGGGGCGGGGGGGGGCCGCGCGCAAGGACGAGCCTGGGGCGCCCCCCCACCCCCCCACACGCCC